>NZ_CP046509.1:2568697-2873154 GCF_009738185.1 Erwinia sorbitola | reverse complement strand
TGCGCGTTTCTCTGTTGAGGTTGAGCTGACCGTCCCGTTCCACGATGTGGATGCGATGGGCGTAGTCTGGCACGGCAACTATTTCCGCTATTTCGAGATCGCCCGCGAAGCCCTGCTGGGCAAATTTAACTACGGCTACCGCGAGATGAAGGCCTCCGGCTATGTCTGGCCGGTCGTCGATACCCGGGTGAAGTATCGCGGCACTCTGACCTTTGAACAGCGTATCCGCGTGCGTGCCACTATTGAAGAGGTGGAAAATCGTCTGCGTATTGCCTATCAGATTTTCGACGCAGAGAGCGGCCAGCGCACCACCACCGGCTACACCATTCAGGTGGCAGTGGCTGAAGGAGATAAGGGTATCAGCTTTGTCTCCCCGCAAATCCTGTTTGACCGACTGGGAGTGACGCCATGATCAGAATGTTATTTACCCTGCTGACGCTATGCAGCCTCAGTGCGCAGGCCGTCACGCTGGACGAGCTGCAACAGCGCTTTGCCAGTCAGCCGGTGGTGCGTGCTGACTTCAACCAGCTGCGCACCATTAAAGGTATGACGCAGCCGCTGAAATCGAGCGGACAGCTGATGATCGCCCAGGACAAAGGGCTGTGGTGGCAGCAGGCGAAACCCTTCCCGCTGACGCTGGTGTTGGATGAAAAACGCATGGTGCAGGTGATGAACGGGCAGCCACCAGAAATTGTCACCGCCGACAGTAATCCGCAGATGTTCCAGTTCAACCACCTGCTGCGTGCGCTTTTCCAGGCTGACCGCAGCGTGCTGGAGCAGAACTTCGCGCTGGATTTTCACGACCTCGGGCAGGATCGCTGGCGTCTGGTACTGACGCCATCCACCTCACCGCTGGATAAGCTGTTTACTAACATTACGTTGCAGGGGGCTGGCTATCTCGACACCATCCAGCTCAACGATCGCCAGGGCGATCGCACCGATATTACCCTCAGCAACCAGCGCCTGACGCCGACCACTCTCACCGATGCAGAGCAGCAGCGTTTTGTTTTCTGATCGCAGTCGTGCGATTGCCGCTGCCTGGCTGATGGTCTGCCTGCTGTTGCTGGCAGGTCTGGCTTTGCTGCTGCCGCAGGCACGAATTAACAGCAGCGTGCTGGCGCTCCTGCCCGCGCAGTCGATGGGCGCGATGCCTGCCGATCTGCAACAGGGCTTTATGCAGCGTCTTGACCGCCAGATGGTGTGGCTGGTCAGCCCCGGTAAGCAGGATGATCCGGCTGTGGCGCAGGCGCTGCTGACGCGCCTGCAACAGCTTGACGGTTTAGCGCAGGTGAAAGGGCCGCTGGATGCGCGACAGCAGCAGGCCTGGGGGCAGTTTGCCTGGCAGCATCGCAACAGCATGATTGATGCCGCCACGCGCGCACGTCTGCAAAACGGTGGCACAGCGCAGGCGGACTGGGTGCTGGCTCAACTCTACTCGGCTTTTGCCGGAGTCAGCGGGCAGGAGATCAGCCACGATCCGTTGATGCTGGTGCGCGGTGCTCAACTGGCGATGCAGCAGAATGCCAGCCAGCTTGGCCTGAGCAACGGCTGGCTGACCACCCGCGATAAGCAGGGGCGGCAGTGGTACTTTATCCATGGAGAACTGGCGAGTAGCTCCTTTGATATGCAGCAAAGCCATGCCATTACCGGCCAGCTTAAGGCGATTGAGCGGGAGCTGCGACAGCAGTTCCCGGATGCGCAACTGCTGTCACGCGGTACCGTGTGGTTCAGCGATTATGCCAGTCAGCAGGCGCAGCATGATGTTTCCACCCTCGGTGTGGCTACCATCGCCGGTGTGCTGCTGCTGGTGTTCTCAGTGTTTCGTTCACCGCGTCCGCTGCTGCTGTGTGCGCTGTCGGTAGGCATTGGTGCGCTGGCCGGAACGGTGGTTACGCTGCTTTGCTTCGGTGAGCTGCATCTGATGACGCTGGTGATGAGCCTCAGTATTGTCGGTATCTCGGCGGATTACACCCTCTATTACCTGACCGAACGCATGGTGCACGGGGCGGAAATGACGCCGCAGCAAAGCCTGCATAAAGTGATGCGAGCGCTGCTGCTGGCGCTGGGGACTACCGCTATTGCCTGGCTGATCATGGTGATCGCGCCGTTCCCGGGGATTCGCCAGCTGGCGGTGTTCGCCGCTGTCGGTCTGGCGGCTTCCTGCCTGACGGTCATCTGCTGGTATCCGCTGCTGGTAAAAGGGCTGCCGATACGTCCGGTGCCGCAGATGGCGCTGATGGGGCGCTGGCTGGCGGCATGGCGGCGTAATAACCGCCTGCGTATTGGCCTGCCGCTGCTGGTAGCGCTGATCTCGCTGGCGGGGCTGAGTCAGCTACGTATCGACGATGATATTTCTCAGTTGCAGTCGCTGCCCCGGCATCTGCTGGCACAGGAGCGGCAGGTGACGGCGCTTACCGGGCAGAGCGCAGATCAGACCTGGCTGGCCGTCTCCGGCAATAATCCGCAGCAGACGCTGCAACGCCTTGAGGCGCTGGCCCCGAAACTTGCCGATGCGCGTCGCCAGCAGTGGCTGAAGCAATATCGACTGCTGCCGCTCTCTTCCCTGGTGCAGCAGCAGCAGGATTTGCAGCTGCTGCACCAGGCGGCCCCGACGGTAATGGCCCGTTTACAGGAGGCGGGCGTTACGGTCAGCACTCCCGATCTCAGGGCGATGCCGCTGACGCCGCAGGCGTGGCTCGACAGCCAGAACAGTGAAGGCTGGCGGCTGCTGTGGCTGACTCTGCCTGACGGGCGCAGCGGGGTGCTGGTGCCGCTAACCGGAGTGACTAACCGGGCGGCGCTGGCGCAGCTGGCCGCCAGTCAGCCCGGCGTCAGCTGGATCGACCGCAAACAGACTTTTGACGAGCTGTTCGCGTTTTATCGCACCCTGCTGGGATGGCTGCTGGCGGCGGCACTGGTGGCCATTGCCCTGAGCAACGTGCTGCGGCTCGGCTGGCGTCAGGGGCTGCTGACGGTGATCCCCTCGGTGCTGTCGCTGGGCGGCGGGCTGGCGGCGCTGGCGTTCTCCGGCCATACGCTGAACCTGTTCTCGCTGCTGGCCCTGGTGCTGGTGCTGGGGATTGGCATTAATTACACCCTTTTCTTCAGCAATCCGCGCGGCACGCCGATAACCTCTCTGCTGGCGGTGACGCTGGCGATGGCTACCACGCTGCTGACGCTGGGGATGCTGGTATTCAGCAGCACTCAGGCGATCAGCAGTTTCGGCATTGTGATGTGCAGCGGTATCTTTACCGCCTTTTTACTGTCCCCGCTGGCGCTGCCGGTGAAACGGAGAAAAAAATGAAAAGCCTTCTGACGCTGCTTTGTGCCGCGCTGCTGTTAACGGGCTGCGCCGGAAAACCGGACGAGACGCGACCGCAGGCATGGCTTAAACCGGGCGTACGTGTGACATTGCCGCCGCCGGCCATCGACCCGGCGTTCAGCCAGCAGCAGCTGTTGACCGGCAGTTTCAAAGGGAAGCAGCAGTCCCTGCTGGTGATGCTGAGTGCCGATGGTCAGCAGCTCACGCTGGCCGGTCTCTCATCGCTCGGTATTCGTCTGTTCCGCGTGACCTATGATTCCAGCGGAATTCATACTGAGCAGTCGCTGATCTTGCCGGAAATGCCGCCAGCCAGCCAGGTGCTGGCCGATATTATGCTCAGTCACTGGCCGCTAGCGGCCTGGCAGCCGCGTCTGCCGGCGGGCTGGACGCTGACAGACAAGGGCGACCGGCGTCAGCTGCGCGATGCCGACGGCGGGCTGGTCACTGAGATCCGCTATCTGCAACGCGGCACGCAGCGGCTGCCCGTCAGCGTTCAGCAGTTTGCCTTTGGTTACCATATCTTGATTCAGAATCTGGACGGCTGATGATGTTTATTTCTGCGGTGGGGATGCTTAACGCGCTGGGCGCAGGTGCTGATGAGGTCGCCGGCAATTTGCAGCGCGGTGTGGCACCGGGAATGCACGCCGACAGCGGCTGGCTGATCGGGGGTAAACCCTGCTGGATCGGGCGAGTGGAGGCGCAACTGCCTGCGGTTCCTTCCCGCCTTGCGGCCCATAACAGCCGGAACAACCAGCTGCTGCTGGCGGCGCTGGCACAGATTGACGCTGAAGTTCAGTTAGCCATTGCCCGCTTTGGTGCGGATCGCGTGGCAGTGGTGCTGGGTACCAGTACTTCCGGCCTCGACGAGGGCGATCGCTTTATCAGCGGCGACAGCGCAAACTATCACTATTTCCAGCAGGAACTGGGGGATCCGTCGCGTTTCCTGGCGGATTATCTGCATCTTAGCGGCCCGGCCTACACGCTTTCTACTGCCTGCTCCTCAAGTGCGCGTGCGCTGATCAGCGGCCAGCGGTTGATCGATGCCGGACTGGCGGACGTGGCAATTGTTGGCGGCGCGGATACGCTCAGTCGGATGCCGCTCAACGGCTTTGACAGCCTGGAGTCGCTCTCGTCCGGGCGCTGTGTGCCATTCAGCCAGCAGCGTGCGGGTATCACCATTGGTGAAGGGGCAGCGCTGATGTTGCTGACGCGTGAACCTCAGCCGGTGGCGATCCTCGGCGTTGGCGAGTCCTCTGACGCCTGGCATATGTCGGCACCGCATCCCGAAGGGGAGGGGGCAAAGCGTGCAATCCAGATGGCGCTGCAACAGGCGGGGCTGGCAACGGATGACGTGGGCTATATCAATTTGCACGGCACCGCTACTCGCCTGAATGACCAGATTGAAGCCGGGGTAGTCAGCGCGCTGTTTGGCGACCGTGTTCCGTGCAGCTCCACCAAACATTTAACCGGTCATACGCTTGGTGCAGCCGGTATTGTCGAGGCGGCGCTTTGCTGGCTGATCCTCACCCGCGATCTGCCGCTGCCACCGCAGGACTTCAGCGCCAGCACTCCGGACAGCTCGCTGCCTGACTGTGGCCTGCTGATGGTGCCTGCGCCGCTGGCGCGCCCGGTGGTGATGAGCAACTCTTTTGCTTTTGGCGGCAACAATGCCTGCCTGATTTTAGGAGCGCTGTAATGTCAGAATATCAACCCGCTGCCTGTTATCTGCCCCATGCCGCGCCGATGGTGCTGGTGGAGCGGGTGATTATGGTCAGCGATGAAGAGGCGCACTGCCAGGTGCGGATCAGCCCTGATGGCGTACTGGCTCCGTTTCTTACCCCGGAGGGAGCGCTGCCCGCCTGGTTTGGCATCGAAATTATTGCCCAGACGATAGGCATCTGGTCAGGCTGGCATGGTCGCAAGCAGCAGCAGCAGGCTCCGCGCCCCGGAATGCTGTTGGGGGGCCGTGGCTACCGCTGTCAGCAGGCGCAATTCCCGGCTGGCAGCGTACTTGATGTTCGCGTCAGTTTGCTGATGCGTGATGAAAAAATGGGTAGTTTTGACGGCGTGATCACCATTGATGGCAACACCTGGGCCTCTGGCCGGTTGAACACCTATCAGCCCGATGAACAAGAATTACAACAAATTATGCAACAGGATATTCAGGAATGACGCGTTCTGTTTTAGTTACCGGGGCCAGTAAAGGCATTGGCCGTGCGATTGCGCTGCGTCTGGCCGCTGATGGATTTAGCGTGGTGGTGCACTTTCACAGCGATCGGCAGGGCGCGCTGGATACCCTGCATCAGATAGAAACCGCCGGAGGCGCGGGTCGCGTGCTGGGTTTTGATATCGCTAACCGCGAACAGTGCCGTACCCGGCTTGAGGCTGATATGAGCAGTACGGGGCCTATTATGGCGTGGTCAGCAATGCCGGGATCGCCCGTGACGGTGCATTTCCTGCCCTGAGCGATGAGGACTGGGATCGGGTGATCCATACCAATCTTGACAGTTTTTATAACGTCATCCAGCCCTGCGTGATGCCGATGATTGGCCTGCGCAAAGGGGGGCGCATTATCACTCTCTCCTCTGTCTCCGGCATGATGGGCAACCGGGGTCAGGTGAACTATAGCGCCGCCAAAGCGGGCATTATTGGTGCAACCAAAGCGCTGGCGATCGAGCTGGCAAAACGCAAAATCACCGTTAACTGTATTGCGCCGGGTCTGATTGATACCGGTATGATTCAGATGGAACCCCTGGCGGTGGATGAAGCGCTGAAGATGATCCCGATGAAGCGTATGGGTGCGGCAGAAGAAGTGGCCGGGCTGGCAAGTTATCTGATGTCGGATATTGCGGGCTACGTCACCCGCCAGGTGATTTCGATTAACGGAGGGATGCTGTAATGCGCCGTGTAGTGGTAACGGGAATGGGCGGCGTGACCGCATTTGGTGAAAACTGGCAGGCGGTATCTGCACGTCTGCGTGCGGGTGAAAATGCAGTACGTAAGATGCCGGAGTGGCAGGTCTATGACGGTCTCAATACCCTTTTAGGTGCGCCGGTAGATGATTTTGCTCTGCCGGAGCATTACACGCGCAAACGCATCCGTTCAATGGGCCGCGTCTCGCTGATGGCCACCCGCGCCACTGAGCTGGCGCTGGAGCAGGCCGGATTAATTGGTCACCCGGTACTGACCAACGGCGATACCGGTATTGCCTACGGCTCTTCCACCGGCAGCACCGGGCCGGTAAGCGAATTTGCCACTATGCTGACGGAAAAGCACACCAATAACATTACCGGCACCACCTATGTACAGATGATGCCGCATACTACCGCAGTCAACGCCGGACTGTTCTTTGGCCTGCGAGGTCGCGTCATCCCCACCTCCAGCGCCTGCACCTCCGGCAGCCAGGCTATTGGCTATGCCTGGGAAGCAATCCGTCATGGTTACCAGACGGTGATGGTGGCAGGTGGTGCTGAGGAGCTGTGCCCGTCTGAAGCGGCGGTATTTGATACGCTGTTTGCCACCAGCCAGCGCAACGATCGGCCGGAAAGCACCCCATCGCCATTTGACGCGCAGCGTGACGGGCTGGTGATTGGCGAAGGAGCGGGGACGCTGGTGCTGGAAGATCTTGAACACGCGCAGGCACGCGGCGCGACGATCTATGCAGAGATCGTCGGCTTTTATACCAACTGCGATGCTGCGCATATTACCCAGCCGCAGCGCGAAACCATGCAGATTTGTATTGAAAGGGCGCTGCGCTCTGCCGGACTGACGGCCGATGATATTGGCTATATCAGCGCTCACGGTACGGCGACCGATCGTGGCGATGTGGCAGAGAGCCACGCGACGGCAGCGGTGTTTGGCAATCGCACACCTATTTCATCGCTGAAAAGTTATTTTGGTCATACGCTGGGTGCCTGTGGTGCGCTGGAGGCATGGATGAGTATTGAAATGATGCGTGAGGGTTGGTTTGCGCCGACGCTCAATCTGACACAGCCCGCTGAGGATTGCGCCGAGCTGGACTACATCATGCAACAGCCCCGCGCTGTGCAGACTCAGTACATTCAGTCGAACAACTTTGCCTTTGGCGGCATTAACACTTCCCTGATTTTTCGCCGCTGGTCCTGACTGATTGCAGCGCTGCGACGGCAGCGCTGTTTTTAAGGAAATATTAGTCAGCATTAATAATTATCCCTACTGATTATTCAGGAAATGAAGTACTGCTTTTAGCTGATAATTAATAAAAAATTAACGCTTATTGCTGATTCAACAGTGTTGAATCAATTTATTACGGCAATCTTCCCATAATTCATGCTATGATTTGACGCGATAATTCAGTAAATACTGGTGCGATCAGGAGCATTGCACTCCTGAGACAGAGTGAATTTTTGTTAGTTAAGCTTACTTTTTTGGGTGAAAAGGACGTCTTTCATTTTTACTGGCACCCCCCTACAGGATCGTTTTGCCAGTATGCTGTGGCTGAACATGAAAAACAGTTCCAAACCTGAGTTTGAAAAAGAACCTCGCGTGCAGTTAGACGATGCGCAGTTTGCCATCGTGGTGCTGGCCGTAACCTCATTCACGCTGATCATCTTTGTCCTTGCGATCACGTTGTGGATGTCCTGAGCGGATCCTGCTGATGTTTTATCTGCTGGCTGCGAAGCGTGAGCGCCATCGATTCATTAACGGTGCGATTTCCATTGGCATCAGGTAGACCAAACAGGCCAACGGGATAGCGGCGGTCGTCATCCCAGGCCGGGTAGTCAACTACCGGATAGAGAGAAATCCCCTCCAGCTGTACCCCTGCATTAAGCGCCAGATCCACCTCCTGACTGACCAGACTGAGCCATGCCTGGCTGCGATCGGCTTCTGCGCCGGTTTCGGCAATCAGCAGTGGTCGTTGATAGCGCTGCCATACCTCCTGCAACAGCAGATTGAGAGGGCGGTAGTCCGGATGATGCGGTTCCAGCGGATCGCCGTTATGGAACCACTGGTTATCCGGATACCAGGTCAGACCGATAATATCGAGCAACTCCTCCGATCCCCCCAGCTCCGGCTCATCTCTTCCTGCCAGCCAGTCCCAGACTTCATACTGCGCCTGATGCTGCTGCTGTGCCTGCAATCTGGCGGCGGTGGAATATCCCGATGCGGCAACATTGACCAGCGGATCGGTAAGCACAAAGCGTGCGCCGGGAAGCTCGTCACGGATGGCGTGCATGGCGGCAATACTGGCACGGGTTAGCTGCCGTTTAAGCTCGCGCCCCCTTCCGGTCACAAACGGGTTAAACCAGGCGATTTCGGCACCGGCCCATGACCAGAATGAGATTTGATTCATCGGGGTGATAAATGGCCGGGTCAGGCCCTCTTCGCGCATCAGCCGGGCCAGCGCACCCGCATAGGCGCTGAAACGATCGATAAATTCCGGCTGCCAGATATCCAGCCCGTCCGGCCAGCCGAAATGCGCCAGTTCCCAGATCATCTCAATGCCCTGAGCCTGTGCTGTTTTTAACTGCGGCAAAAAGCTATCCCAGTGGTATTCTCCGGGTTGCGATTCAATTAAATACCAGCGTGCGCCATCGCGCGCCGTCAGGATGTGATGACTGGTCAGCAGGGCATAATCTTTTTCCAGCAGCGTGTCATGCCCGCTGCTGATCATCAGATCTGCCCGTTTTCCGGGTGTCCGGCAGGCGGTGGAGCAGGCAAAGCTCCCCTGGAAAAAGCTGGAAAACAGGCCTGGCTGGTGACGGCTCTGGGCCGTTAAGCTGCCATGATGCATGATGCTCTCCTGGGCAATAAAATCGCGGGGCGATGGGCTAAGTCTAGACTATATGTTTAGCTGCCTGAGCTGACCTTGGAACAGAGAGGGTTTACCGGATGAATAACAGCATTGCCGCTAAGGATCGCTGATGACCGACACGCTTCACCCACAGCAGGCAGACAGCGGTGCTGTCTCTACACGCCTGGCGCAGGCGATTACGCCGCTGGTTGCCAGGCATCCGCAGCACAGCGGTGTTTATCCGCTGGGCGAGGGGCTTGATGCCTTCGCCGCGCGCTATCAGCTCATCACGCTGGCGGAAAAGACGCTGGATATTCAGTACTACATCTGGCAGAACGATCTGTCCGGCAGGCTGCTGTTCAGCGCACTGCTGGCGGCGGCACAGCGTGGAGTAAAGGTGCGCCTGCTGCTGGATGATAATAATACTCAGGGGCTGGATAAGACGCTGACCGAGCTGAACCGCCATCCGCTGATTGAGGTGCGCCTGTTTAACCCGTTTAACTTTCGCTCTTTGCGCGCGCTGGGCTACCTGACGGACTTCGCCCGCCTGAACCGCAGGATGCACAACAAGAGTTTCACCGTAGATAATGCCGCCACTATTGTTGGCGGTCGCAATGTGGGTGACGAATATTTTGGCGTAGGCGATGAACCTCTGTTTTCCGATCTTGACGTGCTGGCGGTAGGTCCGGTGGTCGCAGAGGTGGCGCAGGACTTTGATCGCTACTGGCAGAGCCGCCCGGTAGCGCCACTGCGCCAGATAGTGGATGAAGGAGAGATTGATACTTCTGCTGTGTCATTGCCCGAAGCCTGGCGCGACAGCCCGCAGGTGGCCCGCTATCTGCGTCAGATTGATGAGTCGACCTTCGTCAGCCAGCTGGACACCCGCAGGCTGCCTTTTACCTGGGCAAAAACCCGGCTGTTAAGTGACGATCCGCGCAAAGGGCTGGGGCGGGCGAGAACCAGTACGCTGTTACCCCAGCGTCTGCTGGAGGTGATCGGCAGGCCTGAGCAGCAGCTGGATATTATCTCTGCTTATTTTGTCCCGACGCGCAGCGGCGTGGCGCAGCTGCTGGCTCTGGTGCGTAAAGGCGTCAAAATTTCAATCCTCACCAATTCGCTGGCGGCTAATGATGTCTCGATAGTCCATGCCGGTTATGCCAAATGGCGCAAAAAGCTGCTGCGCCACGGTATTCGTTTATACGAACTGAAACCCAATACCGGCGTACGAGAACCGAGTCACGATCGCGGTCTGACCGGCAACTCAGGTTCCAGCCTGCATGCCAAAACCTTTAGCGTCGACAATCAGACGGTATTTATTGGTTCGTTTAACTTTGACCCGCGATCAGCGGTGCTGAATACCGAAATGGGGCTGTTAATAGAGAATGACGTCCTCGCAACGCGCATTCATCAGCGTTTTATCAGCAGTATGCGCGACCGCGCCTGGACCCTGCGTCTGGATAAATGGGGGCGGGTGAACTGGGTAGAGTATCCGGGGGAGGGGGCAAATGAAGTGGTACATAAGCATGAGCCGCGTACCCTACTGATGCAGCGTCTGCTGGTGCGTCTGGTGTGGCGTTTACCGATTGAGTGGTTGCTATAAGGGCCGGTATTCACCGGCCCTGAATCAGGCTATTTACGCTGTGGCTTCCCGGAGAACAGGAAGCGCAGTAACGGAATGCGCAGATGGATCTCATACAGCAGGAAGGCGATACCAAAGACAAACACCAGACCTGCGAAAAAGCCGAGGGTATTATTGTCAATGCGCTTCACAAACAGCACGCCGTAGAGAATGGTTAGCGGATGGTGTACCAGGTAGATAAACAGCGAGGCGTTTACCAGATAAGTTACACGCGGTGAATGGGAGTTCAGCAGGCGGTGACCAAAGGTAAACACTACGTTGACCATCCACAGCCCCATCAGCATCGATACTACCGCATCAATTTCATACAGCCAGCCTTCCCCTTTGCTCCATGTCTGATTAGCCACGTAAGCCGCAAACGCCAGCGCAGAACCAATAAAGGTCCAGGGAACCGGGCGGACAAACAGTGCTTTAATAGCCGGATACTTCCAGGCCATGGCACCCAGCATAAAGAAGGGCAGGAACATTAACGTCTGCATTACCGCCATATTAAACAGCGCATCGCCGAGAACCTGTGGGGCAAAAGTGAACATCAAACGACGAAATGCGCCCCATGCCAGGCTGCAAAGCAGGATAAAACCGGTTAAATGAGCCCAGGTCAGTTCAGAATAGTCTGTTTTTTGCCGCGCGCTGTCGCGCAATAAACGGAACAACCAGAAGCCTGCCACCGTCAGGACCAGCAGTACCAGCAGGAACCATAAATGCGAAATAAGATCCCATACCAGGGTGTTATATTTCTCATACAGCGTCTTGCTGCTCCAGTCTCCGATCTTGCTTGTCCACTCTTTCAGCATAAAAAACTGTGGCAGCGTAATCAGCGGTATGGCGGTAAGCATCGGGATGCCAACCCGCTCCACGCGTACCTTCAGCCAGTCAGAAGGGGTGTAGCGCAGAAACAGCATATAGGAGAAATAACCCGAGATAACAAAGAAAACCTGCATGCGAAAAGCATGGATAAAATCATTCAGTACCGTCAGCCATTCTGAGGGAGCCAGGCTATTAACTGACCAGGTTTGGCTGGAATAGATCAGTGATACGTGAAACGGCACTCCTAATAACATCAGCCAGGCGCGAATCGAATCCAGAAAATATTCTCGTTGTTGTGTTTTTTTAGTCATAAATATCCAATATTCAACCAGTTATTATCCCGGCTCACCCTGAGCCAGCCTGCAGCTACTGCTTACCTTATTAGAGCAAACACGCGTATACTATCAGCCGAATCTGTTTCCGCTAAACGCTTGAGAATCGGGCTGTTAGCCGTGCAGACGTAGTGGAACAAAAATGTGGTCAGGCTGTCGGAATGCTGAATTATCCTTTAAGATGGATCAATTGATTTAAGCACCCGAAAGGGGGGGATGTGCGGATTAAAATGAACAATAAACCAAAACTGATGAAATTGCGCTGGGTTGGCGCAGCAGTTTTGCTTTCAATGTATGCCAACACCAGTTGGGCTTTCAACATTGACGATGTGGCAAAACAGGCGAAAGAGTTAGCTGGTAAAGGCTTTGAAGCGCCTAAGAGTAATTTACCGTCACAGCTGCGTGATATGAAGTATGCCGACTATCAGCAGATTCAGTTCAATCATGAAAAGGCCTACTGGAACAAGCTTAAGACCCCTTTCAAACTTGAGTTTTATCATCAGGGTATGTACTTCGATACCCCGGTACGCCTCAATGAAGTGACCGCAAACAGCGTTCGCGAGATAAAATACTCCCCGGAATATTTCAATTTCGGCAACGTAAAACATGATCCGGATACCGTGAAAAACCTCGGTTTTGCCGGTTTCAAAGTGCTCTATCCGCTGAACAGTAAAGAGAAGAAAGACGAGATCTCCAGCTTCCTTGGTGCCAGCTATTTCCGTGTGATTGGTCAGGGTCAGGTGTACGGTCTTTCTGCACGTGGTCTGGCGATTGATACTGCGCTGCCATCCGGGGAAGAGTTCCCGCGTTTCAAACAGTTCTGGATTGAGCGCCCGAAACCTCAGGATAAACACCTGGTGATCTATGCGTTACTGGATTCACCACGCGCCACCGGTGCCTATCGTTTCCTGATCACACCGGGCAAAGACAGCACCGTTGACGTGCAGTCGAAAGTTTACCTGCGCGATAAAGTAGGCAAACTGGGTGTGGCACCACTGACCAGCATGTATCTTTTTGGCGCGAATCAGCCCTCTTCCGTGGCCAACTTCCGCCCGGCGCTGCACGACTCCAACGGGCTGTCGATTCATGCCGGTAACGGTGAGTGGATCTGGCGTCCGCTGAATAATCCAAAACACCTGGCTGTCAGCACCTTTACCGTGGAAAACCCACGTGGCTTTGGTCTGTTACAGCGTGGCCGTGATTTTGATAAGTATCAGGATCTGGATGACCGTTACGATCTGCGCCCAAGCGGCTGGATTGAACCTAAGGGTGACTGGGGTAAAGGCCGCGTTGAGCTGGTCGAAATTCCAACTACCGATGAAACCAATGACAACATCGTTGCGTTCTGGACTCCGGAGAACCTTCCAGAGCCAGGCAAAGAGATGAAGTTTGCCTATCGTCTGCACTTTACCCGTGACGAAAACCAGCTGCATTCGCCGGATACGGCCTATGTGAAAAGTACGCTGCGTTCACTGGGCGATGTGAAACAGTCTAACCTGGTGCGTCAGCCGGATGGCACTGTCGCCTTTATCGTTGACTTTGTTGGCCCGGATATGAGCAAACTGCCGGAAAATACCCCGGTTACGCCGCAGGTCAGCATTGGTAATAACGGTGAGCTGGTTGAGAACAGCGTACGTTATAACCCGGTGACAAAAGGCTGGCGTTTGGTTATGCGTATTCGTGTCAAAGACAATAAACAGCCGACCGAGATGCGTGCTGCACTGGTTAACGGTGACAAAACGCTGACGGAAACCTGGAGCAACCAGCTGCCTGCCAATGAATAAGCCTAACGTAGTATCCGACGAATATATCGATGCGCTGCCCCTTTCCCCTGAGCGGAAAGGGGCGCTGCGTGATGCGTTGCCAGAACAGCCGGAAGACTCTTTCAGCCAGTTGCACTATCAGCTGGCTGGAGGTGATCCGGTCGAAACGCGCCCCGATGATGCTCCGCAGGAGTCGGTAAAAGCGCGTGTCGAGATGAGCTGGCCCGACTCTGTTGACGGCGGTCGTCAGTTTGATAAAGACGACCTGGGCCGCACCACGCTGAAAGCGATGCCGAAACATGCCCGCTCTTCTATGTATCCGGATGAGTGGCGCACCAACCCTGTAGCTCGTGCCTGGGACTCCCTGCGCGGGCGTAAAACCACGCCGCGTTACAGCAGCCGCGAAGAGCAGAAAAATGAGGACAAATGGCGCCACGTTGGCTCTATTCGTCGTTATATTCTGCTGTTCCTCTCCGTCTTCCAGACGGTGGTGGCGACCTGGTATATGAAAACTATTCTGCCATATCAGGGCTGGGCGCTGATCGATCCTATGGAGATGATCAACCAGAACTGGCAGCAGTCAGTGTTGCAGATCCTTCCGTATGTGTTGCAAACCGGGATCCTGTTCCTGTTCGCCATCCTGTTCCTCTGGGTCTCTGCCGGGTTCTGGACAGCGCTGATGGGCTTCCTGCAGCTGATGATCGGCAAGGATAAATACAGCATTTCGTATCTGACTAACGGTGACGAAGCGATTAACCCTGAGCACCGTACCGCGCTGATCATGCCCATCTGTAATGAAGATGTTGGCCGTGTATTTGCCGGTCTGCGCGCCACATGGGAATCGGTGGTGCGTACTGGTGAGCAGGATAACTACGATGTCTATATCCTGAGCGACAGCTACAACCCGGATATCGCCATGGCTGAACAGAAGGCCTGGATGGAGCTGGTGCGTGACGTGGGCGGGGAAGGGCGCATTTTCTACCGTCGTCGCCGCCGTCGCGTAAAACGTAAATCCGGTAACATCGATGACTTCTGCCGCCGCTGGGGCAGCCAGTACAGCTATATGGTTGTTCTGGACGCCGACAGCGTAATGAGCGGAGAGTGTCTGAACGGCCTGGTGCGTATGATGGAAGCGAACCCGAAAGCGGGCATCATCCAGTCTTCGCCGAAAGCATCCGGTATGGACACGCTGTATGCGCGCTGCCAGCAGTTTGCTACCCGTGTCTATGGCCCGCTGTTTACCGCTGGTCTGCACTTCTGGCAGCTGGGCGAGTCCCACTACTGGGGCCATAACGCGATTATTCGCGTGAAGCCGTTTATTGAGCACTGTGCACTGGCTCCGCTGCCGGGTGAAGGTTCCTTTGCTGGTTCCATCCTTTCCCATGACTTTGTGGAAGCAGCGCTGATGCGCCGTGCAGGCTGGGGGGTGTGGATCGCTTACGATCTGCCGGGTTCTTATGAAGAGCTGCCGCCAAACCTGCTGGATGAGCTGAAGCGTGACCGCCGCTGGTGTCACGGTAACCTGATGAACTTCCGTCTGTTCCTGGTGAAAGGTATGCACCCGGTACACCGTGCGGTGTTCCTGACGGGTGTGATGTCTTATCTGTCAGCGCCGCTCTGGTTTATGTTCCTGGCCCTGTCGACCGCCTTGCAGATAGTTCATACGCTGATGGAGCCGCAGTACTTCCTGCAACCGCGCCAGCTGTTCCCGGTGTGGCCGCAGTGGCGTCCTGAACTGGCGATAGCGCTCTTCTCCACCACGCTGGTACTGCTGTTCCTGCCGAAGCTGCTCAGTATTGTGCTGGTGTGGTGCAAAGGCGCGAAACCTTACGGCGGCGCGCTGCGTGTGCTGGTATCGCTGTTCCTGGAAATGCTGTTCTCGGTGCTGCTGGCACCGGTGCGCATGCTGTTCCACACGGTGTTCGTGGTCAGTGCTTTCCTCGGTTGGGAAGTGGTGTGGAACTCGCCGCAGCGTGACGATGATGCCACGCCGTGGAGCGAAGCCTTTAAGCGTCACGGTTCGCAGATGCTGCTTGGCCTGGTCTGGGCGGGTGGTATGGGCTGGCTGGATCTTAACTTCTTGTGGTGGCTGTCGCCGATTGTCTTCTCGCTGATCCTGTCACCGTTTGTATCGGTGTGGTCCAGCCGTCGTACGCTCGGCCAGGCTTCCAAACGCGGAAAACTGTTCCTGATACCGGAAGAGTTCAGCCCGCCGCAGGAGTTGCAGGATACCGATCGTTACGTTGAGCTGAACCGTGAGCGTGAACTGGATGATGGCTTTATGCATGCCATGTTCCATCCATCGTTTAACGCCCTGGCCAGCGCAATGGCGACCTCGCGTCACCTGAAAAGCGATATTATCGACTATGCCCGTGACCGCCGTGTCGAACAGGCACTCAGCGAGTCTCCGGCGAAGCTGGATCGCGATCAGCGCCTGGCGCTGTTAAGCGACCCGGTCACTCTCTCGCGCATGCATTATCGTCTGTGGCAGAACGCGGATAAGTATCACGACTGGTTAGATCATTACCATACGTTGAAACTGAATCCGCTGGCGTTGAACAACGCAAAATAACAGCGGTAATTGCAAAAGCCGGGGCCTTTGTGCCCCGGTTTTTTTTTACGTTTTTTTTGCATTCAATGCTATGGTGCTGCATCCGGCAGACGGTAAAATAGTGCGCTTTTTATTCGGGAATAACGTGGTGATAATGTTTTTACGCGGTGTGATGTTAGCGGTAAGTGTGCTGGTACTGAGCGGCTGCGGCAGTATTATTAGCCGAGCCGTGCCCGGACAGGGGCACGGCAATCAATATTATCCCGGTGTGCAGTGGGATGTACGCGATACCGCCTGGCGCTTTATAACGATTATCGACCTGCCGCTGTCGCTGGTGGTGGATACGCTACTACTGCCTGTCGACGCCAGCCACGGTCCGTACGAATAACGGTACCGATCCTCAGGCGCGGTTATCCGCATCGGTATTATTATCTTCCCACTCTTCCGCTGCTGCTTCTGCCTCTTCGCTGTCGGCAGGAGGCTCAAGCTGGAATTCCCCTTCATCCCATTCGTGCAGGGTGTTTTCCGGTAACCATTCGTTGCGCAGTTCCATCTCGTCAAAATCACCTTCAAAGATGGCCTGAGCAGCTTCACCGCTGCGAACTGCCAGAATCTCACCTTCGTCACCGTCATCGGTGAGAAACTCCGCCTGCCACATAATGTCCCCATCCTGCATCACATATTTTTGCAGATTGAACTGGTTCACTACAGCATCTTCTTCGTCTACCTCCGGGTTGGCGGCAAGGTACTCTTCGCGAGCCATATCAATGGCTTCTTCCAGTGTGGCATACAGGTTCATTCGCTTCTTCCTGGTTGTTTTGGTAAAAGTTAATTGTTGTCGCTATACGGCAGGATGCAAGGTCGCTGCAGAGAAAATTTATGGGTATCACTCGTGCGATCCGCGCTCGCTCCGCACGTTTTCAAAAAGGCTTCGCTCCAGGAATATGATTAATTAGCGCCGGGTAAATGATTTGCCCCGGCTGAGGCGGTTTGCCTCGCTGCTAACCACATGTTTCAGGATCCGTAACATGGCTATAAATTACAGAACCTCGCTTAAAACGTGCCTGACCTTTATTTCGTTCAGCTTTGCTTTTCTTGTTTCCCCTGCGCTTGCTGGCGCTGCCCCTTTTGACCCTGACTCCCCATGGTTGCTCGGCGACTGGGGAGGATATCGTAAGCATCTGGCAGACGAAGGGGTAAAATTCCAGATTGACTATAATATGGAGTCGGCCGCAAACCTCGCGGGGGGTTATCGTTCCAGCACCACCATGCGCTATGCCGATCAGTGGGTGTTTGGCAGTACGATTGACCTCGAAAAGCTGCTCAACTGGAAGGGCGCTGAATTTCAGGCCACGCTGAACAACCGCAGTGGTAAGGATTTAACACCCTACATTAACGATCCTCGCGCTGGCGGATTATCTAACCTGCAAGGCATTTCGGCACGCGGTGACTATTTACGTCTGACCCAGTTCTGGATTAATCAAAAGCTGTTTAATAACTGGCTGGAGGTGAAACTGGGGCGTCTTACCACCAACGAAGATTTTGCTACTTCCGGCGTCGGTATGTTCGAAAACTGGGCGATGGGTGGCGGGCAGCCTGGCCACTGGCGCAATGACCGCTGGTACGATGGCCCGATATCCCAGTGGGGCGGGCGGTTTAAACTTAATCTGCCTCAGCATGTCTATTTCCAGGTGGGTGTCTATAACCAAAACCGCGCTAACTTCCAAAAAGCTAACGGGTTCCGTTTTGATATGGGCCACGGTCTGGGTAACCTCATTCCGGTGGAGCTTGGCTGGCAGCCGCGTCTGGGGCAGGACAAACTGCTGGGGAATTACCGGCTGGGGATGTATTACAGCTCCGTTAAGGGCGGTGATTATCACTCATGGAAGGATGGCGCTTATCATCATCAACGCCATGCTTACGGCGGTTATCTGATGGCCGAACAGCAGCTGTTCGCAATGAAAGGTGATAATACCCGCGGCCTGAGCGTCAGCTTCCAGTATGTTATGAACGATCACCGTACGGCAAAACTGGACAACTATCAGTCGCTGGCGCTGGTCTGGAAAGGGCCGTTTGATTCGCGTCCGGGTGATGAAATCGGCATTGGTATGGCGCGAATTCATGTTAACAATGACTACAACAAAATGCGCAGAGACCAGAACGCGGCCAACGACGTCAGCAGCTATGACGATCCATCTTACTTGCCGCTGCAACAGGGTTCTGAGTGGAACTACGAGCTTTACTATAATGTTAAGGCCACGCGCTGGCTGAACTTGCGGCCAAGCCTCCAGGTGGTGACTAAACCGGGTGCCGTGCGGCAGGTGAATGACGCGCTTATCGGTGGCCTGTCTGCGGATATTTCCTTTTGAGGGTATAGCGCGGCGCACTTATTGCCCCGCGCAGACCCCGGGTTTACTCTCTCTCTTCGTTCCCCTGGAAGAAATGATTAAGTGCCAGATGCTGTATCAGCATAATGGTTTTGGCATCCATAATTTCGCCACTGCGGATGGCCTCCAGTGCACGGGAAAAAGGCCACTCGATCACTTCAATATCCTCACCCTCGGCAGCCACACCGCCGCCGTTGCCATAACGATCGTCATCAGAGTATTCAGCAATAAAAAAGAAGAGTTTTTCGGTTACTGAACCCGGGCTCATATAGGATTCGAATACTTTCTCAATGTGAGTGATGCGAAAACCGGTTTCTTCTTCTGCTTCCGCAATAATGCGCTCTTCAGGGGAGGCGTTGTCCAGCAGGCCAGCCGTTGCTTCAATCAAAAAACCGTTATGACCGTTAATAAAAATGGGAAAGCGAAACTGTCGGGTCAGCACTACGGTTTGCCGGCTTTTGTGATAAAGCAGCACCACCGCGCCATTGCCGCGATCGTAAGATTCCCGGCTCTGCTCCTGCCAGCTGCCGTCGCGGCGCAACAGTTCAAAGGTGTATTTTTTCAGGGTATACCAGTTATCTGAGAGCAGCTGCTCACGAATGTTACGTACACGGTTGTGCATGTTTTTGCCCTTATTTAGGTGACCTGAAACACGCTATCATGCATAATCGTGCAATATCAAGATCAATTGTGAAAGAGGACAATGATGCTTTCCAGTCAACGTAAACAGCAGATTCTGGCCATGCTTGCACGTGAGAAACAGGTACTTTCACGTGAGTTGAGTCAGCATTTTTCCGTGTCAGAAGACTCCATCCGGCGGGATTTAAGAGAGCTGGCGGCAGAAGGGCTGTTACAGCGGGTACACGGTGGCGCGCTGCCGGTTTCTGCCGCCATTGCGCCATTCGAAACGCGTAAAAGCGTGCAGATAGAGTCAAAACGTCGGGTTGCCGAAAAAGCAGTCGGGCTGATTCAGGAAGGGCAGGTGGTAATGATTGACGGTGGTACCACCACAGCTGAGATGGTTTACCTGCTGCCGCGAAATCTGGCGTTTACGGTGGTCACGCACAGCCCCGGTATCGCCGTTGCTCTGGTGGATTATCCGTTGATAGACGTCATTATTATCGGCGGACAGCTCTACAAACATTCGGTGGTGACGACTGGCGCTGCGATGATCGAGGGGATCCGCCGTATCAATGCGGATCTGTTTTTTATGGGCGTCACGGGTGTGCACAAAAGTGCCGGTCTTACCACGGGCAACTATGAGGAGGCCTGCGTGAAACGGGCGCTGGCAGAGCGGGCAGCGGAAACTGTGGTGCTGGTTTCTCAGGAAAAACTGAACTCTGCATCGGCATTTGTGATTGGCGAACTGTCACTGGCCAGCACTCTGGTGGTAGATGAAAGGCCCGATGAAGAGCTGTGTCAGCTGTTAAATAAACTGCAAATTACCCTTATCTGAGGGCGCTACTCTTCCCGCACTACCATCAGTTCGGAGCGGTTGCGCAGAGTGATCCAGGTATACAGCACGTTAAACAGCACAATGCAGGCGGTGACCACAAATACCGCGCGGAAGCCGAAGTGGGCCGATACCGTGGCCCCCATCAGAGGCCCGGTGACATTGCCGATATCGCGAAACGACTGGTTATAGCTGAATACACGCCCGGCTACCTTGTTGCTGGCGTTATAAACCAGCAGGGATTGTACGGCGGGTAAGAGTGCACCGTCGGCGGCACCCAGCAGGAAGCGCAGTATTCCCAGCTGCCAGACGTTCTGTACAAACGCCATCGGAATCAGCAGCAGCACAGAGAGTATCAGCATGGTAATTAAAATGCGTTCCGGCCCGATGCGGTCGCCCAGTTTGCCAAGGCGCGGGGCACTCAGCAGCGCCGCCACCCCGGGTACCGAAGCGATCATGCCGCTGATAAATGCCAGGTTAGAGACATGTCCTGCCAGCTCTCGTACGTAGAGCGTGAGGATGGGAGCGATGGATCCGGTAGCGACCTGAATGATCAGCGTAGTGACAAATAGCGCCAGCACCAGGCGTGGATTTCTCAGGGAGGCCAGCACCTGGCGGGCGTGCAACATGTCTTTTTTCTGAACCGGAATAAAGCTCTCGCGTACGCAGAATAGCGTCATCATAAAGCAGATAAACAGCACTCCGGCAGTGATAAAGAACACCGGACGCAGGCCGAAGCTGTCGGCCAGCAGGCCGCCAATCAGCGGGCCTATCAGCGCACCGCTGACGGCACCCGTAGAGAGCCAGCCCATCGCCCATCCGGTTTTACCACGCGGAACCTGAGTGGCAATAAGCGCATTGGCGTTGGGCACAAAGCCTCCGAGCAGCCCCAGCAAGGCCCGCAGCGCCAGAAATTGCCAGATAGAGGTTGCCATACCCATCAGCATCATCACAATCGCCATTCCCAGCGCCGAGCGCAGCAGCATAATTTTACGCCCTTTACGATCGGCCAGTCCGCCCCAGAAAGGGGAGGCTATAGCGGAAAAGAGGAACGTAATGCTGAACACCAGTCCTGACCAGAGATTAAGCGCCTGCGGGTCGGTTATACCGAGTTGCTCAACGTAAAGCGGGAGAAAGGGCATCACCAGACTGAAACCTGCACCGGTCAGAAAACAACCAACCCAGGTGACAAAAAGATTTCTTCGCCAGTTAATGGCGGCGGGGGCATCGGGCATCGACATAGAATAAACAGTTACCTCATAAACTATTAGCTCATCAAGTATACGCTTTTATTCGACAACCCAACCGACGTGCGATCAAAAAAAATGAAAAACCGTTTCAAATATTGAAACTGGCCGGATGTCCGGCCAGTTGTAAAATCAGTAGAGCGAGGGCTGCCCGTCGGGGCGGGTTTTAAAGCGCCGGTGTAACCACATATACTGATCTGGGGCCATTAACACGCAGTTTTCAATAATCTGATTCATCCGCGCAGCGGTTGCGTGTTCATTATCCAGCGGAATGGCGGTCTGCTCCGGGAGGATGACCATTTCATATCCCTTGCCAGAGGGCAGGCGGCGCGGCACAAAGGGGATCACCGCAGGATTGCCACTGCGGATCAGCAGATAGCTGCCCTTGGTTGTGGCGGCCTGCTCAACGGCAAATAGCGGAACAAACACGCTGCTTCTCGGGCCGTAATCATGGTCGGGTGCATACCAGATGATTTCACCTCTTTTCAGCGCGCGGATCATCCCTTTGAGATCTCTGCGATCCAGCATGCTTTTATTGGAACGCATGCGACCCCATGTCTGGAGCCAGTCGATTAAGGGGTTATCGTTAGGCCGGTAAACGCCAATACCTGGGTTATAAATTCCGAAAATACGCGCGCCCAGTTCCAGCGTCAAAAAGTGAATACCAATCAGCAGCACCCCTTTTCCATCGGTGGCCGCCTGCGATATATGCTCCAGCCCGCTCACTTTGAACCATTTTTTGATGCGCCAGTCCGGCCAGAACCAGGCCATACCGGTTTCAATAAGCCCCATGCCGAGAGACTCAAAGTTACGCGTCAGCATCGCTTCTCGTTCAGCGGTGGGCATCTGCGGGAAACAGAGTTCCAGATTACGTCTGGCGATACTCACCCTGGATTTAAGCAGGCGCATCGACACTCTGCCAAGACCGCAGCCAATAAAATAAAGCAGCGGATAGGGTAATAAAACCAACAGATAAAGCAGGATAATACCCAACCAGATAAACCAATAACGTGGGTGCAACAAGGCGCGATTGAATTGAGGCAGTTGGGTCATGAGAATCCAGATAGTAAAAAAAGGGAATATTATGATGTGGTTAAAATTTTAGTTATGGCCTATTGTGCCATTTTTCATAGTGTAGTCGAAGTTTTCGGCGGTACATGTGTACAGAAAAAATATATCCGCTAAGGACAATGCCTGGCAGCTCGGGTATTATGACGCCGAAATTTTTTCTCTCCTTGAACGCAGGAACGTACACCATGCCAGTGTTACATAACCTTGTTTCCAATGAAGAGCTGAAGGCACGCATGCTGGCTGAAACTGAGCCGCGCACCACAGTCTCTTTTTATAAGTATTTCACCATTGAAAATCCGCGCGCGTTTCGCGATGCCCTGTATCTCACGCTGACAAAGCTGAAAGTATTTGGCCGCGTGTATGTGGCGGCTGAAGGCATTAACGCGCAGGTCAGCGTTCCGGCCAGTCAGTATGAGCAGATGAAAGCGGCGCTGTATGATTTCCACCCGGCGCTGAATAATCTGCGTATGAATATTGCGCTGGATGATGACGGTAAATCCTTCTGGGTACTGCGTCTTAAAGTCCGCGAGCGCATTGTGGCTGACGGTATTACGGATGACACCTTTGATGCCAGCGATGTAGGTGACTATCTGAAAGCAGCGGAAGTGAACGCCATGCTGGACGATCCGCAGGCGGTGTTTGTTGATATGCGTAACCACTATGAATATGAAGTGGGCCATTTTGATAATGCGCTGGAGATCCCGGCTGATACCTTCCGTGACCAGCTGCCCATGGCTGTTGATATGTTGCAGCAGGACAAAGACAAAAAAATTGTTATGTACTGCACCGGCGGTATCCGCTGTGAAAAAGCCAGCGCCTGGATGCGCCACAACGGCTATGAAAATGTGTATCACATTGAAGGCGGAATTATTGAGTATGCCCGCCGTGCCCGCGAGCAGGGGCTACCAGTACGTTTTAAAGGCAAAAACTTTGTCTTTGATGAGCGTATGGGGGAGCGTATTTCCGAAGATGTGATCGCTAACTGCCATCAGTGCGGTGAACCTTGCGACACCCACGTTAACTGCCTGAATGATGGCTGCCATCTGCTGTTTATTCAGTGTCCGGCCTGCGCTGAGAAATTCAATCACTGCTGTAGCCCGATCTGCATGGAAGAGCTGGCGTTACCGCCAGAGGAACAGCGTGCCCGCAGGGCGGGTCGTGAGAATGGTAATAAGATTTTCAACAAGTCCCGTGGCCTGTTGAGTACCACAATGCATATTCCTTCTCCTGAAGAATAAGCCTGTGCTTTTCGGCCTCTCACCGGGCGATGTTCCGGTCAGAGGCCAGCTGTTAGCGTTACTGGCGCACGCCTTCTACAGAAATGATCAGCTCTACATCCTGAGATGCCGGGCCTAAATCTGATTTAATCTTGAAATCTTTCAGTGCGATTGTGCCGGTGGCTTCAAAGCCCGCACGGTAACCGCCCCACGGATCTTTCCCTTCGCCGGTCAGCTTCGCCGCCAGTTTCACCGGTTTAGTCACGCCGTTCAGCGTAAGGTTACCGGTTACTGCCAGCCCTTCACCCTGTTTTTCGACGCCTGTCGATACAAACGTTGCCTGTGGGAATTTGCTGGCATTCAGGAAGTCGGCGCTGCGCAGGTGTTTATCACGCTCTGCGTGGTTGGTATCCACACTGCCGGTATTGATCGTCACATTCACTTTATCTTTAGCCGGATCGGCCTCATCAAAGGTAAAGCTACCATCGAAATCTTTAAAGGTACCGTACAGCCAGCTGTAGCCCAGATGCTTAATGCGGAACTGGACAAAAGCGTGTTGCCCTTCCTTATCAATTTTATAATCAGCAGCGCTGGCAGTTCCTGCCGTCATCAGCAGAGCGGCAGTGGTTAAACCCAGAATACTTTTTTTCAGCATGGTGTTCTCCATTCTTATGATTTAGTCGATGCGGTGTCCCAGCATCCTTTTCAACGTAATATCGCGATCGATAAAGTGGTGCTTAAGTGCGGCCAGCGCATGGATAGCGGAGAGGATCACCACGCTCCATGCCAGCCAGAGATGGATATCACCGGCCAGATCTGCCTGCTCACCCAGCCCGCTAAAGAGGGCGGGAACCGGCAGAACGCCAAACACCTCAATCGGTTTACCTTCAGCCGTCGAGATGAGATAGCCGCTGATTAAAATAGCGAACAGAATGCCGTAGAGAAGGAGGTGCGCAATAACAGCGCTGTAGCGCACCAGCGGCGTATAACTGCTGAGGGGTTTGGGCGGAGGCGAAACAAAGCGCCACACCACGCGTACCAGCATGACTGCAAACAGAACCATGCCGATACTTTTGTGCAGCTCAGGTGCCTTGTGGTACCAGGTATCATAATATCCCTGGGTCACCATCCACAGACCGAGCGCGAACATACCGTAAACGGTACCCGCCACCAGCCAGTGCAGCACAATGCTGATTGAGCCATAACGAGAAACGCTATTTTTCCACTGCATAGTAAGACCCGTGAACAAGAATTTTAGATAAGACTGGCCTTGTGTAAGGTCAAAATCAACAAATAGTTTTACTGATTTATGATTTTGTTAATTTTGTGAAATATTTTGATGGATATCTGCTGTTATGCGCAGTAATTCAGAAGGCTATTACCTGTTTACATAAAAAACATGAGTGTATATGGCGTGTTGATGAGAGCGAGAGCGAGAGGTTACGTTCGGATTTTTTGCTGCTTAATTAAGGTATTGTCAATATATTGTCACATTATGTCAATATCGCTGTCACGGAAATCGTTACCAGGATTAATGCATTGCCCTGGGTGACTATCACTCATTGCAGACAGGAGTTTCGCAATCCCCTGCTTTAGCGATGCATGACCTTAAGCTTACCCCCCTGAAGCAGAGAATAGTGCGCTTAACTTGATATTATGCGGAGTTTTGTCTACCGTAAAGGAGTGTCAGTAGAGCGTACTATAAGATTTACCGTTAATTACCATTCTTAATTCGCTGCGTTATAGCTTTCTTCCTCTTTGCTGTTTTTCAATTATCTGTTAAGCGACGAAAGCTATAAGGCTGCTCACTTACTGCAACATCGGGAGCATGCAATGGATACATCATCAGAGGGGCAACAGCCTCGAAAAAAGCATTTCTGGAATAAAGATAAAGCCGCCAAGCCGGCGTTGAGCGTTGACGATATCACTATCGTCGATAAAGCGATGCTGAAGCGTGCGGTTGGCGCAGCGGCTCTTGGGAACGCCATGGAGTGGTTCGATTTTGGCGTTTACAGCTTTCTTGCCGTGACCATTGGTAAAGTCTTCTTCCCCGGCGGTAGCCCGGCTGCACAGCTGCTGGCAACCTTCGGGGCTTTTGCCGCAGCCTTCCTGGTGCGGCCGGTAGGTGGACTGGTATTCGGCCCGCTGGGCGACCGCATTGGCCGTCAGAAAGTGCTGGCCCTGACAATGATTATGATGTCGATCGGCACCTTCTGTATCGGATTGATTCCCGGCTATAACACCATCGGGATTATGGCTCCGGTACTGCTGTTGCTGGCGCGTCTGTTACAGGGCTTTTCCACCGGCGGTGAATATGGCGGGGCGGCGACGTTTATCGCCGAGTACTCTACCGATAAGCGCCGTGGTTTTATGGGAAGCTGGCTGGAATTTGGTACGCTCGGCGGCTATCTGCTGGGCGCGGGGCTGGTGACCGGGCTGACGGCGGCGATGCCGGAGCAGGCACTGCTGGACTGGGGATGGCGCATTCCCTTCTTTATTGCCGCGCCTTTAGGGCTGTTCGGCCTCTATATCCGTCTTAAGCTGGAAGAGACCCCGGCTTTTCAGAAGCATATGGAGAAGCAGGAGGAGTTGGAACACAGTAAACCACGTCTGACTCTGTGGGAGATGCTGAAAAAGTATCGCGCCGCGATGCTCAAGTGCATAGGCCTGGTGCTGCTGTTTAACGTCTCAAACTATATGATGACCTCATATATGCCCAGCTACCTCACCGGTATCCTTGGTCTGAGCGAGCTGAGTTCGCTGCTGCTGATTATGGTAGTGATGTTTGTGATGATGCCGCTAACGTTATTCTGGGGCCACTGGAATGACCGCCTGGGACGCCGTCCGGTGATCTGGGGCGGGGCGATCGCGCTGATTGTGCTGGCGGTTCCTTGCATGATGCTGATTGGCACCGGAAACCTGTGGCTGGTCTTCCTTGGCCTGATTATTCTTGGTGTTATCCATACCTGTTTCAGTGGTTCGATGCCAGCGACTTTACCGGCGCTGTTTTCAACCGATATCCGCTACAGTGCGCTGGCAATCGGTTTTAACCTGTCGGTATCGCTGTTTGGTGGCACCACGCCGCTGATTACCACCTGGCTGGTGGAGAAAACAGGTAATCTGCTGATGCCTGCTTACTATCTGATGGGGGCAGGGGTCATTGGTGTGATCACCGTCTTTACCCTGCGTGAAACCGCCCGTAAGCCGCTGCGTGGGTCGGCACCTTCAGTAGGCAGCCGCGCAGAAGCGCAGCGCCTGGTAGATAAGCTGCGTTTACGCGGGAAAAAACCGGCACCAGCCGGGAAGTAACTCAGCAGGCCGTAACGAAAAAGGCTCACAGTGTGAGCCTTTTTTTATGCCGGAGATTAAAAGCGCGTTAATGCAAACGGGGTTAAATCAAACTCGCTGGTTTTCCCCTGAGCGAACTGTGCGGCTATCTCACCGAGGACGCTGGCGAATTTAAAGCCGTGGCCGCTTAACCCGGTGATCACCATTCGATTGGGTTCGTCCGGGAAGGTATCAATAATAAAGTCTTCATCCGGGGAGTTATCATAGGTGCAGGCTTCTCCGCGCAGACAAACACCAACGCCCGGCAGGAAGGTACGCATAAAGTTGAACAGCTCGCTGCCGTCCTCCGCTACGCTGCCAAAAGGTTTGCGCCCTTCAGGGGCGTCAATCGGCTGCCCGCCTTCGTGCTTACCAATTTTGATGGCATTGTTATCGGCAGGAAAGCCGTAATAGTGGATGCCGTCCGGCATTTCGACGGTAAACGCCGGGAATTTGTTATCCGTGCTGTAGCGGCCATCAGCCTGATGCCAGGCGAAAACTTTACGTACCGGAGTAACTGGCAGGGAAGGATAGAGCGTTTTTGCCCAGGTACCTGCGCTAACCAGCAGTTTGCGTGCGCGATAAACGCCATCCGCTGTGGTTACCGCTTGCAAGCCTTCTTCTGTCTCAATCCGGGTGACGCCGCAGTTAAACAGCTGGGCACAGCCCGCATCCTTTGCCATGCGGATCCAGCTTTTTACCGCAATCTCTGATTTAAGGAAGCCAGACTGTGGTTCAAATACGCCGATATAGCCGTCTGGTACCGTTATCTGCGGCCAGCGTTGATGAATCTGTTCTTCATTAAGGATCTGCACATTCAGCGCAAACTGCTCTGCACTCTGAATCACATTTTGAATAAATTCGGAGTGATGAGGGGCAAGGTTCAGTACCCCGCTGCGCTGCATGACGCGCTCGCCGCTCTGCTGCTCCAGCTCATCCCACAGCTGCTGGGCGCGCAGCACCATCGGCACATAGCGCGCACCTTCACCGTACGCATGGCGGATTAAGCGGCTTTCACCATGATGGCTGCCTTCGCTGTGCGGTGGATGATGTCTGTCAATCATCAGAACTTTCAGGCCAGCCTGAGTAGCGTACCAACCGGCAGCAGCGCCGACAGAGCCGCTGCCAACCACAATTAAATCGTAAACCATCAGTATCAGCCTCTGTTAATCGAGCAATTACAGCAGAATACCAAATTATTGCAGGCATGAAAAAGGCACCCTGTGGGGTGCCCTGGAGAAACATAGTTCAGTGATAGATTAGTGCTTTTTGTAGTCACGATCCTGGTATTCGGTCGATTCTATTTTGGCAATGCCAGCTTCAAGGATGGAGATAAATTGCCTTGCAACGTCGGTTGTAAGCCAGTAAGTCTGACCAACTTCTGCATCTTCAGCGGGCTGCTGATCGGAAGAGAGCGAGTGCAGACGGATCATCATGGCATCATAGCTATCTACGGTACTGATATCCCATCCGATGAGGGGATGTGTCTGGATAACCTCTTTGTTTCTGTCCATTATAACCCCCTGATTACTCGTGAATGATAACAACGAAGTGATTTATCGAGGTTCAATGCGGCTTTTTTTTCTTTGAGCTTTGTAATTATAACAGGAGTTTTTTTGTTCGCAGATTAAAATTTTGTCTGCGTTAAAATCAGACGCTATTCGCGTGCTAATTAAACATCGGTAGATGAAAAAATAATCATCTTCCGATGAGTGGCAGCATTATTTTGGGCGTGATAGTACGTATCATATTTCAGCATAAGAAGAGGGGGTTCATTTACCCGTTAACGACTAATTGGGTTGACGAACGCCCCACTATGCAACCGTGCGTACTATTTAAGGTACTTCCGGTGTTGCCGGGAGTACACCCGTGCGTTTTTCCAGTTCCCCGGCCAGTCGGATGAAATGCCGCTGAAGCTGTTCATCATAGTTCTGGTTCTGCCCTTCAAGCTTTAAACTGTGAATTAACAGTTGGTTAGCTTTGTCATCAAGACAAAAAGAGAGCGTGGAAAAGGCATTTTCTAATACTGTCAAACGGCGTTGCTGCTCACCAATCATTGCCAGCAGTTCGCCAAACGTCATTGCCTCTTCTGGATTATCGGCAGCCATAGGAAAAACCTCAGTAATTAATCTCAGCATCAGAATAGGATATTCAACCCGCTTCGTCTATCAGGCATTCTGCGACAGGTTGCAGGCATAAAAAAGCCGGATAGCGTACCCGGCAAGAACAGCAAAATCGTTATGACATACCATGGCAAATCGCTAATAGCTATACAGCCAGTTAACGCGGCGGTATTGGTTTTATTGACTCACGCCGTGGCGGATTTCCTTCCATTCAGCGATGCGAATTCAGGTTACCGACAGGAAGGGTTGCCATTCAGGATATAAACCAGTCGTCAGCGCTTTCCCAGGTTTCCTGTAAAATATCGCTAATCTGATCTTTCGCTTCTTTGCCGCCGCCCATAACCGTCAGGTTATTCGCTCCGGCGTAGCGTACCGAAATGGTATTGGTGCCATCGGGAAAATGTTTGTCGATTCGTTTACTGAGTTCCTGGGTCAGCGCATCGATGGCGCCAGCAGGCAGAGAGGTGGTTTTTGCTACAGTGACTTCAATACGCATGATAGCCTCCGGTTGAATTACTGTAAATATATACAGTAATTCAACCGGGCGCAATACTCTGGCTCAAGGAGTTGCTACTTTATTTGTGACGCGTATCGACCTGCCAGTTCAGGGTTTCGCCCGCAAGGAACGGCACCAGGGTGTGGCCGTCGTGACCTACCGGTACGGATTCAGCGACAGTCCAGGGCTGGCGCACCAGCGTTACGGTATCTTCATTAAGCGGCAGTCCGTAGAAGCGCGGGCCGTTCTCTGAGCAGAAGGCTTCAAAGTGCGCCAGCGCCCCAATTTCTTCAAACACCGTAGCGTAGGCTGCCAGCATCGAAGGGGCGTTAAATACTCCGGCACAGCCGCAGCTGTTCTCTTTACGATCCCGGGTATGCGGCGCAGTATCAGTGCCGAGGAAGAAACGCTCGTTGCCGCTGGCAACCGCATCGCGCAGCGCCTGCTGGTGGATATTGCGCTTCAGAACAGGCAGGCAGTACAGATGCGGGCGAATACCGCCAACCAGCATGTGATTACGGTTAAACATCAGATGCTGCGGGGTGATAGTGGCGGCAACGAAACGATCGCCTTCCAGCACGTATGCGGCCGCTTCTTTTGTGGTGATATGTTCACAGACCACTTTCAGTTCCGGGAACTGCTGACGCAGCGGGTGCAGCACCGTTTCAATAAAGCGGGCCTCGCGGTCAAAAATATCGATATGCGCATCGGTGACTTCACCGTGGATCAGCAGCGGCATGCCGATTTTTTGCATACGTTCCAGCACTGATGCAATCGCCGCAATACTGGTAACACCGTGGGCGGAATTGGTGGTGGCGTGCGCAGGGTACAGTTTGGCGGCGCTAAATACGCCATCGGTGAAGCCGGTTTCGATCTCGTCCGGATCCAGACCATCGGTAAGATAGCAGGTCATCAGCGGGGTAAAGCGATGTCCGGCAGGAACGGCAGCCAAAATACGTTCACGGTAGGCGCGGGCGGCGGCAACGCTGGTTACCGGCGGCACCAGATTTGGCATCACAATGGCACGGCCACAGACCTCACTGGTATACGGCACGACGGCCTCCAGCATGTCACCATCACGCAGATGGATGTGCCAGTCGTCAGGGCGGCGAATAATCAATTGTTGAGGCTGTGCAGTCATGCTAATAGCTCCGGCAGAAGGGTAAAAGTCAGGTTTAGCCGGGTACTAAGCATAGGGATAAAGCACAGGGAATGCACTCGCTATTTTATCTTCCGCGCTGAATCCTGCCAGCGTTCACTGGCAGGACTTATTGTTTTGGCCTTCAGGAGTCACTCAGGGTTATATTTTTCAACCAGGGCATAAATGATGGCGGCCGTTTCACTATCAAGAGCGCCGTCATAATTACTTTGTCTGAAGTGAAGCTGGAAAGTGCGAATTAAGTCAACATACCCTTCATCCGAAGCTGCGCCTGAAATATCATAGCCATAGCGGTTGAGTTTCTGTAAGACTTCCTCTTTATCCGGAAGCGCACATTTGAAATTTCCCTGATATTTTCGCCTTGTGGCATCATCATACCAGGCACCCACGCCGTTATGATAAAGTTCCTGCCAGGGGAAGTTCGCACCGGGGTCACTTTTACGCCCTGGTGCAATATCGCTATGACCAACGATATTGACTGGCGAGATATCCGGATAGCGCTGGATAATATTACGAGCCAGCTGTGTAACCGCTTCTATCTGGCCGGAATTATAGGGTGGGAAAGTGAATATACCGCCATTATCTGTCGCGAGATTAACGATTTCGATGCCAATCGAGGTGTCGTTAAGGTTGTTCCTGCCCGCCCAGTAGCTGCTGCCCGCATGCCATGCACGATCGTTTTCATCAACCATATTGAAAATATGCAGATCCCTGAAGCCCGCGGAAATATAGGATTTATCCGTTGGGTCAGGAATAAGATAATGAGTGCTGACTGAGCTGCCAGTAAGGGATGCCACCGCATCGCTAAAATTCTCTGCGGTATAATGTATTATCAGAAAGCGGACTCGGCGATTAAATGCTTTTATCGAGCGATAGCTATTATAATCAACTTGATACATACAGAATCCTTCCTTTTAGTATTAAGAGGTTAACCCATTATATTTTGGATGAATATACACTGTAAGTTATTTGATAGAGGGTAATTTAATCACGAAGAGGTGGGGTAAGCTCGTTATTATTTGTAGTAATTAATGATGTAATGTTTCTCTAATAATAGATAACCGACTAAATGCCCGGCGCGCTGTGGTGTATTGCTATCAATACGCCCCCCGGCGCCGGGGGGCAGTTTGTCAGCCTGTCGTTAATCAGTAAAAGGGATCACCAGCTCGCCCGGTTTTACTTCCAGGCCCTTAGCAAAGCGCTTGGCCAGCGACTCGGCTTTGCTGCGATCGGTGCTTAAGACATAGGCCGGTTTCTCATTGAAGAAGTTTTTCAGCGATTCATTGAGGTACGGGGTCAGGGTTTTCAGGATCCCTTCCATCTTTTCCGGTTTTACCGTTACGTCCACCAGCTCCATATCTTTCAGGTAGATAGCACCTTCCTTCTGGTTAAACACCGGCTGTGCTTTCATTTTTAGCATCATTTCTGCCTGCTGCGGGCCAAATAACGAACGAATACTGACATTGGCTTTACCGCTCAGGGTAATTTTGTTCGGCTCTTCACGACCAATCTGACTGGTAAGATCGGTCAGGGTGATATGTGCATCGGCCAGCCCGGCAACGCCGATATTTTTTTCATAGTTATTATGTTTAACCAGCGCCTGGTTGATTTCCTGTTCACTGATGCTGTACTGAGCAATCTGATTACAGCCGCTGACCAAACCCGCTAACAGTAGAGCGCCAAGGCCAAAAATTGTTTTCTTCATGATGTTCCTCTGTTTTAAATTCACCGGTTAATCCTACCGGAGCAGGTGGATAGCATGCACCACTCTAAGCAATTCGTCACTGACAGACACAGGGGGAAATCACAACGGGATGTGTCGGGCCATCGTATGACGGCCCGATAAGATCAGGATGCGGAAGAGGAGAGCAGGGTGACCTGGGTCTGTTTCGCCATATTATCGCGGTAGTCGGCCACGCGGCTTGGATACTCCACCCCGGCCACCAGCGTCAACGAACGCAGCAGAGGGAACAGGTGAATATCATCCATCGACAGCTCGCCGTTGACGGCATTAGGTTTAACAATCAGCTTGTCGAGCTTACGCAGATCGTCATTGATATTTTTAATCCAGCCAGCTGAATGCTCTCTTAACTCAGCAAAGTCACCCGCTGAGGCCTGCTTCTTGTTCTTGAAATAGCTGCGCGCTTCCGGCGTAGAGAACTCGGCGAAAGGGGCTTCCGCAACGCGCGGATAGAGCAGTTTATTAACGTAGGTATGAACATGCCTCAGCCAGTCGCTAATCGCCGGGTTGGTTTTGCCTGTCAGCAGTGGCTCACCATCAAGTCGATCGACATACTGCACGATATCCAGGCTTTCCGGCATACAGCTGCCATCATCTTTCATCAGGATCGGCGCCATTTTCTGGCCGATAAGGCGATTGGGCGTGGCTTCGTCATCGTTCATCATTACCACCAGCTCAACCGGAATATTTTTCAGGCCGAAAATCATACGGGCTTTTACGCAGAACGGGCAGTGGTCATAGATATAGAGTTTCAAGCGATTCTCCTTGTCTCGGGATAATTGATGAACGTCCATCAATTATCTGAATGTATTAAAGAAGTATGGAAGAGAACCCGCCATAGGGCAAACCAGCACCTGATATTCGCAGATGATTCGGACATACTTCCTGGTGCAGGAACGGTGGTTTTCCTCGTGCTTCTGCCCCTCCTCAGCCACTTAACCGGGGGATTCGCCGTGGTGGAGTCTGCCTGTATCTCGAATTATTTGGGGTATACCAGCAATTTTGTAATTTTTTATACGCCACTGTTTTACCAGGGATCCTGATGACGGTTATAGTAATGAACCAGGGATAACGTGCTCTTTTTGCCGTTCTATCCCTCCCGTATACCTTACCCGGCCAGGGATTTTCAGGAGAAAAGATGTTTGGCTATCGTACTGCTGCACCTAAAGTGCGCCTGACTACCGATCGACTGGTCATCCGGCTGGTTAATGAACGTGATGCCTGGCGACTGGCTGACTACTATGCGGAAAATCGCGCCTTCCTCAAGCCCTGGGAGCCGGTACGCGATGAAAGCCACTGCTTCCCGTCGGGCTGGCAGGCGCGGCTTGGTCTGATTACTGAAATGCAGAAGCAGGGCAACGCATTCTACTTTGCCGTGATGGATCCGGATGAGAATGAAGTGCGTGGTGTGGCGAATTTTAGCAATGTGCTGCGCGGCTCGTTTCACGCCTGCTACCTTGGCTATTCGCTGGGTGAAAAATGGCAGGGACAGGGGATGATGTTTGAGGCATTGCAGAGTGTGATTCGCTATATGCAGCGCCAGCAGCGAATGCATCGTATTATGGCCAATTATATGCCGCACAATCACCGCAGCGGTGGTCTGCTGGCGCGCCTCGGTTTTGAAAAAGAGGGTTACGCCAAAGACTATCTGATGATTGACGGGCGCTGGCAGGATCATGTTCTGACGGCGCTGACCTCCCAAGAATGGACGCCGGATCGGCGCGGAGTGTAACCCCCAGATGATCAAAACCCCTTTTACCGCCGTTGAGGCGCGTGTTATTGGCAGCCTGCTGGAAAAACAGGTAACGACGCCTGATCAGTATCCGATGTCGCTTAATGCGGTCGTTACCGCCTGTAATCAGAAGTCCAACCGTGAGCCGGTGATGTCGCTGACCGATAGCGAGGTGCAGAACACCCTGGATATGCTGGTGAAAAAGCATCAGCTGACGTCACTGAACGGTTTTGGCAGCCGGGTGGTGAAATACGAACAGCGTTTTTGTAATTCTGAATTTGGTCAGTTGAAATTTAGTGCGGCAGAAGTGGCGCTGATCGCCACGCTGCTGCTGCGTGGCGCACAGACGCCGGGAGAGTTGCGCACCCGCACTACCCGCATGCATGATTTTGCTGATATGGCTGAAGTTGAGCAAACCCTGGAGTGTCTGATGCAGCGCGAAGCCGGTGCGCTGGTGGTGCGACTGCCCCGTGAACCGGGTAAGCGTGAAAGCCGTTATATGCATCTGTTTTGCGGTGAGGTGGATGAAAGCAGCGTAGTCACCAGCAGTAGCGGTGAAAACCACAGCGGGCTGGAGGCGCGGGTAGAATCACTTGAGCAGCAGGTTGCCGCGCTGCAACAGCAAATAGCCCATCTTCTTGCCGGGCGGGAGGCTGAATGAGCACACTAAAAATCGGCATTGTTGGCCTCGGCGGCATTGCGCAAAAAGCCTGGCTGCCCGTGCTGACGCATACCGACGGCTGGCAAATTGCCGGAGCCTTTTCACCAAACCAGGAAAAAGCTCGCCCGATCTGCGACAGCTACCGTATTCCGTTATTGTCCTCACTTGACGATCTGGCCGCCGCCAGCGATGCGGTATTTGTGCACAGCTCCACCGCCAGCCACTATGCGATTGTCGATCGGCTGCTGCGTGCCGGAGTTGATGTCTGCGTTGATAAACCTCTGGCGGCCACCCTTAGCGAGGCGGAACGGCTGGTTGAGCTGGCCGGGAAACGCGGACGTAAACTGATGGTGGCATTTAACCGTCGCTTTGCGCCGCGCTATTTGCAGCTTAAGTCGGCACTGATACAGCCTGCGGCGATCCGCATGGATAAACACCGCAGCGACAGCGTTGGGCCGCAGGATCTTTTTTTCACCCTGCTGGATGACTATCTGCATGTCGTTGATACCGCTCTGTGGCTGGGCGGCGGTGAAGGTAAGCTGCTGTCCGGCACTTTACAAACTAACGACAGCGGACAGATGCTCTATGCCGAACATCACTTTAACGTTGCAGGCGTACAGGTCACCACCAGTATGCATCGTCGCGCCGGAAGTCAGATGGAGCGCGTGATGGCAGTGGATGATGGCGCGGTTTATCAGGTAAGCGATATGCGTGACTGGCAGCAGGAGAAAGCGGGGCAGATCGGGATCGACCCGATCCCCGGCTGGCAAACGACGCTGGAGCAGCGAGGTTTTGTCGGTGCCGCGCATCATTTTATCCACTGTGCAGCAAATCAGACAATGCCGCAAACCAGCGGTGAGCAGGCGTTAATGGCCCAGCGAATGGTGGAAAAACTGTGGCGTGACGCCGAGTGCGAGTAAAGCAGCGCGGGTTCACCGGGGGATCATTCTATCTCTCCCCGGTGAACCAGATAAACGGTGTAACAATCCGCAGTGGTTATTTCCTTTCACTTCAGTAGACTATCCGCACCTTAAACGGGCCGGATCTCACCGGGCCGATACTGTAGCAAGCCGGTCTTCCCGGATATCAGAATCAGGATATACATGAACCTGTTGAAATCACTGGCAGCGGTCAGCTCCATGACCCTGTTTTCACGCGTGCTGGGTTTTGTTCGTGATGCCATTGTGGCACGCGTATTTGGCGCGGGGATGGCAACTGATGCCTTCTTTATTGCCTTTAAACTGCCTAATCTGCTGCGCCGTATTTTTGCCGAAGGCGCATTTTCCCAGGCCTTTGTGCCGATCCTCGCTGAGTATAAAAGCAAGCAGGGCGAAGAGGCCACCAAGGTTTTTGTTGCCTATGTTTCCGGACTGTTGACGCTGGCACTGGCCATTATCACCGTGCTGGGGATGTTCGCTGCTCCCTGGGTGATCCTGATCACTGCTCCTGGTTTTGCCGATACGCCAGACAAATTTGCGCTCACTTCGTCACTGCTGCGCGTCACCTTTCCCTATATTTTGTTGATTTCGCTGGCATCGCTGGCGGGGGCAATTCTTAACACCTGGAACCGTTTCTCCGTTCCGGCCTTTGCGCCAACGCTGCTTAACGTCAGTATGATCGGTTTTGCCCTGTTTGCTGCGCCGCATTTCCATCCGCCGGTGATGGCGCTGGCGTGGGCGGTAGTGGCAGGGGGCGTGTTACAGCTGGGTTATCAGCTGCCGCATCTGAAGAAGATTGGGATGCTGGTTCTGCCGCGCCTCAATCTGAAGGATGCGGGTGTCTGGCGGGTGATGCGCCAGATGGGGCCGGCGATCCTTGGCGTTTCGGTGAGCCAGATTTCGCTGATCATCAATACCATTTTTGCCTCTTTCCTCGTTTCAGGTTCGGTTTCCTGGATGTATTACGCCGACCGCCTGATGGAGTTTCCGTCCGGCGTGCTGGGCGTTGCGCTGGGTACTATTCTGCTGCCGTCGCTGGCGAAAAGCTTTGCCAGTGGTAATCAGGATGAGTATTCGCGCCTGATGGACTGGGGGCTGCGTCTCTGCTTCCTGCTGGCGCTGCCAAGTGCGGTGGCGCTGGGTATTCTGGCTAAACCGCTGACGGTGTCGCTGTTCCAGTACGGCAAATTCAGTGCGTTTGATGCGGCAATGACCCAGCGGGCGCTGGTGGCGTATTCGGTCGGGCTGATGGGGCTGATTGTGGTGAAGGTGCTGGCACCGGGCTTTTACTCGCGGCAGAACATTAAAACACCGGTGAAGATTGCGCTGTTTACCCTGCTGGCTACCCAGGTGATGAACCTGGCGTTTATTGGCCCACTGAAACATGCCGGGCTGTCGCTGTCGATTGGTCTGGCGGCCTGTCTTAACGCAGCACTGCTCTACTGGCAGTTACGCAAGCAGGATATTTTCCAGCCGCAGCCGGGCTGGCTGAGTTTCCTGGTACGCCTGTTTATTGCAGTCGTGGTGATGGCGGCAGCGCTGCTGGGCATGATGCATGTGATGCCTGACTGGGCCAGCGGCAATATGCTGTCACGCCTGCTGCGTCTGGCTGCGGTTTGCGCCATCGGCGGCGGGGTTTATTTTGTGGTGCTTGGGCTGCTTGGTTTCCGTCCGGCTCACTTCTCACGCCGCACGGCGGTATAAGCTGAAAAACCCCGCGGCGCAAACGCGCAGCGGGGTAAAGTAAATCAAAATCGAACCCCTAAATAATTCGAGCTGGATGAAGGCGGCAATCGAGCGAATCCCGATGAGCTTACTGACGTAAGTGATTCGGGTGAACGAGTGCGGCCAACGCGCAGGCAGCTTGAAATATGACGGGGGTCAGGCTTTGCGGCTAACCGGGGCGCTATTAATTGCCTGCCCGTCTGGGCCATAAAACTTTTGTGACTGATACGGCTTCAGTACTTGCAGCGCATGCTCGTTATGACTGATTTGATGGTTGAGCAGCATACCGTTATGTAAATTGGTATCACGCAGTTTTACCGTCTGTTCCTGAATAGCCGACCAGCGGCGCGCCAGTGGCGGATGCTGGCTGTAAGGCACATGAGTTCCGCTGGCTTTCTCTGCGTCACGGCGCATCTCTTCCAGGAAGTTGAGGGTAGCCAGTAAAGAGCTTTTATCCTCGGTAATTCGCTGTAATAAGCTGCTGTTTACCTGACCTGCCGAGAGCTGTTGTTGCTCTGCATTCATGACATCGGCCAGCGACGAAAGAACTTCAAGCATTTTATCAAGTGCGTTTTGCAGCTTATCCATAGGTTAATTACCTTGCAGTGAGTCTTTGGCTTCCTGAATCAGTGCGTCGGCAATTTTGCCGGTGTCCATTTTCAGTTCGCCGTTGCGAATTGCGTTCTTCAGCTCTTCCACGCGGGCAGTATTAATGTCCTGGGAGCTGGCTTTGCTCAGTTGTGACTGTGCGCCACTGAGTACCACCTGAGTACCGGTAGCGGTTGCAGAGGTTTTGCTTTCTGCTGCACGCACTTTTGGCTGGGCAACTTCATTAGCGTCACGTTGCTGAACGGTACTGGCCGGTTTCAGTGGCTGGGTTCTGTCGATGCTCATTTATCGCGCTCCTGTTAACTCAGGCACCCTGGCCTGATGTTCAATATTCTAATCTGCTTCATAGGTGAAATTGCAACGGCATTTGCTGCAACTCGAATAATTTTGCCTATGATGCAATAGCTCTTATTAACACTATCGGCAGAACTGAGGCCTACTTTAGTGGTTTATAGCGATATCAGAATATTCCCATTAGCGTCGACTTTACCCATCACGATCTGTCCTGAACTCATACGTACTCTTACGGTTTGCGCGGCGGTGGCATTGTTCATCGCCTTACCTTCGCTGCTGATATTAAATCCGTTGCCGCTGGCGGTAACGGTGACCATCTGACCGGCTTTTACCTGCCACGGCTGGCGCATCATTGTCATGGTCACTGGCTGACCAGGATTGATATCGCGCAGGGCGATGGCACCCACCGCTTCATCGACATTCATCAACGTTCGTGCGGGCAGGGTATCCAGTCGGCCCTGCTCCATACGCATATCGGTGGCGGCAATGGCTGCGCCGCGTACTACCTGGCGGGTTGCTACCAGATACTGGCCGGTAACCTGCACCTGCACCTGAATATAACGTCGGTTCTGATCGCAATTGGCGGCGACGCTGATATTGCCCCACATGCGGCTGTTGCCTGGCAGTGAGAACTGCGGCTGCTCGCAGGCAGGCCACATGTTTTGCGGAGTCTTCACCACCACAGTGAGGTTATCGGCAGACTGTCCGCTTTGCCCATAGCGATTCTTAAAAAACTCATTGAGCTGTGCGTTCAGGTCGACGGCGCTGGCTGAGACGCTTATCAGTGCCAGTAAAGCCGCCAGTAGTCCTGTGTATCCTCGCATCTGAGATCCCCTCAATTTCATCATGACACCGATTCTACCCGTAAACGTATTTTGTCAAGGCGCAAATTAGCGACGCTTTTTAGCGCTATTCAAACGATAGGCCTTTCCCCCCCGAGCTTATGCTGTCAGCTCTAAATTCTCACTTGCGGAGGAAGCATGCTCGACAAACTGGACGCAGCACTACGGTTTAATACCGAAGCCCTGAACCTGCGTGCACAGCGACAGGAGATCCTGGCATCCAATATCGCCAACGCTGACACGCCGGGTTATCAGGCACGCGATATCGATTTCGCCAGCCAGATGAATAAGGTGCTTGAACAGGGGCGGGCGCAGGGTTCCGGACTGTCGCTGGCGGTGACGTCGGCACGCCATATTCCTGCGGAAAATCTTCAACCTCCTTCGATGGATCTGATGTACCGCGTTCCTGACCAGCCAGCGCTGGACGGAAACACGGTGGATATGGATCGCGAACGTACAGAGTTTGCCGATAACAGTCTGAAATATCAGACGGATTTGATGGCTATCAGCAGTCAGATTAAAGGCATGATGTCTGTGCTACAGGGGCAATAAGTTATGGCACTTTTGAATATTTTTAATATTGCCGGTTCGGCAATGGCTGCACAGTCACAGCGTCTTAACGTCAGCGCCAGTAACCTGGCCAACGCCGACAGTGTTACCGGGCCGGATGGTCAGCCCTATGTGGCGAAGCAGGTGGTGTTTCAAACGGATGCAGCTCCGGGATCGCCTACGGGCGGTGTGAAAGTGGCACAGGTTATCGACGATCCGGCTCCTGCGCGTCTGGTCTATGAGCCGGGCAATCCGATGGCAGATGCCAAAGGTTACGTAAAAATGCCCAACGTGGATGTAGTAGGAGAAACGGTGAACACCATGTCAGCCTCGCGCAGTTATCAGGCCAACGTTGAGGTTTTAAACACCGTTAAACAGATGATGTTGAAAACCTTAACCATGGGTCAATAAGGAGCTTCCCGATGAGTATTGCTGTTGGTGTAAATGAAAAGCAGGCCACCACAACGCTGCAATCGTCTTCCTCCTCTTCTGACACGTCAGCGGCGGATTTACAGAGTAACTTCCTGACGCTGCTGGTGACCCAGTTGCAGAATCAGGATCCGACCAATCCGATGGATAACAGCCAGCTGACTTCACAGCTGGCGCAGATCAATACCCTGAGCGGTATTGAGAAGCTGAACACCACTCTGGGATCGATTTCCGGACAGATTACCTCCGGCCAGTCTTTACAGGCGTCGACCCTTATCGGTCACGGCGTGATGGTCGATGGCTCGCAAATTCTGGTGGGAACCAGCACCACAACGCCATTTGGCGTTGAGCTGGGGCAGGCTTCTACCAGTACCACCGCCACGATTAAAGATGCCAGCGGTGCGGTTATTCAGACCATTGACCTCGGTGCGCAGAGCGCCGGTGTGCATACCTTCCAGTGGGATGGTAAAGCCGCCGATGGCACCACTGCCGCCGATGGTAAATACACAGTTTCAATTAGCGCCAGCAATGCCACCGGCCAGCTGGTTGCGCAGCCGCTGAATTATGCCTACGTGAGCGGCGTCAGCAGCAACGCGAAAGGGGCTGTACTTGACCTTGGCACCATGGGTACTACCACCCTGGATAACGTACGTCAGATTATTTAATCCACTAATTTATGCTTCAGGAGTGACAACATGGGCTTTTCACAAGCGGTCAGCGGCTTAAACGCAGCATCCAGCAACCTCGACGTTATTGGTAACAACATTTCCAACTCCGCAACAGCGGGCTTTAAATCCAGCACCGTGGCGTTTGCTGATATGTTTGCCGGTTCTAAAGTGGGTATGGGTACTAAGGTTGCGGCCGTGGTACAGGACTTTAACGACGGTACCACCACCACCACCAGCCGCGGCCTTGATGTGGCGATCAGCCAGCAGGGCTTTTTCCGTTTGAGCGATGCCAGCGGCGCGGTGTACTACAGCCGTAACGGCCAGTTCACGCTGGATGCCAATCGTAACATCGTCAATATGCAGGGCTTGCAGCTGACCGGCTATCCGGCAACGGGCACACCGCCAACCGTGCAGACCGGTGCTAACCCGGTAGCATTGAGCGTACCAACGACGTCCATGTCAGCCAAGGCCACCACTGCGGTCTCCATGACAACCAACCTGAACTCCACGGACAGCGTTAAACCTCTCGCGGATTTAGATATCACCGACCCGACGACCTACAACGCCAAGTCAGCGATGACTACTTACGATGCGCTGGGCAACGCGCACATCGTCAATCTGTACTTCAACAAGACGGCTGATAACAAGTGGACGGCAACTCCGGTTGATGCCACTACCGGCACCACGGGTACAGCAACCGCTATGGAATTCAGCCCGACGGGGACATTGCTGACACCGGCTAACGCCAAAATCAGCTTTGATATGGGGGCACTCAACGGTGCGCTGGCTAAAACCGGTATGACTGTGGATATCACCGGCAGCCTGCAACAGAACACCGGCACCAGCACCTTCGGTAACCCGGTTCAGGACGGTTACAAGCCTGGCGATCTGACCAGCTACCAGATCAATGACGACGGTACTCTGGTGGGAACCTACTCCAATGAACAGACTCAGGTGCTGGGCCAGATCGTACTGGCTAACTTTGCTAACCCTGAAGGCCTGAAGTCTGAGGGCGATAACGTCTGGTCTGCAACTGCATCATCAGGTCAGGCTCTGACCGGCGTGGCCGGTACCGGTAACCTCGGTACGCTGACCGCTGGTGCGCTGGAGTCTTCCAACGTTGACCTGAGTAAAGAGCTGGTGAATATGATCGTGGCGCAGCGTAACTATCAGTCGAATGCGCAGACGATTAAAACTCAGGACCAGATTCTTAACACGCTGGTCAACCTGCGTTAATTCGGTTAACAGGGGCGTTCAATGGATCACGCAATATATACCGCAATGGGGGCTGCCAGTCAGACCCTCGATCAGCAGGCAGTGACGGCCAGCAACCTGGCCAATGCCGCAACCCCTGGCTTCCGTGCGCAGCTTAATGCCGCGCGCGCGGTACCGGTGGAAGGTTTATCACTGCCTACCCGTACGTTGGTCACGGCATCTACGCCGGGAGCAGATATGACTCAGGGGGCGCTGGACTATACCGAGCGCTCTCTGGACGTGGCGATGCAGGGTGACGGCTGGCTGGCAGTGCAGACTGCCGACGGCACCGAAGCCTACACCCGCAACGGGAATATGGAAGTCAGCCCCGCCGGGCAGCTTACCGTACAGGGCAAAGTGGTGATGGGCGACGGCGGGCCGATTGCGGTTCCGCAGGGCGCTGAACTCACCATCGCGGCTGACGGTTCGATTACTGCGCTGAACCCGGGTGATGCTCCGAATGCCACGGTACAGCTCGGCAAGCTCAAACTGGTAAAAGCCACGGGCAATGAGCTGACGCGCGGTGACGACGGTATGTTCCGTGTTTCCGCCAGCGCCGTGGCGCAACGCGGTGCCACTTTACCGCTCGACCCGACGCTGAAAGTGATGCCGGGCGTGCTGGAAGGCAGCAACGTGAAGTCGACGCAAACCATGGTGGATATGATCGCCAACGCCCGTCGTTTCGAGATGCAGATGAAAGTCATTTCCAGCGTCGATGAAAACGAACAGAAAGCCAACCAGCTTCTTTCCATGAGCTGAGTAGAGGAATAACACATGATCCGTTCTCTTTGGATTGCCAAAACCGGCCTTGACGCCCAGCAGACCAATATGGACGTTATTGCCAACAACCTGGCAAACGTCAGTACCAATGGTTTCAAACGTCAGCGCGCAGTATTTGAAGACCTGATGTATCAGACCCTGCGCCAGCCGGGAGCACAGTCATCTGAGCAGACCACGCTGCCTTCCGGATTGCAGATTGGTACCGGTGTGCGCCCGGTGGCGACTGAACGTCTGCACAACCAGGGTAACCTGTCTCAGACCGACTCATCGAAAGATGTGGCGATCAGCGGCCAGGGGTTCTTCTCAGTACAGATGCCGGACGGCACCACGGCTTATACCCGCGATGGTTCATTCCAGACTGACCAGAATGGCCAGCTGGTCACCAACGGCGGTTTCCCGGTACAGCCTGCAATCACAATTCCACCTAACGCACTGAGTATGACTATCAGCCGTGACGGTGTGGTAAGCGTCACCCAGCAGGGCCAGACCAATCCGGTACAGGTAGGCCAGCTGACGCTGAGTACCTTTATCAATGATGCCGGTCTGGAAAGCATGGGCGAGAACCTTTACCAGGAAACCCAGGCATCCGGTGCGCCAACGGAAAGTAACCCGGGCAACAACGGTGCAGGTACGCTGTATCAGGGCTATGTAGAAACGTCGAACGTTAACGTGGCGGAAGAGCTGGTGAGCATGATCCAGACTCAGCGCGCTTACGAAATTAACAGTAAGGCGATCAGCACCTCCGATCAGATGCTGGCGAAACTGACTCAGCTGTAAGAGTAAAACGGGCAGACAGCTTGTCCGTTACAGGTGCCGGGTTCGCCCGGCCCGTTAATAAAATATTCACGTAATGAAAGGTTCATATCCATGGCGCAGCAGATCTCATTGCCTGGACGTTTGTTAGTAGCCACGTTGCTGCTGACGCTTAACGGTTGTGCGTTAGTCCCCCGTAAGCCTCTGGTCGAAGGTTCGACAACGGCCCAGCCGCTGCCTGCTTCGCCTGCGTTGGTAAACGGTTCTATTTTTCAGGGCGTGATGCCGATGAACTACGGCTATCAGCCGCTGTTCGAAGATCGTCGCCCACGTAATATTGGCGATACGTTAACCATCACGCTGCAAGAAAATGTCAGCGCGAGTAAGAGTTCTTCTGCCAATGCCGGACGTGACGGCAGCGCCAGCTTTGGCCTGACCGCAACGCCGCGCTCGCTGGTCGGTCTGCTGGGTGGTGATAAAACTACCCTGGACGGTGCCGGTAAAAACGATTTTGCCGGGAAAGGGGGCGCGACTGCCAATAACACCTTTACCGGAACTATCACCGTTACCGTTAATCAGGTGCTGCCGAACGGCAACCTGAACGTGGTTGGTGAAAAACAGATTGAGATTAATCAGGGAACAGAGTTTATCCGCTTCTCCGGTGTGGTTAACCCACGCACGATTAGCGCCAGCAACAGTGTTGTTTCCACCCAGGTGGCAGATGCCCGCATTGAATACGTCGGTAACGGCTATATCAATGAGGCGCAAACCATGGGCTGGCTGCAACGGTTCTTCCTGAACATATCACCGATGTAAGAGGTTTTAATGCGCAATGTACTGATTCGATTTGCCCTGCTGCTGGTGGTGGGGTTTAGCGCCCTGGCTCAGGCCGATCGTATTCGCGATCTCACGACCGTTGGAGGAGTGCGCGATAACTCCCTGATCGGTTACGGTCTGGTGGTGGGGCTGGATGGCACCGGTGACCAGACCACTCAGACGCCGTTTACCACTCAGAGCCTCAACAACATGCTCTCGCAGTTAGGGATCACCGTTCCTACCGGCACCAACATGCAGCTGAAAAACGTGGCGGCGGTAATGGTCACCGCCAAACTGCCGGCTTTTGGTCGTCAGGGCCAGGTGGTGGATGTGGTGGTCTCTTCTATGGGTAACGCCAAAAGCCTGCGCGGCGGTACGCTGCTGATGACGCCGTTAAAAGGCGTTGATAACCAGGTCTATGCGCTGGCGCAGGGCAATATCTTGATCGGCGGAGCCAGCGCTTCCTCCGGTGGCAGCAGTGTGCAGGTTAACCAGGTGAACGGCGGCCGCATTACCGGTGGCGCGACCATTGAGCGTGAACTGCCGAATAACTTTGGTACCAGCAACATTGTCAGCCTGTTTCTGAATCAGGAAGATTTCAGCATGGCGCAGCGCATCGCGGACGCCATTAACAGCCGTGGCGGTTACGGCATGGCGCAGGCGGTTGATGGCCGTACCGTGCAGGTTCGTTCTACCGCGAATAACACCTCTCAGGTGCGCCTGCTGGCCGATATTCAGAATATTGATGTCTCGGTGCCAATTCAGGATGCGAAAGTAATTATCAACTCACGTACCGGATCGGTCGTTATGAACCGCGAAGTGAATCTGACGCAGTGTGCCATTGCGCAGGGTAACCTTTCGGTCACCGTCAATCAGACGCAGAACGTCAGCCAGCCGAACACGCCATTTGGCGGAGGCCAGACCGTAGTAACGCCGCAGACGCAGATCGATTTGCGCCAGAGTGGCGGGGCATTACAAACGGTCAATGCTACCGCGAATCTTAACAGCGTGGTGCGTGCGCTGAACGCGCTGGGTGCGACACCCATCGATCTGATGTCGATTTTACAGTCGATGGAAAGCGCAGGTTGCCTGCACGCCAAACTGGAAATTATCTGATGAGCGACAACAGCCAGTCTCTGACCAGCGCAGCGTACGACAGTCGCTCGCTAAACAACCTGAAGCGTATGGCCGGTAATGACCCGAAAGCGCACGCGCGCGAAGTGGCAAAACAGGTCGAAGGGATGTTTGTCCAGATGATGTTGAAAAGCATGCGCCAGGCGCTTCCGCAGGATGGCCTGCTGAGTACCGAACAGACGCGGCTTTATACCTCAATGTACGATCAGCAGATTGGCCAGCAGATCGGGGCGAAAGGCCTCGGTCTGGCTGACTTGATTGTGAAACAGATGGAAGGGCAAAAGCCGCTGGATCCGAAATCGGGTACGGTGCCGATGCCACTCGACAAGAGTTTTATTAATACGCTGCCGCCGCTGGCGATGGAACAGATTGTACGTAAAGCGGTACCGCGTTTTCCCACTCATGATGCGCCGCTTTCCGGTGACAGCAGCGACTTTATCGCCACGCTGTCGCAGCCTGCTCGCGCTGCAAGTGAGCAGAGCGGCATTCCGCATCATCTGATCCTGGCTCAGGCTGCGCTGGAGTCTGGCTGGGGCCAGCGCCAGATCCTCACCCGTGACGGCAAGCCGAGCTACAACGTGTTTGGTATTAAAGCCACCGGAAGCTGGCAGGGTAAAACCACCGACATAATGACCACCGAATACGAAAATGGTGAAGCGAAGAAGGTGAAGCAGAAATTCCGCGTTTACGACTCCTATTTCGATGCGCTGAACGACTACGTCAAACTGCTGAGTAACAACCCGCGCTATGCCGCTGTTACCAAAGCGTCGACGGCAGAACAGGGCGCTCAGGCCTTGCAGGCTGCGGGTTATGCCACCGATCCTAAATATGCACAAAAACTGGTGGGCATGATCCAGCAGTTCAAAAATATGGGCGAAAAAGTCGTCAAAGCCTACAGCCAGGATATCGGTGATTTGTTTTAAAATTTTGCGGGGAAATGCTCAAGTTTACCCCATTTGAACCGATAACCTTTTCAGGCCGGATTTGCTCTATCTTCCCTCCGGCAAACGATTCGTCAATGCTGGCTCTGGAGTTGCCGGTGAACAAGGAACCGAAATGGCAAATTTGATCAATACCGCAATGAGCGGTTTAAGCGCCGCCTCTGCCGCGCTGAATACCACCAGTAATAACATTACCAACTATGCCGTTACCGGTTATTCACGCCAGACCACCGTACTTGCTCAGGCCAACAGTACCCTGAGCGGTAATAATTACTATGGTAATGGTGCCAACGTCTCCACGGTATACCGTGAGTATGACCAGTTCATCACTAACCAGCTGCGTGCGGCCAGCGCTCAATCCAGCGCCATCACCACTCAGTACAGCCAGATTTCCAGCCTTGACGACATGCTGTCCGGCACCACCAATACGCTGTCGACCAACATGCAGGACTTCTTTAGTTCATTGCAGACGCTCTCCAGCAATGCCAGCGACTCCTCTTCCCGTCAGGCGGTATTAGGTAAGGCGGAAGGGCTGGTTAATCAGTTCAAAGTGGCTGATACCTATTTAACTAATCTCGACAGCAGCGTAAATACCTCGGTTAAAGCGACAGTCGAGCAGATCAATAACTACGCCAAACAGATTGCGAACGTTAACCAGCAGATTATTAAGCTGAAAGGTGCGGGTGCCGGTAGCGAACCCAATAACCTGCTGGATCAGCGCGATCAGCTGGTGAGTGAGCTGAATAAGCTGGTGGGTGTTACCGTCTCGCAGCAGGATGGCGGTAGTTATAATATTGCCATCGGTAACGGCATTTCTCTGGTTCAGGGCGATACATACAGCCAGCTGGCGGCAGTGCCTTCCAGTGCCGATCCTGGGCGTACCACCATTGCTACCGTTGATTCAGCAACCGGTGCAAAAACCGAAATTTCTGAAAAGCTGATTACCACCGGTTCACTGGGTGGCCTGCTGGCATTTCGCAGCGACCTCGACGGTGTGCGTAACCAGGTAGGCCAGCTGGCGATGGCTCTTGGAACCAGCTTTAACACCCAGCATAAATTGGGTAAAGATGTTGATGACAATGCTGGCGGTGATTTTTTCAGCCTTGGCAGCCCGACGGTGCTCTCCAACAGTAAGAATACCGGTGGTGCTACGCTGACGGCGACCTGGGCAGATACCACTGCGGTTCAGGCATCTAACTATACCGTGAGCTATGACGGCACCAACTGGACGGCAACCCGCCTGTCGGATAATACCAAATCGACGGTGACCGTTGATGCCACGGCCAAAACCCTCTCATTTGATGGTCTTTCCGTAGCCTATGACCAGCTGCCTGCCAGCAAAGACAGTTTCACCATCAAGCCGGTATCAGGCGTTGTGACCGGGATGGATGTATTAGTCACTGACGAATCCAAACTGGCTGCGGCCAGTGCCACCGGCGGTGCAAGTAATAATGAAAACGTACAGAAGCTGTTAGATCTGCAAACTGCCAATGTGATTAACGGCAAAAGTACCCTGACGCAGGCGTATGCCAGCCTTGTCGCTAATGTCGGTAACAAAACCAACACCCTGCAAACCACCAGCACCACGCAGGCAGCCGTTGTTACGCAGTTGACTAACCAGCAGCAGTCGGTTTCCGGGGTTAACCTCGATGAAGAGTATGCCAACCTGACGCGCTTTCAGCAGTACTACATGGCGAATGCCCAGGTATTGCAGACTGCTTCCACTATTTTTCAGTCACTGATGAGTGCTGTTAGTTAATTTTTAGAGGAATTAAACCATGCGACTCAGTACCGGCATGATCTATGACCAGCAGATGCGCGGCATTCAGACTTCTCAGGCAAGCTGGCTGAAAGTGGGTGAGCAGCTCTCGACAGGTAACCGTGTCAACAGGCCCTCAGATGATGCGGTGGCCGCTGCTCAGGCGGTGGTGGTTTCTCAGGCTCAGGCTGAAACCGCACAGTATAAGACGGCCCGCGTGTTTGCCACGCAGAATCAGTCAACTGAAGAGACCACGCTGAAGCAGGTAGCCGATGTGGTTATCAGCGCTCAGACCATTGTGGTGGGGGCAGCAAACGGTGTGTTATCTGACGCCGATCGCTCTTCCTATGCGACACAGTTAGAAGGGATCCGTGCGCAGCTGCTTAACCTTGCGAACAGCACTGACGGCAATGGCCGCTATCTGTTCGCCGGGTATGAAAGCGATAAAGCTCCCTTTGTAACGGATGCTTCGGGCAGCACGACCTATGATGGTGGGCTTAACCCGATTACGCAGAAAGTGGATGCCAGCCGAACGCTGACCACTAACCATACCGGCAAGCAGGTATTCGATTCACTCACCAGCAGCGCTGTCAAAGAACCTGACGGCTCCACCGGTGAGAGCAATATCTTTACCATTCTGGATACGGCTATTAACTCATTGAAAGTGCCACTGGACGATGCGGATCAGACTGCCGTTGATGCTGAGGCTGCGAAACTGGATATCGCTAACCGTGGCCTGCGTAACTCGCTGAACAACGTCTCAAGCGTACGTTCTGAGATTGGTACCAATCTTCAGGAGCTGGATAATCTGGACTCAAAAGGCGATGACACCGCGTTAAATCTGAAAACGCAGATGAGCGGACTGGTGGGTGCTGATACCACTGAGACCATCTCCAGTTACACCATGCAGCAGGCTGCATTGCAGGCCTCGTATACCGTGTTCCAGCAAATGTCGAAGCTGTCTCTGTTTCAACTGAATTCCTAGACTGACCTGTAAGATTTGGACGCACTTTAACCGGGTGCGTTTAGTTTGTCCCGCTGTCGGCAGTAGTCTGCTAACAGCGGGTTTTTTTTGCCTGAACTACCGGGGCGGGTCAGATTAAAGCGCTGCCGCACGGCATTATGTCATCCGGAATACCCTCGCAGGGGGAGACGCTCACTCCCTGAAGTAGCCTATTGTTAGCTTTCACAGGCCAGACTCTGCGTATTGAATAGCGCAGCCACGAGTATCTCTGAACCGCAAAATAAATAGTCAGCATAAAAAAAGCCCCGACCATAAGGCCGGGGCTTGATTGACGCTTTATCAGGTTTTACGGGCGAGTTGCCGGAGCAGTCGCCTGGTGGGTAGCAGCATGACCGCCTGCTGAACCCTTACCATCAAAGTTAAAGTCCGGACGTACCCAGTCGCTCTGACGTGGTGCTTCTGGCTGATAAGCCGGAGCCGGTGCTTTCGTCATCGGCGCAGTGGCGTGATGCGCGGCGCTGTCCTGCGCAGGAGCCACAGATCCGGTAACCGCCGGGGCAGCTACAGCAGCAGCTGGTGCAGCGATAACAGGCTCATCACGAGCAGGCACCGGAGCATGCGGTTCGCTGGTCGCCACAGGTTGCTGGGCGGCAGTGGTTTCTGGGGCATGCAGCACTTCAGCAACCTGCTGCTCAACTTCAGGGCTGACTTCAACAGGCGCCGCCTGAGCAACTTCCGCAGCCTGCTGCTGAGGTTCAGTCTGTTGAGCTTCTTCCACGATATCAGCAACAGCATCAACCGCTGCGGTTGCAGCTGCTGGCTGAACATCTTCTGCTGAAACGGCTTCTGCTGCGGTCTCCTGCGCGATAACTTCATCAGCGGTAGAGATAACAGCTGGCTCTTCATTGACCGGTGCGTCGATAGCTGCCGTCTCTTCAGCAATCACTGGCGTGATTTCTGGCAGACTTTCTGGCTGCGGTTCGGCGTGCTGCACAGATTCAGCCGGTACGGTTGCCGGAGCTTCTGCTGCTGTAGTATCAACTACAGGAGCTTCCACAACAGGCGCTGCTGCAACAGGCGTTTCAGCCACTGGTGCGGTAACGGCGATTTCCGGAGTTTCTACCACGCTGGCGGTTTCAACAGCGGCAACAGCAGCAGCCGTTGTCACTTCCGGTGTCTCGATATCGGCATGACCATAGGCAGGAACGACTGAATGGCCAGGTTCCTCATGAGTTTCATGATCGCTGGTCTGCGCAACCGGATAAGTAATCCACACTTTACCCGATGCCATTTCTGGCGATGCAGCAGCGCTCGGCAGCGGCATTGGGGACTGTGAAGGATAACGCTCATCACGGTAACGGCGGCGACGCTGACCACTCACGCGCAGGTGGCGCGGGGAGCGACGTGAACGACGTGGCATATTGTTACCATCGCGATCGTCGTTATCGTCAGACTCGGCGACAGATTCGTTAACCACCGGCGCAGGTGCCGAAGGTGCCACTTCTTCTGTATCAAACGAGCGCGCTGCTGTCTGTTCAGCGGTTTCGATACGCACTTTCTGGTTCAGCTGGCGCGGTTTACGGCGCGGCATCACCTGTACGTTCTCTTCCTGCACTTCCAGATTTTCTGCGGTTTCGAGGATCGGCTCTGCGATCTTCTCTTCCTGCACTACCGGGCGTTTATCTTCCTGGTTCTGACCAGGACGACGACGCTGGCGATCCTGACGAGGCTGACGCGGCTGCGAAGTTTCGCTGCGCTCAAATTCGTCCGGTACCATACGCTCGCTACGGGCGTCGGTCTGTGGTGCGTTGCGTTTGTTATTGTTGTTACGACGGTTGTCCTCGCGAGGCTCACGCGCTGGCGCTTCGGTGTTGCGTTCACGTGGTGCACGTTCGGCGCGCTCACCGTTGCGGTCATTGCGGTCAGTATTGCGTTCGTTGCGCTCACCGCTGCGGTCGTTACGTTCGCCATTGCGGTCGCTACGATCTGCATTACGGTCGCCATAACGTTCACCACGCTCTCCGTTACGATCGCGACGGTTGTTATTCTGGCGGCGGTTGTTACGACGTTCGCTACGCGGTGCAGCGGCTTCGGCAGCTTTTTCTTCAACCACAGCTGGTTGTGGCTGTTCAGCTGGTTTCTCTTCCGTAGCGAACAGTTTTTTCAGCCCGCTTAAGAAGCGGCTAACCAGACCTGGCTGGGTTGCAGCAGCAGGGGATTTCGCTTCAGGTTGTGCAACAGGTTTGGCGACAACAACTTCTGCCACTTCTTCCTGAGGTGCCGGTGGTGCATCTGGCATAACAAAGGCGGCGAGGGCAGGCTGTTCAGGACGCTTACGCTCTGCGTGCTCTTCTTCAGAAGGCAGAGCCATTTCAGCTTCATGCAGCTTCGGCAGATGATAGCTCAGGGTCTGAGTTTCTTCACCGCTGCGCACACGCAGGACTGAGTAGTGCGGTGTCTGCATATTATCGTTAGGTACGATAATAGCGCGTACGCCACCCTGACGTTTTTCAATCGCGCTGACGGCTTCACGCTTCTCGTTCAGCAGGTAGGAAGCAACCTGAACTGGCACGATGGCATGAACTTCTTTGGTGTTCTCTTTCAGCGCTTCTTCTTCAATCAGACGCAGAATAGAGAGTGACAGCGATTCGTTATCACGGATGGTGCCGGTACCGCTACAGCGCGGGCAGACGTGATGGCTGGATTCACCCAGTGACGGGCTGAGGCGCTGACGCGACATCTCCAGCAGGCCAAAGCGAGAAATATGGCTGATCTGGATACGTGCACGATCCTGACGCACTGCTTCGCGCAGTCGGTTTTCTACCGCGCGCTGGTGGCGAACAGGGGTCATGTCGATAAAGTCGATAACAATCAGGCCGCCGAGGTCACGCAGACGCAGCTGGCGTGCGATTTCATCAGCCGCTTCCAGGTTGGTATTAAAGGCGGTCTCTTCGATGTCACCGCCGCGGGTAGCGCGTGCGGAGTTGATATCGATGGCGGTCAGCGCTTCGGTGGTGTCGATAACAATCGAGCCGCCGGAAGGCAGACGCACTTCACGCTGGAATGCAGATTCAATCTGCGATTCGATCTGGTAGTGGCTGAACAGCGGAATTTCACCGGTGTACAATTTAATTTTGCTGCTGAAATCCGGACGACCGAGGGCGGCGATATGCTGGCGAGCCAGTTCGAGCACTTTCGGGTTGTCGATAAGGATTTCGCCGATATCCTGGCGCAGATAGTCACGGAAGGCGCGCACGATAACGTTGCTTTCCTGATGGATCAGGAATGGAGCAGGGCGGCTTTCAGCGGCTTTTTTAATCGCTTCCCAGTGCTTCAGGCGGAAGCTGAGATCCCACTGCAATGCATCTGCTGATTTACCCACACCAGCGGTGCGTACAATCAGGCCCATGCCATCAGGCAGTTCCAGTGAGGAGAGTGCTTCTTTCAGTTCAGTGCGGTCATCCCCTTCGATACGGCGTGAAATACCACCTGCTCGTGGGTTATTAGGCATTAAAACCAGATAACTTCCCGCCAGACTGATAAACGTGGTGAGGGCTGCGCCTTTATTACCACGTTCTTCTTTATCGATCTGAACAATGACTTCCTGACCTTCACGCAGTACATCCTTAATATTTGGACGACCGTGAGAGTTGTAATTAGCAGGGAAGTATTCGCGGGAAATTTCTTTCAGAGGTAGGAAACCGTGCCGTTCAGCGCCGTAATCAACAAATGCCGCTTCTAAGCTAGGTTCAATGCGAGTGATCTTTCCTTTGTAGATGTTGGCTTTTTTCTGTTCGTGACCAGGACTTTCAATATCCAGGTCATACAGACGTTGTCCGTCCACGAGGGCAACACGCAACTCTTCCTGTTGAGTCGCGTTTATCAACATTCTTTTCATCGTAACTTACTCATTATTCTTACATTAGTGACAAAGCTGCGGGCAAAGTAACGCTGGACGTGAGGAACCGATGACCCCGTGTCTCATCGCAAAGCCGTCAACCTCCCGGTTGTCAGTAGCTAAAGGGGTGCAAATACTCGGTAGCCTGTTTTACATATGGAAAAACAGCGCTTTTCAGGGGGGGAACCGCCAGTAGAATACCAGGTGAACCAATCCCGTTTTATCGTCCAGGCTGCAACCCGCAGCCCGCTAAATGCCTGATTGCACAATACGTCTTACGCCATTGCTGCGTGTATGGGCTATCCGGCAAAATTTCTCACCCTTCAATCTTTCGAGCCGTAGCCATCTTGGCTGCTCTCATTCACCCCAGAGTCTGACTTATGTCTGTTTCCGGGGATTCTTTCGCTTGCCGCCTCGCTGCAACACGAAATCTATTGGGTGGACGCTATCTATTACCTTGCATTCACAAGTCTTAGCGTCAAAAACGGAGTTATTATTCCATTGCTAAGGCGGTGATCGCAAGGTGACTTTATCCGCGTTGAGAAGTTTCTCTCAGCTTTTAGAACGTATTGCAGTGCTTTTCAGCAGATTGTCTAAAAACCGGTCACAACTTCCTGCGGTAACCGTCTCTGTCAGTTAAGCACAGAAAAAGAGGTGGCGCTATCACAGCGCACTATTTAGAATCGCCATCCATGAAAACCAATACTCCAGCCGTACATTTTATTGCCATTTCTGCTGATGAAGCGGGACAGCGCATCGATAACTTTTTACGTACCCATCTGAAAGGGGTACCGAAGAGCATGATTTATCGCATTTTGCGTAAAGGCGAAGTGCGGGTGAACAAAAAGCGCATTAAACCGGAATATAAACTGGAGGCAGGGGACGAAGTGCGCATTCCTCCGGTGAGGGTGGCGGAACGTGAAGATGATAACGTTTCGCCTAAGCTGGCAAAAGTTGCCGCGCTGGAGCACGCCATTATATATGAAGACGATCATATTCTGGTGATGAACAAACCGTCCGGCACGGCCGTTCACGGCGGTAGCGGTTTGAGCTTTGGCGTTATTGAAGGGCTGCGGGCGCTGCGTCCTGATGCGCGCTTTCTGGAACTGGTGCACCGCCTCGACCGCGATACGTCCGGGGTGCTGCTGGTGGCTAAAAAACGTTCCGCTCTGCGTTCGCTGCACGAGCAGCTGCGTGAGAAGGGGATGCAGAAAGATTATCTCGCGCTGGTGCGTGGGCAGTGGCCCTCTCATGTTAAAGCCGTGCGTGCACCGTTGCTGAAAAATATCCTGCAAAGTGGCGAGCGCATAGTAAAGGTTAATAGTGAGGGGAAACCTTCCGAAACGCTGTTTAAAGTGGAAGAGCGTTTTGCCATGGCGACACTGGTAAAAGCCAGCCCGGTTACCGGTCGCACACATCAGATTCGCGTACATACTCTACACGCCGGACATCCGATAGCGTTTGATGATCGCTACGGAGAGGCTGAGTTTGATCAGCAGTTGAGCGGTACCGGGCTGAAACGCCTGTTTCTGCATGCCGCTGCGCTGCGTTTTACCCACCCGAATACCGGGGAAGTGATGCGCGTGGAGGCTCCGCTGGATAACGAACTTAAGCGCTGCCTGGAAATCCTGCGTAAACAATACCCGGCCACGTAAGAGGCGTGCCTGAACCGCTTATGGCGAGGCATGCCTCGCCACTACGTTAACGGATCAACCTCCGGTGTTAACTTTTTCGGCACCTCTGCACTCCGCAGGGGGCAGGCATGCCTGAGGCGCTTATGGCGAGGCATGCCTCGCCACTACGTTAATGGATTAACCCCGGTGTTATGTTTTCGGCACCTCTGCACTCCGCAGGGGGCAGGCGTGCCTGAATCGCTTATGGCGAGGCATGCCTCGCCACTAAGTTAATGGATCAACCTCCGGTGTTAACGTTTTCGGTACCTCTGCACTCCGCAGGGGGCAGGCGTGCCTGAGGCGCTTATGGCGAGGCATGCCTCGCCACTACGTTAACGGATCAATCCCTGGTGTTAACGTTTTCGGCACCTCTGCACTCCGCAGGGGTCAGGCGTGCCTGAATCGCTTATGGCGAGGCATGCCTCGCCACTACGTTAATGGATCAACCTCCGGTGTTAACGTTTTCGGCACCTCTGCACTCCGCAGGGGGCAGGCGTGCCTGAATCGCTTATGGCGAGGCATGCCTCGCCACTACGTTAATGGATCAACCTCCGGTGTTAACGTTTTCGGCACCTCTGCACTCCGTAGGGGTCAGGTATGCCTGACCCGCTTATGGCGAGGCATGCCTCGCCACTACGTTAATGGATCAACCTCCGGTGTTAACGTTTTCGGCACCTCTGCACTCCGTAGGGGTCAGATATGCCTGACCCGCTTATGGCGAGGCATGCCTCGCCACTACGTTAATGGATTAACCCCGGTGTTAACATTTTCGGCATCTCTGCACTCCGTAGGGGTCAGGCATGCCTGACCCGGGGACGATTACTTATGGCGGGGCAAACCTTGATCCTTCATTAACGGATCAACCCCGGCTTTTCTCAGCATCTCACACAGCGCAATCAGCGGCAGCCCTACCAGCGTATTAGGATCGCGTCCTGAGAGGCGGTCGAACAGCGTGATCCCCAGACCTTCACTTTTAAAGCTGCCAGCGCAGTTAAGCGGCTGCTCCTTACTGATGTAGGAATCAATCTCTGCGTCACTCAGGGTGCGAAAATCAACGCTGAATGGCTCACAGAGCACCTGCAAGGCACCATCGCGGCTGTCATAAAGGGCCAGACCGGTATAAAACACCACGCTATGTCCGCTCGCTGCGCGCAGCTGCTCTTTAGCACGCTCTGAAGTGTGCGGTTTGCCTAAAATCTTTCCGGCCACCACGCAGACCTGATCGGAACCGATAATCAGGTGATCCGGATACCGCGCTGCCAGCACCTGTGCCTTGGCTGTCGCCAGTCGTACCACCAGTTCTGTCGCATCTTCATTGGCGAGAGGTGTTTCATCCACTTCGGGCGCAGCGGTTATAAACGGCAGCTCCAGTTTGGCTAATAGAGCTTTTCGGTAGCTCGATGTAGAGGCTAATACGAGGTGGCGCATAATTTTTTCCAGAATAGATAGCGAATCAGTGTCAGGCATTTTAAACTATGCGCCGCACTGGATGCGAATAGCGGGTGAAAGATGTCGGAAACCGGCCTTTTTCTTTGACTCTAAGTCGTTACAAAGTTAATATGCGCGCCCTATGCAAAAGGTAAAATTACCCCTAACTCTCGATGCGGCTCGTACCGCTCAAAAACGCCTGGACTACCAGGGTGTTTACACCCCTGAACAGGTTGAGCGGATTGCCGAGTCGGTAGTGAGTGTGGATAGTGATGTAGAATGTGTAATGTCGTTTGCGATCGACGAACAGCGTCTGGCAGTGCTGAAAGGTACGGCCGAAGTTTCAGTGACGCTGTGCTGCCAACGCTGCAACAATACTTTTCCGCAGCATGTCCACGTAACGTACTGTTTCAGCCCGGTCGTCACTGACGAACAGGCAGAAGCACTGCCGGAAGCGTACGAGCCGATCAACGTCAACGAGTTTGGCGAAACCGATCTGCTGGCAATGGTTGAGGATGAAATCATTCTCGCCCTGCCTGTCGTTCCGGTGCATGATTCTGAACACTGTGAAGTGTCCGAGGCGGACATGGTCTTTGGCAAACTGCCTGCAGAGGCAGAAAAACCAAACCCATTTGCCGTATTAGCCAGTTTAAAGCGTAAGTAATAGGAGTAAGGTCCATGGCCGTACAACAGAATAAACCAACCCGTTCCAAACGTGGCATGCGTCGTTCACACGATGCGCTGACCACAGCAGCTCTTTCCGTAGATAAAGTTTCTGGCGAAACTCATCTGCGTCACCACATCACTGCGGATGGTTACTACCGCGGTCGCAAGGTCATCGTTAAGTAATTCCGCGGTTCGCGGAGCTATTTTGACACGTTTGACCCTGGCGATAGATGCCATGGGCGGGGACTTCGGCCCCTGCGTGACAGTGCCTGCATCATTGCAGGCACTGGAATCTAATCCGCATCTGCATCTCCTTCTGGTCGGTGATCCCGACACCATCACGTCATTACTTGCCAAAGCTGATTCTGCTATCAGAGAACGTTTGCAGATCATTGCTGCCGAATCGGTTATTGCCAGTGATGCCAGGCCTTCACAGGCGATCCGCGCCAGTCGCGGAAGCTCTATGCGTATTGCGCTGGAGCAGGTGAAATCAGGACAGGCGCAGGCCTGTATCAGTGCCGGTAATACCGGAGCACTGATGGGGTTGGCTAAATTATTATTAAAACCGCTGGATGGCATTGATCGTCCGGCGTTAATGACCGTGTTACCGCATCAGCAGCATGGCAAAACCGTGGTGCTGGATTTAGGCGCTAATGTCGATTCCGACAGTGCTATGCTGGTGCAGTTTGCCGTCATGGGAGCGGTAATGGCCGAAGAAATTTTGGCCATCGATCGCCCGAGAGTTGCATTACTTAATATTGGTCAGGAAGAGACCAAAGGGTTGAGTTCTATACGTGAAGCTGCCGCTGTACTGCGCGCTTCGCCCGAACTTAACTATATTGGATACCTTGAAGGCAACGATCTTCTTACCGGTAAAACAGACGTGCTTGTTTGCGATGGTTTTGTAGGCAATGTCACGCTGAAAACGATGGAAGGCGTAGTAAGAATGTTTCTTTCGCTGTTGAAATCACAGGGCGAAGGTAAAAAGAAAGCCTGGTGGCTGAGATTACTGGGGCGCTGGATCCAGAAGCGTCTGGCGAAGAAATTCGGCCATCTCAATCCTGACCAGTACAATGGCGCCTGTCTGTTAGGGTTACGTGGCACAGTTATTAAGAGTCACGGTGCGGCGAATCAACGCGCATTTACTGTAGCGATCCAACAGGCAGAGCAGGCGGTGCGGCGGCAAGTTCCTGAGCGGATTTCTGCCCGCCTTCAAGCTGTATTACCTAAGAGTGACTGAGCGTACATGTATACGAAGATTATCGGTACGGGCAGCTATTTGCCCGAGCAGGTGCGGACTAACGCCGATCTGGAAAAAATGGTGGAAACGTCGGACGAGTGGATTGTCACCCGTACTGGCATTCGTGAACGTCGTATTGCTGGCCCGGATGAAACCGTGGCAACCATGGGTTTCCATGCGGCAGAGCGCGCGCTGGAGATGGCGGGTATCGATAAAAATGATATCGGTCTGATCGTGGTGGCGACCACCTCGTCCAGCCACGCCTTCCCAAGCTCCGCCTGCATGATCCAGCAGATGCTGGGAATTGATGATGCCGCTTCCTTCGATCTTGCCGCCGCCTGTGCGGGATTCACCTATGCCCTGAGTGTGGCGGATCAGTACATCAAAAATGGCGCAGTAAAAAATGCACTGGTGATCGGGGCTGACGTCCTGGCCCGTATGCTCGATCCTAACGATCGCGGCACCATCATCCTGTTTGGTGATGGCGCAGGCGCAGCAGTACTGGGTGCCAGCGAAGAGCCGGGAATTATCTCCACGCATCTGCACGCGGATGGCCGCTATGGTCAACTGCTGACGCTGCCTAATCAGGATCGCGCCAATCAGAGCACTCCAGCTTACGTCACCATGGCGGGTAACGAAGTGTTCAAGGTTGCGGTGACTGAACTTGCCCACATTGTTGATGAAACGCTGACCGCCAATAAGCTGGATCGCTCGGCCATTGACTGGCTGGTACCGCATCAGGCAAATCTACGAATTATCAGCGCCACCGCCCGTAAACTGGGTATGGACATGGATAAAGTCGTTGTGACGCTCGATCGCCATGGCAACACGTCGGCCGCTTCCGTGCCGACCGCTCTGGATGAAGCGGTACGCGATGGCCGTATTCAACGTGGGCAGTTGATTCTGCTGGAAGCTTTTGGTGGCGGGTTCACCTGGGGTTCAGCACTGGTTCGCTTTTAATTAAGCAAAAATAGCGATTAACAGGAAATCACAATGACGCAATTTGCAATGGTGTTCCCGGGACAGGGATCGCAAACGGTAGGTATGCTGGCCGATTTGGCTGCAACAAACCCGCTTGTTGAAAAAACCTTCCGCGAAGCTTCAGATGCACTGGGTTACGATCTCTGGCAGCTGGTGCAACAAGGCCCTGCTGAAGAATTGAACAAAACATGGCAAACTCAGCCTGCTTTACTCGCTGCATCTGTTGCCATTTTCCGCGTTTGGCAGGAAAAAGGCGGAAAAGCGCCGTCAATGCTTGCAGGGCACAGCCTGGGTGAGTACAGTGCGCTGGTTTCTGCTGGTGTCATTGCGTTTGCAGATGCCATCAAACTGGTAGAACTGCGTGGTCAGCTGATGCAGGAAGCCGTTCCAGAAGGAACTGGCGCAATGCAGGCAATCATTGGTCTGGACGATGCGTCCATTGCCAAAGCCTGTGAAGAGTCTGCTCAGGGCCAGGTTGTCTCTCCGGTGAACTTTAACTCACCGGGCCAGGTTGTGATTGCTGGCAACAAAGAAGCCGTTGAGCGTGCGGGTGCTGCCTGTAAGGCCGCTGGCGCTAAACGTGCACTGCCGCTGCCTGTCAGCGTGCCGTCACACTGTGCACTGATGAAGCCTGCGGCAGATAAACTGGCCGTTGCTCTTGAGCAGTTAACCTTCAACGAACCTGCCTTCCCGGTAGTGAATAACGTTGATGTGAAGTGCGAGACTTCAGCAGAAGCTATTCGCAGCGCGCTGGTACGTCAGCTTTACAATCCAGTGCGTTGGACAGAGTGTGTAGAATTTATGGCCGGGCAGGGCGTGACGTCGCTGCTTGAGGTGGGCCCTGGTAAAGTTCTTACCGGACTCACTAAACGTATTGTTGACACCATGACGGCGGCTGCGGTAAATGACCAGGCCAGCCTGTCAGCGGCGCTTGAACAATAACACGGAGATAAACATGAACTTTGAAGGTAAAATCGCGCTGGTAACCGGTGCAAGCCGTGGGATCGGCCGTGCGATTGCAGAGACCCTGGTGGCGCGTGGTGCCAAAGTTGTGGGCACTGCGACCAGCCAAAGCGGCGCTGACGCTATCAGTACCTATCTGGGTGATAACGGCAAAGGCCTGCTTTTGAACGTCACCGATAGCGCTTCAATTGAAAGTGTTTTAGAAAAAATTCGCGCCGAATTTGGCGAAGTGGACATTTTAGTCAATAATGCAGGCATCACGCGTGATAATCTTCTGATGCGCATGAAGGATGATGAGTGGCAGGATATCATTGACACAAATCTGACTTCAGTATTCCGGCTGTCGAAAGCTGTAATGCGTGCCATGATGAAAAAACGTGCGGGTCGAATTATTACCATTGGCTCCGTAGTTGGAACAATGGGTAATGCGGGCCAGGCAAACTACGCAGCAGCAAAAGCGGGTTTGATTGGTTTTAGCAAGTCACTGGCGCGTGAAATCGCGTCCCGTGGCATTACTGTCAACGTCGTGGCACCTGGTTTTATTGAAACCGACATGACGCGTGCACTGAGCGAAGATCAGCGTGCGGGCATTCTGGCGGAAGTTCCTGCAGGTCGCCTCGGCGGCGCGCAGGAGATCGCTAATGCCGTTGCATTTTTAGCTTCAGACGAGGCTGCGTACATCACTGGTGAAACGCTCCACGTCAACGGCGGAATGTATATGGTCTAAAAATCACGAAATTATTTGCGTTATTTGGGGTAAAGGCCGCAGAATAGCGTAAAATCGTGGTTTGACCAGCCGAGATTTAGTTGCATCTTTTTCAACATTTTATACACTACGAAAACCATCGCGAAAGCGAGTTTTGATAGGAAATTTAATAGTATGAGCACTATCGAAGAACGCGTTAAGAAAATCATTGGCGAGCAGCTGGGCGTTAAGCAGGAAGAAGTTGTTAATACTGCCTCTTTTGTAGAAGATCTGGGCGCTGATTCTCTTGATACCGTTGAGCTGGTAATGGCTCTGGAAGAAGAGTTCGATACCGAGATTCCGGACGAAGAAGCTGAGAAAATCACTACCGTTCAGGCTGCTATTGATTACATCAATGGTCACCAGGCATAAGTGAACATCTCCAGGCGGTCGCTCGACCGCCTGAGTTTTATCTGAACGTCCCACGCAGTGTCAACTTTTCCCTCCCTGGAGGACGAACGTGTCTAAGCGTCGTGTAGTTGTGACTGGTCTTGGCATGTTGTCTCCTGTCGGCAATACCGTAGAGTCCACCTGGAATGCTCTTGTTGCCGGTCAGAGTGGCATCAGCCTCATCGACCATTTTGATACTAGTGCCTACGCAACGCGTTTTGCTGGCTTAGTAAAAGATTTTAATTGTGATGAATTTATCTCGCGCAAAGATCAGCGCAAGATGGACGCCTTCATCCAATATGGAGTTGTCGCTGGCATTCAGGCCATGCAGGATTCCGGCCTGGAAATTACAGAAGAGAACGCTGAACGTATTGGTGCTGCTATCGGTTCCGGTATTGGCGGTCTTGGTCTTATTGAAGAAAACCACGCCTCTCTGGTGAATGGTGGCCCACGTAAAATCAGCCCGTTCTTTGTTCCTTCGACCATTGTTAACATGATCGCCGGGCATCTGACGATTATGTTTGGCATGAAAGGCCCAAGTATCTCCATCGCTACTGCCTGTACTTCTGGTGTGCATAACATTGGTCACGCTGCGCGTATCATCGCGTATAACGATGCTGACGTGATGCTGGCCGGTGGCGCAGAGAAAGCCAGTACGCCGCTGGGTGTAGGTGGGTTTGGTGCTGCACGTGCGCTTTCCACCCGCAACGACAACCCGCAGGCGGCAAGCCGTCCGTGGGATAAAGATCGTGATGGCTTTGTACTGGGTGATGGTGCAGGGCTGGTGGTGCTGGAAGAGTACGAACACGCGAAAAAACGCGGTGCGAAAATTTACGCTGAAATCGTCGGCTTTGGTATGAGCAGCGATGCCTACCATATGACATCTCCACCTGAAAATGGTGCGGGTGCGGCATTGGCGATGGTAAATGCACTGAAAGACGCACAGCTTTCACCTGATCAAATCGGTTACATCAACGCACACGGCACTTCAACGCCGGCCGGAGATAAAGCCGAAACGCAGGCGGTGAAGTCTGTCTTTGGTGCAAGTGCACACAGCGTGATGGTCAGTTCGACAAAATCCATGACCGGCCACCTGTTAGGGGCGGCGGGCGCGGTGGAGTCGATCTTCACTATTCTTGCACTGCGTGACCAGGTCATTCCGCCAACCATAAATCTGGATAATCCGGATGAAGGTTGCGATCTTGATTTTGTTCCGCATACGGCGCGTCAGACAAAAGGCCTGGAGTACACCCTGTGTAACTCCTTCGGTTTCGGCGGTACCAATGGTTCGCTGATTTTCCGTAAGATCTGAGTTTGTACTGTCCGAAAAAAAGGTCCGCACAGTGCGGGCCTTTTTTTATTGTGGCTGCAGGCGCACGACAATCAGATGATTCTGGCGGGATTGGCAGGTAATCTTGGCAGCGGAAGATAACGTGGAGTGAGCAATATGTGGGTCAATGGTGAAATGCGGGACAGTATCGAAGCCCGCGATCGCGCAGTACAGTTCGGTGACGGCTGTTTTACCACGGCGCGTGTCCACCAGGGACGTGTGCAGCGGATTGAGGCTCACCTTAAGCGTTTACAGCAGGCCTGTGAACGTCTGAAAATTGACGGGGTTGACTGGCGACGGCTCGAAAACGAAATGAGCTTTGCCGCGACAACCCGCAGTGACGGCGTATTGAAAGTCATTCTGACACGCGGCAGCGGCGGTCGTGGCTACAGTGCGACGGGATGCGCTGCCCCGGCGCGAATTATGTCAATCTCTGACTATCCCGCCCATTATCATTCGCTACGCCAAACCGGCGTCCGGCTGGCCCTGAGCAGCGTACGCCTGGGTAAAAACCCTCAGCTTGCCGGAATCAAGCACCTTAACCGCCTTGAGCAGGTACTGATTCGCACAGAGCTTGAGCAGACTGGCGCCGATGAGGCGCTGGTGCTTGACAGTGACGCTCTGCTGGTGGAATGCTGTGCGGCTAATTTATTCTGGCGCACGGGAAATCAGGTGTTTACCCCTGATTTAAGCGCGTCAGGCGTTAACGGTATTCAACGGCAGTGGGTTATGCAACAGGTGGTTCAGTCGGGGTTTACCCTGAAAGAAGTACGTGTCGGCATTGACGCTCTGGCAGCGGCAGAAGAAGTGCTGATCACCAACGCACTGATGCCCGTATTACCGGTTTATCAGGCTGAGAGCTGGCATTATTCATCGCGCCAGCTTTTTGCTCTGCTCTGCCACCATAATGAATGATGTGGGACTTTCATGACTAAAATCCGAAAAATTATTGTGGTTCTGCTCACTTTAGTGCTGCTGACGGCCGCCTATGGCTACTGGCAAACACGCCAGTTTGCTGACTCTGCGCTGACGATTGATAAAGAGACTATCTTCACCCTGCCAGCAGGCTCAGGGCGTGTGGTACTTGAAGCGCAGCTTGAGTCGAAGCACATTGTGCGCAGCGGCCCGTGGTTTGGCATTCTGTTAAAGCTGGAACCGGAACTGGCAAAATTCAAAGCCGGAACCTATCGTTTTACCCCTGATATGACCGTGCGGCAGATGCTGGAGTTACTGGCCAGCGGCAAAGAGGCGCAGTTTCCGCTGCGTTTCGTTGAGGGTACGCGTATGCAGGAGTGGCTGAGTCAGTTACGCAATGCGCCTTACATCAGGCACACCCTGGAAGACGACAAACTCGCGACCGTTGCTGCGGCATTGAAACTGGAAGGTGAGCAGGCGGGCGTTGAAGGCTGGTTCTATCCAGATACTTATCTCTATACCGCCAATACCAGCGACGTTGCGCTGCTGAAACGTGCTCATGAACGGATGAAAGAGCTGGTGGATAAAGAGTGGCAGGGCAAAATGGATAACCTGCCGTACAAAAGCAAAAATGATATGCTGACCATGGCCTCAATTATTGAGAAAGAGACGGCGGTCAGCGACGAGCGCAGCCGCGTGGCTTCAGTGTTTATTAACCGTCTGCGTCTGGGCATGCGCCTGCAAACCGACCCGACCGTCATCTACGGAATGGGGGATGCCTACAAAGGCACCCTGACGCGAAAGGATCTGGAGAGGCCGACTGCGTATAACACCTATACGATTAGCGGCCTGCCGCCAGGCCCGATTGCGATGCCAGGCAAAGCATCAGTGGCTGCGGCAGCACATCCGGATAAGACCGACTTCCTCTATTTTGTGGCCGATGGAAAGGGTGGTCATACGTTTACCACCAATCTGGCCAGTCATAATAAAGCCGTGCAGGTATATCGCCAGGCGATGAAGGGAAAAAATGAACAGTAAATTTATCGTTATTGAAGGCCTGGAAGGCGCAGGGAAAACTACCGCTCGTGATGCGGTGGTCAGTGAACTCCGGCGCCATGGCATTAACGACATTGTCTTTACGCGCGAACCCGGCGGCACTCCGTTGGCTGAGAAGCTTCGCGAGCTGATTAAGCAGGGCATTAACGATGAGCCGATTACCGCTCAGGCGGAGCTATTAATGCTTTATGCCGCCCGGGTACAGTTAGTTGAAAATGTCATTAAACCGGCACTGGCGCGCGGTGCCTGGGTCGTGGGTGACCGTCATGACCTCTCCTCTCAGGCCTACCAGGGGGGCGGTCGTGAGATGGACAGCGGCTTAATGCACAGCCTTAAGCAGGCGGTTCTGGGGGACTTTTCCCCGGATCTGACGCTCTACCTTGATGTCACTCCGGAAATCGGGCTGCAACGCGCTCGTGCCCGTGGTGCGCTGGATCGTATTGAGCAGGAGTCTCTTAACTTCTTTATCCGCACGCGCGAGCGATACCTTGAGCTGGCGGCTGCGGATAGCCGCATCAAAACAGTAGATGCGACACAGCCGCTGGATCAGGTCACCGCATCATTGCGCCAAACCCTCGATCAGTGGTTACAGGAACAGCGATGAAATGGTATCCGTGGCTGAATCACAGCTACCGACAGATCCTCAGCCAGCATCAGGCACAGCGCGGTCATCATGCGCTGCTGATTCAGGCATTGCCGGGAATGGGCGATGATGCCCTGATCTGGGGGATCAGCCGCTGGCTGATGTGTAAACAGCCTGACGGAGTTAAAAGCTGCGGTGAATGTCACTCCTGTCAGCTGATGCTGGCAGGAACTCACCCGGACTGGTACCGGCTGGAAGCAGAAAAGGGCAAAAATTCCCTCGGGATTGATGCCGTGCGCAGCGTCACCGAGAAGCTCTATCATCATGCCCAGCAGGGTGGGGCCAAAGTGGTCTGGCTGCCCGATGCCGGGCAGCTGACCGAAGCTGCCGCAAATGCGCTGTTGAAAACGCTGGAAGAGCCGCCGAAAAATACCTGGTTTCTTCTTAGCAGCCGTGAGCCATCCCGTCTGCTGCCGACCTTGCGCAGCCGTTGCCTGCTCTGGCATCTGGCCCCTCCGGGCGAAGGCCAAAGTCTGCAATGGTTACAAAAGAACTCCGCCGCCGCGCTGAACGAACGCACTGCTGCCCTCCGGCTGTCGGCGGGTGCACCTGCGGCCGCCCTGGCGCTACTGGATGATAAAATCTGGCAGCAGCGCCAGCGGGTTTGCGAAGCACTGCCTGCGGCATTACAGGGCGATATTATGAGCCTGCTGACCGTGTTACATCACGATGATGCCGCCCGGCGTATCGGCTGGATCTGCTCACTGCTGGTGGATGCCGTGAAGTGGCAGCAGGGCGGAGGGCAATATATCAGCAACCCCGACCGGCAGGCGGAGGTGATCCAGATTGCCAGCCTGTTGCCTGCCAGCGCCATTGATGCCAGCCTGCGCCAGTGGATCATCTGTCGTGACCGCCTGTTGAATGTGGTCGCTGTAAATCGTGAATTGCTGCTGACTGAGCAGTTACTGAGCTGGGAGGCCCTGCTCAACCCGGCCTCTGCCAGTTCACCGCTTTAGAGAGTAAATTATGTTTTTGGTTGATTCCCATTGCCACCTTGATGGCCTGAATTATGAAACCCTGCACCAGGATGTGTCGGATGTGCTGGCAAAAGCCGCCGCTCGTGATGTGAAATTTATGCTGGCGGTGGCGACCACGCTGCCGGGCTATTCAGCGATGGTTGACCTGATTGGCGAGCGTCCGAACGTGGCTTACTCCTGCGGGGTGCACCCGCTGCATCTGCAAGAAGAGTATGACTATGCTGAACTGCGTGAGCTGGCTGCCCATCCTCGAGTTATTGCCATGGGTGAAACAGGTCTGGACTATTTTTACCAAAAAGAGACCATGGAGCGCCAGCAGGCATCCTTCCGTGAACATATCCGTATCGGGCGCGATCTGAATAAACCGGTAATTGTGCACACCCGCGATGCCCGGGCAGATACCCTGGCAATCCTGCAAGAAGAGCAGGCGCAGGATTGCGGCGGCGTACTGCACTGTTTCACTGAAGACCGTGAAACCGCAGCAAAACTGCTGGATATGGGCTTCTATATCTCCTTTTCCGGCATTGCTACCTTTAAGAATGCCGAGCAGATCCGCGAAGCCGCCCGCTATGTGCCGCTGGACAGGATGCTGGTTGAAACCGACTCGCCGTATCTGGCTCCGGTACCTCATCGTGGTAAAGAAAATCAGCCCGCGTATACCCGCGATGTGGCGGAATACATGGCGGTAGTGAAAGGTGTGACTATCGCTGAGATGGCGCAGGCGACTACGGAGAACTTTTCTCGCCTGTTCCATGTGCCGATGTCACGTCTGTCAGACTGACAGCCGCAGCGACATTTCTTTTATAGCTCGTAATTAATAGGCAAAAGTCGTAAAGTGCAGCGCCTCTGAATCAGGCTCTGCATTTTTTTGTGCGAAAAACTGGCTTTTTTTGTCAATTTTTACTAAAGAAGTGACGCGCGTTCAACGAAACGTGATAGCCATCAAACTAATTTTCACTGATTTATTTTACCCTTCGTAATAAATACCGAGAGCGCTTTAGACGCTCCTTATTTTGTAGCACCCGCAAAGGATCCTCCCCCTTTGCAACGCGCACAGCGCGAAAAAAAGCACTCATACTCAGGAGCTTTATAACTATGTTCAAAAATGCATTTGCGAACCTGCAAAAGGTCGGTAAATCGCTGATGTTGCCCGTATCGGTGCTGCCGATTGCGGGGATCCTGCTCGGTGTTGGCTCTGCTAACTTCGCCTGGCTGCCAGCGGTAGTTTCTCATGTTATGGCCGAAGCCGGTGGTTCAGTGTTTGCTAACATGCCGCTGATCTTCGCTATCGGTGTTGCGCTGGGCTTCACCAACAACGACGGTGTTTCCGCACTGGCCTCAGTTGTGGCTTACGGCATCATGGTGAAAACCATGGCAGTTGTGGCACCACTGGTATTACATCTGCCTGCCGAAGAAATTGCGGCGAAACACCTGGCGGATACTGGTGTGCTGGGCGGCATCATCGCCGGTTCCATCGCTGCGTATATGTTTAACCGCTTCTATCGCATCAAGCTGCCTGAGTACCTGGGCTTCTTTGCGGGTAAACGTTTCGTTCCGATCATCTCCGGTTTTACCGCGATCTTCCTCGGTGTAGCGCTCTCCTTTATCTGGCCTCCAATCGGAACGGCGATTCAGGAGTTCTCACAGTGGGCGGCGTATCAGAACCCGGTAGTGGCATTCGGCATCTACGGTGTGGTTGAGCGTGCACTGGTACCATTCGGTCTGCATCACATCTGGAACGTTCCTTTCCAGATGCAAATTGGTGAGTTCACCAATGCCGCAGGTCAGGTATTCCACGGTGATATCCCACGCTATATGGCGGGTGACCCGACCGCAGGTAAACTGTCAGGTGGCTTCCTGTTCAAAATGTACGGTCTGCCGGCTGCGGCGATTGCTATCTGGCACTCAGCTAAACCTGAGAACCGTGCCAAAGTGGGCGGTATCATGATCTCCGCTGCGCTGACCTCATTCCTGACTGGTATTACCGAACCGATCGAGTTCTCGTTCATGTTCGTGGCACCAATCCTGTATGCAATCCACGCGATTCTGGCAGGCCTGGCATTCCCAATCTGTATCCTGCTGGGTATGCGTGACGGTACCAGCTTCTCTCACGGCCTGATCGACTTTATCGTACTGAGCGGTAACAGCAGCAAAATCTGGCTGTTCCCGATTGTCGGTATCATTTATGGCCTGATCTACTACACCATCTTCCGTGTACTGATCGCCAAGCTGGATCTCAAAACCCCGGGTCGTGAAGAAACGACCAGCGAGCAGACCGTGGGTAACGCCAATGAAATGGCGGCTAACCTGGTAGCAGCATTCGGCGGTAAAGAGAACATCACCAACCTGGATGCCTGCATCACCCGTCTGCGTGTCAGCGTGGCCGATGTGAGCAAAGTTGACCAGGCTGGACTGAAGAAACTGGGTGCGGCAGGCGTTGTCGTGGCAGGTTCAGGCGTTCAGGCGATTTTCGGTACTAAATCCGATAACCTGAAAACTGATATGGATGATTTCATTCGTAACTCATAATTGATTACGACATTATCATCGGAAAAAGGGGCGCATAAGCGCCCCTTTTTCTATGCTCAGAGATATACCCGCAGATACTCCGTCATACACAGCAGCGCCATCGCCTGGCCGTAGGGCATTGAGGTTAGCGGGATCTGGCGGTAATACTCCAGATCGCTCCCCATTGCCGTACCAAATGACACCTGCGTCAGCTCACCCTCATCATTGATATGTTCCATCACTCCTTTCAACGCCCGTTCAGCAACCGGATAATAGTCGCGGCTCAGATAGCGTTTACGTACCGCTTTTAGGATACCGTAGGCAAAACCTGCGGTCGCCGAGGCTTCCAGATAGGAATCGCGATCGTCCAGCAGCGTATGCCACAGCCCGCTTTCGTGCTGGCAATCCGCCAGCGCTTTCACCTGAGTTTCCAGTATCTGAAGCAGATAGCGCCGGGTGGCATGCTGTTCCGGCCAGTTCATCAGCTCTAAAAAATCAGGAATGGCAATCGTCAGCCAGCTGTTACCACGCGCCCAGCGGGCGTTAGCGAAGTTATGATGACCATCAAACGTCCAGCCGTGGAACCACAGGCCACTCTGGCGATCCATCAGATATTGCGTATGCAGCAGAAACTGATAGGTCGCTTCTTCCACGAACTCAGGGCGATCAAGCAGCTGACCGATTTTTGCCAGTGGCATTACGCACATCATCAGCGTGTCATCCCACATCTGCTGGTGATTTTCATTGTTGTAAACCAGATGCTGAATACCGTTATGCTCAGTGCGCGGCATTTCATACATGACCCACTCCGCCCAGCGCTCCAGCACCGGCATTAGCGCCGGGTCACGACTCTCTTCATAGCGACAGGCGAGGGTAAGCAGCGGGCAGACTGTATTAACATTTTTGGTTGGCGTGCCTTCCTGTAAACGCGCGCGGAACCAGTCATCAATACGTTGCAGCGTCTGTTTGTCGCCAGTCTGCTGGTAGTAGTGGTACATGCCGTACAGCCCGATACCGTGCGTCCATTCCCATCCGGCCCAGCCTTTGGTATCAATCACCCGGCCATCATCAAGGCGCAGCAAAAACTCACCGCTGCTATCGGTAATGCCCACCAGATTGTCACTGAGACGGGTAATCAGCTGCTGTAGTGAGGCGCGGGGCAGCAGGAATTCGGGCTGACGTAGCAGCGCGCTGTGCTTAACCGGATAAACTGTCATCTTGATGCTCCTGAGGTCGGATAGCAGGGAAGGCGACGCGTGTTTCTGACAGCGCAGCCGCCTGAGGTTTATTTCGATTGAGGTAACCAATATTGTTGTTGCCCCACAGATTCTCATACGGCATACCCGTCAAGGTTTCGACCACCGCGCGTGCCTGTGGGGTGAGCTGCTGCGGAACCACACCATCTGCCAGTCGCATTTTGTGGGTCTCTGCGCGCAGGGTGTGGTGAGTGGCAAGATTGAGCTTGAAACGCAGTGAGATAATAAAGCCGAACGTCAGCATCACCAGCGTCCCCACGCTGAGGATAAAGACGATGGTATGGCCCACCTGCGGCAGCTGCTCTGGCCGCCCCGAGACAAACCCGGAGAGTTGCAGCACGATGCCGACGATCATCACCGCACCCGCCTGAGAAGCTTTACGCGTCAGCGTCATAATCCCGGCAAAGATGCCTTCACGCCGCTGGCCGGTAATTGCTTCATCCACATCAGCGATATAGGTATAAATATTCCAGGGAACATAGTTAATGCCGCCACGCCCGAGGCCGGCCATTGCAGAAATCAGCACCAGCAGCGCCAGATTGTTGCTCATACCTGCATACCACAGCAGACAGTAAGAGAGGGCGCTGGCAGCGAACAGCACCACAACCAGACGATAGGCCGGAGCAGGGCCGATGCGGATGCAGAGCGGGATCATGCCAATCACTGCGATAAATTGCAGTACCGCCATGGTGCCCATCAGGTTAGAGGCCAGCTGTGCGCTCTGCATCAGGACAAACACCACATACCAGGTAAACACCGCGTTAAATACGTCCTGGGCGATATAGCCACCGAGATACATGCCAAGATGCTGGCGAAAAATACGGATGCGTAGCGTCGAACTGAGTTCGACATACAGCCGTTTCAGGCTCTGACCCAGCGTTAGCTGTTTTCTCTCTGCCTCGGCGCGTTTCGACTCCTCCGACAGCGCATCCGCCGGGCGTTCCCAGGTGAAGAACCACACCAGGGCCAGCACGATGGCGCAAATAGTGGAGAATACCAGGCTGGAGTAGAAGAATGAGATGGCATTGTCTTTGCCGAAGATCCCCAGCAGGATCCCCGGCAGAAAGGCGGCTAAGATGGCCGAAAGCTGGGCGAGAGCAATACGTGCACCGGAAAAACGGGTTTTCTGTTTAAAATCGTCAGTCATCTCCGGTACCAGCGTTTCATACGGTACCAGTACCATGGTGTAGACAATATCAAACAGCAGGTAGGTAAGCAGATACCACAGGTAGCTCATATCACCGACCCACATCAGGCTGTAGCTGAATACGCAGGGGATGCCGAGCAGAATAAAGAACTTACGGCGGCCAAAACGTTTTCCCAGCCGGGTGCTGCCGAAATTATCGGTAAGAAAGCCCATCAGCGGGCTGATCACCGCGTCCAGTACCCGGGCAAGGGCAAAGATAAAGGTCGCTTCAATTGGCGTCAGGCCACAGAAGGTGGTGTAGAAATAGAGTAGCCATGCGGCGGTCAGCGCCGTGGTTCCGGCACCGAGGAAATCCCCCGAACCGTAGGCGAGATAATTTGCCAGTCCGATCTTACGAGTGTGCATCAGGACAACTCCTTGCGCAGTAGGGTGGTTTCAACCACAGATTCCGGACAACTCAGACGGATGCTGAAAAAATAGAGCCTCAGAAGCGGACGAACCTTGCCGTTTTTGCCAACAGGCAGGTGGGAATGGCAAAATATCCTTTATCGGGATGCCATATGTCATAATTTATAAAACAGTGTTTTGTTTTTAGCGGAATTAGCGGTTCATTTTTGTGAGGGGTGACCCAAAAGCCTTAACGCGGAAGCCCGGCACTGATGAAATGATGTAAAGGCGAACGATTAACGAAAGAAAAGTCAGTTGCAGGTTGAAAGAAAACGATTTTCTCGCTCATACTGCGGTAACGTTATTGACTCGATCATAAGGAGAGCCAGCATGGCTGAAGAAACGATATTCAGTAAAATTATCCGCCGTGAAATTCCGGCCAACATCGTTTATCAGGACGAACTGGTCACAGCGTTTCGCGATATCTCGCCACAGGCACCCACCCATATTCTGATTGTGCCGAACCTGCTTATCCCTACCGCTAACGATGCGGTGGCCGGGCATGAAGCTGCGCTGGGGCGCATGATCACCGTAGCGGCGAAAATCGCAAAAGATGAAGGGATTGCGGAAGACGGCTATCGACTGATCATGAACTGCAATAAACACGGCGGTCAGGAGGTTTATCACATCCACCTGCACCTTGTCGGTGGCCGTCCTTTAGGCCCTATGCTGACATCGTGAATGCCAACAAAAACGGACAAAATGCTATGCGGGCAAGCCTGACGGCCATTACGTTTATGATTGCGTTAGCCGGATGCAGCAGCGATCGCACCACCATCAATACCTCACAGTCTCTGGTGATGGAGTCATCGGTGTTGTCGGCGGGGATCACAACCGATGAGCCGACCATCCGTGAGACAGAAGGGCAGCAGCGCGCGTCAACGGTACTATTCAATCAGCAGGAAAAGCCGGTTAAGGTGACCTACCGCTTCTACTGGTATGATGATAAAGGGCTGGAGATTTTGCCGTTTGAGCGACCAACAACCCTGATGGTGCCAGCCCATGGTAAAGCCGAAATTTCATCTCAAACCGGTAATCTGACGGCGAGCAAAGTTCGTCTCTACCTGTATCTGTAAGGAGTCATCGTGTGACCAGCAATATCTTTAAACTCTCAGGCGTGCTGATGCTGGCGCTGTTTCTGAGCGGCTGTATTCTCAAAGAACAGGAACAGCCCCAGCAGCCTCCAGCGCCGGTTGAACCGGTACAGCCGCCGGTTACCGTGCCGGAGCAGCCGAAAGCGGAACCGGGCCAGAATGTGCCGCCACCGCCGAAAATTCAGACGCTCAACTGGCCGGCCAGCGTATCGCCGCTGGTGGCTCAGATGCTAAAAACCGACGGCATCACTGCGGGTAGCGTGCTGCTGGTGGACAATGTCAAAAACAGCACCAATGGCAGCCTGCAAAGTGCCAAGGCGACGGCTGCACTGCAAAGCGCGCTGAAGGATAAAACCCAGTTTACGCTGGTGACTCCGCAGCAGCTGGCTGTGGCTAAACAGACGCTGGGTTTGTCAGCTGATGACAGCCTGGTTTCGCGCAGCAAGGCGGTGGGCCTGGCGCGTTATGTGGGGGCGCAGTATGTTCTCTACAGCAATGCGGAAGGGGATGTGAAATCACCGACGCTGCAAATGCAGTTAATGCTGGTTCAGACCGGCGAAATTATCTGGTCTGGCAGCGGTGCCGTTCTGCACTGATCCCGCCCTTGAGCGGCTGATAACGCAACAATTTCCGGCGGCGCGAGCCGCCGGTTCTTTTTTGCCCCTCGATGGATTAAGCGGGCTGAGTGTTCAGCTTTGCCTGGAAGGCATCCCGCTGCTGGCACGCCGCGCTGCCGGAAAAACGCTGATGCCAGGCGTTAATCGCCAGCGTGAATATCGTCTGCTGCGCAAGCTGAACGCCAGCGGTCTTACTCCCGGTGTGTATGGCCGCAATGCAGAATGGTTACTACTGGGCTGGCAGCCGGGCGTGGAGCTGCTGCCAGCCCAGTGGGATAAGTGGCTGGAGAGGCTGGTAAATGAGCTTGTCCGTCTACACCGCCAGCCGCTGACGGGCTATCCGGTACGGCTGCTGCCGCTGCTGATGGAGTACTGGCAGCGCAGTGTGCCGTCACGGCGTCAGATACACTGGCTGCGCGCGTTAAAGCGCTGTCAGCAGCAGGGGGAACCCAGGCCATTACGCTGCGGCGTATTGCATATGGATATTCACTGCGGAAATCTGATTGCGGATAATTCCCGGCTGCGCTTGATTGACTGGGAGTACGCCGGAGATGGCGATGTGGCGCTTGAACTGGCGGCGATAGTCAGCGGCAATGAACTGGATAAGCAGCAGCGACAGCGGCTGATCGGCTGCTACGCGGCGCAGCAACAATTCGATTATGACACGCTGCAACGGCAGGTTGACCGTTGGCTGCCGTGGCTCGACCTGCTGGCAACCAGCTGGTATGAGCTGCGCTGGCAGCAGAGTGGCGAACACCATTTTAAGACGCTGGCAGCCACAGGCTGGCAGCGCATATCATCAGGTAAGAGGTGAAGTGTGGGACCGGTAATGTTGGATGTACAGGGCTGCGAACTGGATGCTGAAGAGCGCGAAATTTTACAGCATCCGCTGGTCGGGGGGCTGATTCTGTTCAGCCGTAACTACCATGATCCGGCGCAGCTACGTGAACTGGTGCGTCAGATACGAGCAGCATCGCGCCATCGTCTGGTGGTAGCCGTGGATCAGGAGGGGGGCCGGGTGCAGCGCTTCCGCGACGGTTTTACCCGTCTTCCGGCAATGCAGGCCTTCGCTGCGCTGCATCGCGGCGAGCAGGCCGAAGCGCTGGCCCAGCAGGCAGGCTGGCTGATGGCTGCTGAAATGATTGCGATGGATATTGATATCAGCTTCGCCCCGGTGCTGGATATCGGCCACGGTAGCGCGGCCATCGGTGAGCGCTCATTCCATGAAGATCCGGCTATTGCGCTGCAAATGGCGCGTTGCTTTATCCGTGGCATGCATGATGCCGGTATGAAAACCACCGGAAAACATTTCCCTGGCCACGGTGCAGTAAGTGCAGACTCCCACAAGGAAACACCGCGCGACACCCGCAGTGAAGCTGAGATTCGTCAGCATGATATGCCGATCTTTAAGCAGCTGATTGCCGAACAGGCGCTCGACGCGATTATGCCTGCCCATGTTATCTATACTGAAGTCGATCCGCGTCCGGCCAGTGGTTCATCACACTGGCTGAAAACCGTACTGCGTCAGGAGCTGGGCTTTAACGGTGTTATTTTCTCAGACGACCTGTCGATGGAAGGCGCGGCGATTATGGGGAGCTACGCCGAGCGGGGGCAGGCGGCGCTGGATGCCGGATGCGATATGATTCTGGTGTGCAATAATCGTCAGGGAGCGGTGAGCGTGTTGGATAACCTGTCGCCGATCAATGCTGAAAGAGTAGCGCAGCTTTACCATCAGAGTTCGTATACCCATCAGCAACTGCGCGACTCTTCGCGCTGGAAAGAGACCAGTGCCATACTGAGTCAGCTTCAGCAACGCTGGCTGGACTATAAAGCCGCGGCAGGCATCTAGCTTTCAGATTGCCTGTGGCACAATAACGGTGAGAATAACGATGATTATTTATCTGCACGGTTTTGATTCAAACAGCCCTGGCAACCATGAGAAGGTGTTACAGCTGCAATTTATTGATCCGGATGTCCGGCTGCTCAGTTACAGCACCCGGCATCCTAAACATGATATGCAGCATCTGCTGAAAGAGACCTACAGGATGTTGCAGCAAACCGACGACGATCGCCCATTGATTTGCGGTGTTGGTCTTGGGGGGTACTGGGCGGAACGTATTGGTTTCCTCTGCAATATACGCCAGGTGATGTTTAACCCCAATCTGTGGCCACAGGAAGTGATGGAAGGCAAGATTGACCGCCCGGAAGAGTACGCGGATATTGCGACCAAATGCGTGGGTAACTTTCGCGAAAAGAATCGCGATCGCTGCCTTACCATTCTCTCACGCCACGACGAAGCACTGGATAACCAGCGTAGCGCAGCCGAACTGCACCACTTTTATGAGCTGGTGTGGGATGAGGTGGAAGGTCATAAGTTCAAAAACATTTCTCATCATCTTCCGCGTATTAAAGCGTTCAAATCCTTAGGTTAATTCCTCTCTATTCTCCGCTTAAAAGATGACCCTTGCCCGCTAAAAGGCGGGCTGCTGACAGGGTCTTTATTCGTACTATTCTTAGTTTTGCTAATAAAATTGACCAGGATCAATTTTCTTAGATCAGATGAATTCCTACGTGTTATTCTGGCCCCAGCTCGCGAATTAATATCGCCAACCCTATGTTAATTAAGGTTATTTATTTAACTTTTAATTAACGATTGGTTTACTTTTAGAGAGGGTCGTTTGACAACACCTATGAAGAAAATTGTTATCATTGGCGGGGGTGCCGGGGGTCTTGAACTGGCCACTCAGCTGGGGCACAAACTGGGCCGCAAGAAGAAAGCACAGATCACCCTGGTAGACCGCAACCATAGTCATCTCTGGAAACCTCTGTTACATGAAGTTGCCACCGGATCGCTGGATGAAGGCATTGATGGTCTTAGCTACCTGGCCCATGCGCACAAGCATGGTTTCAGCTTCCAGCTGGGTACGCTGACCGATCTTGACCGGGAAAATAATCGTCTTAAGCTGGCAGAAATTCGCGATGCGCAGGGCGAACTGCTGGTGCCTGAGCGTGAACTGGCCTACGACACGCTGGTGATGGCGCTGGGCAGTACCTCTAACGACTTCGGCACGCCTGGGGTGAAAGATAACTGCATTTTCCTCGATAACCCGCATCAGGCACGTCGTTTCCACAATGAGATGCTGAACCTGTTTCTGAAGTTCTCGGCCAGTGAGGGCAGCCAGGAGAAGGTGAACATCGCGATTGTTGGCGCAGGGGCCACCGGGGTGGAGCTGTCAGCCGAGCTGCATAATGCGGTGAAACAGCTGCACAGCTATGGCTATAAAGGTCTGGACAGCCAGGCGCTGAACGTAACGCTGGTGGAAGCTGGCGACCGTATTTTGCCTGCACTGCCGCCGCGTATCTCCAGCGCAGCGCACAGTGAGCTGACCAAGCTGGGTGTGCGCGTACTGACGCAGACGATGGTGACCAGCGCTGATAAGAAAGGCCTGAACACTAAAAGTGGCGAATTTATCGATGCCGATCTGATGGTCTGGGCAGCGGGTATCAAAGCACCGGACTTTATGAAAGATCTGGGCGGCCTGGAAACCAACCGCATTAACCAGCTGGTGGTGGAGCCAACCTTGCAGACCACTCGTGATCCAAATATTTATGCGATCGGTGACTGTGCATCCTGTGCCCTGCCTGCTGGCGGCTTTGTACCACCGCGTGCGCAGTCTGCGCATCAGATGGCGTCGCGCGTGCTGTCAAATATTCTTGCAGAGATGAAAGGGCAGCCGCAGAAACCATACGTCTATAAAGACCACGGTTCGCTGGTGTCACTCTCTCGTTTTAGTACCGTTGGTAGCCTGATGGGTAACCTGATGCGCGGCTCAATGATGGTGGAAGGACGCATTGCGCGTTTTGTCTATATCTCACTGTATCGCATGCATCAGATTGCTCTGCACGGTTACTTTAAGACCGGGCTGATGATGCTGGTTGGCAGCATTAACCGCGCTATCCGTCCGCGCCTGAAACTGCACTAATACCGCGCCGGCCACGGCACGAAGTAAAAAAACGGCTTATAACCTTCCGCTATTATAAGCCGTTCTTCTGACCCACCCCTGAAATCCCCCCGATAAGAACTCTCTTAAAAGCTTTCGCTTATCATGCCAAAGCTGATTTTCGTCCAGTATTCTTATTGTCACAATTCATTACTGGCAGCAAAATTCCTGTTAATTACTACGGCGCGTCGCGCACGCCGGAAATGCCGCCTCCAGAGCTGGCAACTATGCGCGGTAACGATGTCAGGAGGTTTCCTGTGAATAAATCCATGTTAGCGGGTATTGGTATCGGTGTTGTGGCTGCACTTGGTGTGGCGGCTGTTGCCAGTATGAATGTGTTCGATCGCAGTCCGCAATACGCGCAGGTGCTGTCAGCTACGCCAATCAAAGAGACGCTTAAAAATCCTCGTCAGGAGTGCCGTAATGTCACGCTGACTCACCGCCGTGCGGTGCAGGATGAACACCGCATCACCGGCTCAGTACTTGGTGCCGTTGCTGGTGGCGTGCTGGGGCATCAGTTTGGTGGCGGTCGTGGCCGGGATGTGGCAACGGTAGCGGGTGCGCTGGCCGGTGGCTACGGCGGTAATCAGGTACAGGGCGCCATGCAGGATCGCGATACCTACACCACTACCGAGCAGCGTTGCAAAACGGTCTATGATAAGCAGGAAAAAATGCTGGGTTACGATGTAACCTACAAAATCGGCGACCAGCAGGGCAAGATTCGCATGGAGAGTGACCCCGGTATGCGCATCCCCCTTGATAACAACGGACAGTTAGTGTTGAGCAATAAAGCTTAAGACGAAGCTGACAGGGGCGAAGCACCACGCCTCGCCCTGGTTTTCCTACCCCTGAGCATGTTCCAGCATCAGCTGCATAAACTCCTGTACCCACTTCATCCGCAGCTTACGCTCACCCAGATCCCGGATAAACTTCAGACGCGTTGGCCCATCCAGGCGCCAGTGCTGCGGCTCCTTCTGTAGCAGGCCAATCAGCCACATTGGATCAACCTTGTTCTTCTCAGCGAATTCAAAGAACCCACCTTTCTCACTGGCTTCAACCTTGCGGATACCCAGTGTTTTCGCCACCAGGCGCAGGGCGGCAATATCCAGCAGATTGCGTGCTGCATCCGGCAGCATGCCGAAGCGGTCAATCAGCTCCACCTTGAGATCGTCCAGCTCGCCGGACTGCACGGCGCTGGCAATGCGTTTATAGAACGAGAGGCGGGTATTCACATCAGGAATAAAGTCATCCGGCAGCAGCGCAGGCATCCGCAGCTCAATCTCGGTTTGACTGTTAGTCAGATCCTCCAGGGACGGTTCGCGCCCCTCTTTCAGGGCGTTGACGGCGTTTTCCAGCAGATCCATATACAGTGAGAAACCGATGGTTTCCATCTGGCCACTCTGGCCTTCTCCCAGCAGCTCCCCGGCACCACGAATTTCCAGATCGTGTGTGGCAAGGGCAAATCCGGCACCTAAATCTTCCAGCGAGGCAATGGCCTCCAGGCGTTTATGCGCATCGACGGTCATCGCTTTTGGATGTGGCGTCAGTAGCCAGGCGTAGGCCTGATGGTGGGAGCGCCCGACGCGACCACGCAGCTGATGCAGCTGTGCCAGACCAAAGTGATCGGCACGCTCAATGATAATAGTGTTCGCGGTAGGGATGTCGATGCCGGTTTCAATGATGGTGGTACACACCAGCACGTTGAAACGCTGATGATGGAAGTCATTCATCACCCGTTCCAGCTCGCGTTCGCGCATCTGACCATGCCCGATTGCCACCCGGGCTTCAGGAACCAGCTCAGAGAGGCGTTTCGCCGCCTTTTCAATATTTTCAACGTCGTTATAGAGGTAGTAAACCTGCCCACCGCGCAGGACTTCGCGCAGGATCGCCTCGCGTACGACCAGATCGTCATACTCACGTACAAAGGTTTTAACCGCCAGACGACGTGCAGGAGGTGTGGCAATAATCGACAGATCGCGCATCCCGCTCATCGCCATATTCAGCGTACGTGGGATCGGCGTTGCGGTCAGCGTCAGGATATCAACATCGGCTCGCATCGCCTTGATGCGCTCTTTGTGGCGCACGCCAAAACGGTGCTCTTCATCGACGACCAGCAGGCCCAGATCGTGCCATTTGATCTCACTCTGAAGCAGCTTATGGGTACCGATAAGAATATCTACCTTACCTTCCTGTGCTTCCGCCAGCACCTGCGCCTGCTCTTTAGCAGTACGGAAGCGTGACAGCATCTCAATGCGCACCGGCCAGTTGGCAAAGCGGTCGCGGAAGTTATCGTAATGCTGCTGTGCCAGCAGGGTGGTGGGCACCAGTACGGCAACCTGTTTGTGGTTCTCCACGGCGAGGAATGCTGCACGCATCGCCACTTCAGTTTTGCCAAAGCCGACATCGCCGCATACCAGTCGATCCATTGCCAGCGGCTGGCACATGTCGCTCAGTACCGCATTGATCGCCTGCGCCTGGTCTGGGGTTGTTTCAAACGGGAAGCTTTCACAGAACAGCTGATACTGCTCTTTATCATGTTTAAAGGCGAAACCAGATTTTGCCGCACGCTGGGCGTAGATATCCAGCAGCTCTGCCGCCACATCACGCACTTTCTCAGCGGCTTTCTGCCGTGCTCGCGACCAGGCGTCGCTGCCCAGCTTGTGCAGCGGGGCGTTCTCTTCTGCTCCGCCAGCATAACGGCTGATCAGATGCAGTGACGAAACCGGGACATACAGCTTGGCATCTCCGGCGTAGGCCAGCATCAGATATTCAGCTTTGATCCCGCCGGTTTCAAGCGTTGTCAGGCCGATGTAGCGACCGACGCCGTGCTCAAGATGCACCACCGGCTGCCCGGGATGCAGCTCGGCGAGGTTGCGGATCAGCACATCCGGGTTGATAGTGCGGCGATTGTCCTGACGGCGACGGCTGACGCGTTCGCCCAGCAGATCGCTTTCACAAATCAGGGCACGGTTGCGCAGTCCGTCTATAAATCCGTGCTCACTGGCACCGATTAACAGATAGTGGCCGGGCTGGTCGGCATCATGCAATGAATCGATGGCGGTCAGTTTCAGCTTGATACGTGCCAGCAGCTCCTGCAACGTTTCGCGGCGGCCTTCGCTCTCAACCGAAAATACCACCGGGCCATCGAAGGACTCAAGAAAACGACGCAGCGCATCCAGCGGCGCTTTAGCCTGCGCCTGAACCGCGAGATCGGGCAGCGTCTCATAGCGCAGGTTGGTGTTCGCGGCTTTATCCGCCAGCAGGTCGGTTTTCAGCTGGACGCGCGGCCACTGCTTCAGTTCGCTGAACAGCTCATCGGTACGCAACCACAGAGAGGGAGGCGGCAGCAGCGGGCGCATCGGGTCAACGCGGCGATTCTCATAGCGGGCATTAACATCCTGCCAGAAGCGGTCGGCGCTGCTTTCAAGATCCCCGGAAACTACCAGCAGGGTATTGGCGGGCATATAGCTGAACAGCGCGGGAAGAGGCTGCTCAAAAAACAGCGGCTGCCAGTACTCAATCCCGGCGGGAAGGGTGCCTTTGCTCACCTGCTGATAAATATGCTCAGGTTCCCGGCGCACATCAAAATGCTCGCGCCACTGGGTACGGAACAGTTCAATGGCGGTTTTATCGGTGGGGAACTCGTGGGCAGGCAGCAGATTAATGGCGTCGACTTCCTCCTGGGTGCGCTGGGTATCAACGTCAAACAGACGCAGGCTGTCGATCTCATCATCAAAGAAATCGATGCGATACGGGCGTTCGCTACCCATCGGGTAGAGGTCGAGCAGGGCACCACGGGTGGCAAATTCACCGTGAGCCATCACCTGGTCAACGCTACGGTAGCCAGCCTGTTCCAGCTGGGAACGCAGTTTATCACGTGACAGCTTCTGGCCCTTTTTCATCACCAGCGCGTGGCCATGCAGGTAGTTATGCGGACAGACGCGCTGCATCAGGGTATTCACCGGCATAATCAGCAGCCCGCGTTCCAGCGTGGGAAGTTGGTACAAAGTGGAAAGCCGGGAGGAGATAATTTCCTGATGCGGAGAGAAACTGTCGAATGGCAGGGTTTCCCAATCCGCCAGCGCCATCACTGGCTGGGAGGTAAACTGTTTGATTTCATCCTGGAAGCGCAGTGCATTCTGCATATCCTGTGCGATGAGGATGACCAGTCCAGGATGACGTTCAACCATTTCGGCGCATTCAACGGCGCAGGCTGCGCCGGTAAGTTGCCCCAGTTGGCGCTGGTCGCCTGCTTTAGTTGGCAGGTCATAACGGTAGAGTTCAGGCATAATTGATTAAGCGGTCTCTTTACAAAAGGGAGATCGGGAACCCTGGCGCGCCGGAGTGATCCCGATTCAGCTGAATGCAGTATACCTTGATTTTATCGGTTGTTGTGGGCGCTGCGTTATTTTGGTGACTGCAAATTATTGTGCATTCGCGGACGGTCAATATTTGCCCAGATCAGCTCATTTTCGCTATGATAGCTGTGATTGCCATCATCCCATTTGATGTAATATCCTGCGGGGCGTTCACCCTGATCAAACACGTTCAGCACCACACCTTTTATCTGTCCGGTTTTGTGACGAACAATACTGCCTTTAGGAAATCTGGACATTATACCTCCCGTACCGACAAGGCTATTAGCAAACTACGTCTACAGTATTAGCGCTATTCTGTTCGGGTTGATAGCAGTTTGATCTGGAAAGAATCAATAAAAATGCCACCGGCATTCTGCCTCATCGGCGCACGCGCTCCGCCTGTAACTTGCGGGTACTCTGGATAATAATGATATCGGCAGTACCGGAGAATGGTTAAGTGATAGCTGACAAAAGTTCGCGTGCCTTTCGACCTGAACACATCGTTCATATCTGTTTTGCAATTGTTTTTGTCTTTTCTACCCTGTTAACCTGGCGTGAAGCGCAGGTGCTGAAATCTTCGTATGAAACGGATCAGCGCGCCTGGCTGGCTCAACTGGCAAGCGGCCTTGAGCATCAGCTTCAACAAAGTATTGATGAGATGTACTTTTTTCGCAATATGTTACATCACGCGCTTGATGAACCATTAGTCACCGACAAATCGCGTGAGGCCCTGGCTGCTTTTGCGGTTAAACGTCATCACCCCCTGTGGAAAATCAATATCAATTCAGAACGCAGTATGCCGCTCAACGGTATATCTGACGAAGCATTGCAGAGTTTTCCCTTATTAAGCCGTGCCGATCCGAAAAGGCTGGATGATGAACTCACCGCCGTGCTGGAGATGAGCTACATTTTGCAGTTCAACAACCCGGTCAACGACTTGCATTACCGGCTCTGGTATATCTCGCGTGCTGGTTTCTATCTGAGCTCGGTGCAGGATGATAAACAGGAAACGGTAAAAAGTTACAGCACCGCCATCGACCGCCCTTACTTCCTCAATGCCCATCCGCAAAGTAATCCCGATCGGGGTATGCGCTGGTCAGAAATTTACCACTCCCTCTATAACGAGGGCGAAGTGGTCACCGTAACGCTGCCTGTCGATCATGACAATTACTGGTACGGCGAACTGGCGATGGATTTTTCTACCGAGGCAATTCAGCGCTATTTACGGCAGACGTTGCCGACCTGGCAGGCGGGCCACGTTATGCTGTTTGACCGTAAGCATAAGCCTTTGGCGATCTCTGATGGTAAAAAGATGAGTGAGCAGGGGATTAATTCGGCGGAGCTTGCGGAGATTTTTAATAAACGTCCTGATGAAAAAAGTGGACAGATACGTTCGGGTACACGCTTTATCACCTGGGTACGTTTACAGCACTTCGACGGGATGATGATTAATGTACAAACGCTGGATGAGGGGATGCGGGGCGAAACGGGCCGCGTTACCCTGGTACTGGTGCTGATGTGGGGGCTTTTCACGCTGGTGCTGCTGGCGTGTCATCAGGCGATTTTCCGCATGATAAGACGGCTGCTCTCTCTCCAGGAGACGTTAAAATGGCGTGCCAACTATGATGGTCTCACCCGTCAGTTAAACCGCAGCGCCTTCTTCGAGCAGGCCCGGAAGCAATCTGCGTTCTGCGAACGTCATCAGCTGCCACTGTCATTGATCCAGCTTGACCTCGATCACTTCAAATCCGTTAACGATACCTGGGGCCATCATGCCGGAGACGTGGTACTCACCCATGCGGCCTCGGTCATTGCCAGAACGCTGAGAAAAGAGGATGTGCTGGGGCGCGTGGGCGGGGAAGAGTTCTGCGTTGTGCTGCCGGATACCAGTCTGGCAGAAGCGGTTGAAATCGCGGAGCGAATTCGCTGCAAACTGGCTTCAAAAGAGGTGCTGATCAATGCCATGAAAACTCTGAAAGTAACCGCCTCACTTGGCGTAAGCAGCAGCGATGAACAGCAGGATTATAAGATAGAAAATCTGCAATCCATTGCAGATGAGCGCTTGTATCGGGCGAAGCAGGCAGGTAGAAACTGCGTCAGCAGCGGCGGCTAAACATCACCGCTGTTGTCATCTTCCACCGCCTGATAGATGCGTTGCAGAATGTCCGGAAACGCTGACTGTACCCGGCTCCAGCTGGGGATAAATGGCTTCTCGTTGGGGCGTTCAATAAAGGCCTGGCCGGCATCAAGAATCGCCTGGGTAAACATTTCAACGGCGGCTTCTTCGGTATGCTGGTCGAACTTCAGACCGTTCATCGTGGCTTCATGATTATAAATTTCCATCATATCCAGTGCGTTACGATAATAGGTCGCTTTCAGCACGCGGAACGAGTCACTGGTAATATTGACCCCCATTGTGGCCATTTTGCGCAGTAGCGATTGCACAATATCGTTACTCATGCGCTTAAGGCCGCCGGTGCCATCCTCTTCCGAAAGCGGCTGATGCTTATGATCGTAGTTATCGGCAATTTCCACCTGGCAGCTCTGTCGGGTGGTGTAGTTGCGATAAATTTCAGACAGCACACCAATCTCCAGCCCCCAGTCACCGGGGATCTTAATCCCGTTCAGCACGTGGGTGCGCATGGCAAACTCACCGGACAGGGGATAACGGAAGCTGCTCAGGTAGTCGAGATATTCCGAATGGCCGTACACTTTTTGCAGTGAGCGCAGCAGCGGCCCCACTAACAGACGCCCTACGCGGCCATTCAGTTTTCCATCAGCCACGCGGGCGTAAAACCCCTTGCAGAATTCGTAATGGAAAGCGGGATTCGCCAGCGGATAGAGCAGGCGGGCCAGCATTCCACGCTCGTAGGTGACAATATCGCAGTCGTGCAGGGCAACGCAGTTGGACTTATCAGAAGCGAGGGTATAGCCGCTGCAAAACCAGACGTTGCGGCCTTTCCCGGGCTGAGAGGGCGAGAGGCCCTCTTTGTCCAGCTCGGCGTCCAGCGCCTTCAGACGCGGCCCGTCGTTCCATAAAATACGGTGCCGCTGCGGCAGACGTGAAAAGAACTCACGCGCCAGCAGAAACTGGTCGCGATCAGCCCGATCCAGCCCGATAACAATCTCAGAGAGATAGGGCACTTTTGCCAGTTCATCAACAATATTACTGAGGGCCGGCCCTTCAAGTTCGGAAAACAGGGAGGGCAGGATCAGGCCCATTTTGCGCTTGCGTGAAAAGCGCACCAGATCTTTCTCCAGCTCCGCCACGGAGCGCCCGGTAAGATTATGGAAATTGGTTATAACGCCATTCTGGAAAAAATCGCTCATCGCTTACCCCTTCAAAGGTTACCCCAGCTCACTGAGTGATAAAATAGGTCAGCCCCTCGCTCCAGCCCTCAGGGCCGAAGTGCGCGGTATGATAGATATTATGTTTATCCTGGCGTTGCAGGATGACGGGATTTTTACTGTAGCCCTTAATCACCACCGCATAGTCCACGATGTCCAGCATCGGTGCATCGTTCGGGCCATCGCCCAGCCCGAGGGTGACAGTAGCGCTGTCGCTCAGAGAGGAGTGCTGGAGCAGCCAGCGCAGTGCCGCACCTTTGCCGCTGCCCTGACGCATAACGTGCCAGAAGCGGCCACCCTGAACCAGGGTTAAATCCTGAGCCTCCAGCTGCTGACGAAACAGAGCGAACTGCTCTGCGCTGTCGCGCCAGATAATACTTTCAGAGGCTTCACGCATCCGTGCCAGCGTCGCATCATGTTCCGTCAGACCTGTCCATTCAGAGACCTCTTTTTCGCTCACGTCGGCAAATCCGGTGAATTTGAAGGCATGACGCGCTCTCAATTCTGCTAATCGCTGACATAGCACGGGGTAGTCAGCTGTATTACCCGGCAAAAAGGGGGCTGGCCTGGCGGTATCATCAAGCCGAACCACGGCACCATTCTCCGCGATAAATGGAGCGCCGCTGATGCCCAGAGCGCGCTGTAGGGGAATGATTTCTGCGGCGGTTTTACTCGAGCAGATCACCAGCGGAATATGCTGCGCCTGCAACCGCGCCAGCCATGATTCAGCCGGCTCCCAACCGTAGGTATGGTGGTCAAGCAGTGAGCCGTCGAGATCGGTAACGATCGTCAGTGGATCCTGCAACGTTGGCATAAGCAATACCTCAAAGTGATGTTGATGGGCAAAGCCGACAGTAGAATTGTTCAGTATAGTCCAGCCGTTACAGTCAGCAGCGCTGAGTAGGGATGTCTTCCTTTCCAGGAATTATCTTAAAAAAACAGAACGTACTATCACTGCCGTGATTATTTGATTCCCATGCGTAAGGCAGAGCGGGTGCAGCTTCGCGCCTGTTTTTCTATACAGAATTTATTAGTTTGTACAATTCTGACTGTGGATTAAGAATAATCTGAGCAGTGAGATCGGTTAGTCTGCTAACGTTAAAGAATTCCCAGATGTAACGAACTTCATTTCCTGTGAGAAACACTTCATCCCGGCCAGATTTGGTCGGGATTTTTTTTGCCGGAAATGGCATCAGGTCAGGTTTAACAGGGGAATTGGCGATATGACAGGTAAAAAAAAGCCCGCGCTGCGCGGGCAAAAATCCTTGTTACTCAGGCGGATACCATTGCTGGATTCCGCCGTCTGCCCCTTTGGGGTTGGTGCAGTGAGGCCATTTTAGGATTTTCACTTGTCAGAAGTCTCACCCGGAAACGTAAAGAAAGTGAAAATGCGTGAGGGGGAAGGGCTTTACCCAGTTTTACCTGCAACAGACTGTGATGTGGCGCACGCTGGCTATACTTTATGTGCGGTAACCCCGCGAGATAAAACAGATAACGGAGATTTTATGGACTTTTTACGAATTGTGATTGCGATTCTGTTACCCCCACTGGGCGTATTTATGCAGGTCGGATTTGGTGGAGCCTTCTGGCTGAACATCCTGCTGACGCTGTGCGGTTACATCCCCGGTATCGTACATGCCGTCTGGGTTATCGCCCGTCGGTAATCATCTGTAGCGATACCCTGCGTATCCTGTGTTTTTCGGTTAAACTAACCAAAAAATCGTGCAGGAGTGATCATGAAGGTCAATGAACGGGTAACGGTAAAAACGGATGGTGGGCCGCGTCGTGAAGGGAAGGTGCTGGCAGTTGAAGACTTCAGTGAAGGCACCATGTTTTTAGTGGCGCTTGAGGACTATCCGTTAGGGATCTGGTTCTTTAATGAAGTTGGCCATGATGACGGTATTTTCGTTGAGCCACACCCTTAACGCCTGAAGATATATGAGCGGCAGGGGAGACCTTCCGGCCTCCCCCTATCCACAGAAAAGGGCTGACCGGTGGTCAGCCCTTTTTGCCATCAGAAGGTTTCCCAGTGGTCGTTGCTGGTGGAAGCCAGCGCAGGCCTTGGTGCCGATAACGCGGCAGTTTTACCGGTTGTTGAGCGACTTTTCACATTCTCAGTGGCGGTACTGCTCAGTTTAAATGCCGATACTGCCTCTGTCAGACGTGCAGCCTGCTCTTCCAGCGAGGCCGCAGCAGAAGAGGCTTCTTCTACCAGCGAGGCGTTTTGCTGCGTCACATTATCCATTTCGGTCACCGCCATGCTGACCTGCTGAATACCTTTGCTCTGCTCATCAGATGCGGCGGCAATCTCCGCCATAATATCCGTGACCCGGCGTACCGCATCGACGATTTCACTCATGGTATTACCGGCATGACCGACCTGCGCAGAGCCTTTACCAATAAGATCCACCGACTCTGAAATCAGCCCTTCAATCTCTTTCGCTGCCCCGGCGCTGCGCTGTGCCAGATTACGCACTTCGCTGGCGACTACGGCAAAACCGCGCCCCTGCTCACCTGCACGAGCTGCTTCTACTGCCGCATTCAGTGCCAGAATATTAGTCTGGAAGGCGATGCTGTTAATTACCGTGGTGATTTCAGCAATTTTCTTCGAGCTGGAGGAGATATTATTCATGGTGTTGACCACGCCGGTGACGATATCGCCACCCTGACGCGCTTTGCCTGATGCATCAGAGGCGAGCTGGCTGGCGTGATGAGCATTTTCAGCATTCTGTTTCACCGTGGCGGTCAGCTCTTCCATACTGGCTGCTGTCTGCTCCAGAGCAGATGCCTGCTGCTCGGTACGCGAGGAGAGGTCAGTATTTCCGGAAGAGATTTCACTGGAACCCTGATAAATAGCCACTGCGCCTTCACGCACTGTACCAACGGTTTTTACTAACGCCTGCTGCATCAGCTGCAGGTTATTCCCCAGGCTACCGATCTCACTGCGTCCCCAGTTTTGCAGTGGGGCGGTTAAATCCCCACGGGAAATATGCTCAATACGCTCTACTGCCTGGCGCAGTGGGGTGATCACGACGCGGCGCAGGAAAATAAAGGTGGCGAAGGTTAACAACAGTGCCAGGCCAAATGCCCCGGCCATCATCATAAATCCGAGGCGTGTCTGCGCCTGTGCCGTTTCATTCAGGCGGTCAGAACGCTCTGTACGCAGCTTGATAGCTTGAGACAGTGCGACATTATATGCATCGTCGAGTTTTCGAGTGTAATCCGTTTCCTGCGCAATAATACCTTCAAAGCTGCCGTCTGAGGCGCTTTTTACCATCGGATCAACACCTTTGCTGATATAGGTATCGAACAGTTTTTTCAGCTCTTCATCCAGCACGATGCCCCTGGCTGTTTTCACCGGGCGATTTAAATAAAAGTTAAAGCTCTCACGAGCCATCTTGATGTGATTGGCGGTTTTGTCGAGATTGGCTTTGAATTCATCCATTTCACCAATACGTGCAGCAGCACCGGCATGGATAACCGTCAGGCGGGCAGTGCGCAGATTGTTGGAGCTGTCCGAGAGTGCCATACGTACCTGGATCTCTTTAGTCACATCATTCAGCGACTGATTACTCTGAACTAAAAAATAACTGGCGAGGCCGATACACAGGGCAAATAGCAGCAAAATTCCGCCAAGAATAGCGGCGAACAACGGAACCAGACGGAGGTGTTGCCAGAAGCTGATAGCCTGATGTTCGTTCGATTGTGGTTGTGATTTCATATCCATTGCTCTCTGTCAGTAGGGACGAAGTAACACTCCGGTCGTCTAGAAAGCATCGGCAAAAGGGCTGAAAGGATTAGGATGGGAAGTGGGAGCCAGCTCACAAAATGAACATTAGGCTTAATCGTCAGGGGCAGTGCGCAGGGAGCTATTTGCAGAGAAGCCGGCTGACGCCGGCTTCCCCTTATATGATTATCTTACATTGACATAGATACCGCTGGTAACGTTATCAGTTAAACGAACTACATGATAAATAACCTGCTTATTATGAGTTTTAATTTTACGTTTGATATTGCCTTTGTGCGATGAAACTGTTTTTGCTTTTATTTGCATTTTATCAGAAATCTGAATCGTATCGTGACCTGACATCCACATCTTAAGCATGTTAGATTCCGTCTGACTCAGCGTCAGTGGATGTACGTCGAAGCCCGAAGAATAGCGGGGAGACAGATTAAGGTTCTTTTGAAAGTAAGTGCTAAGTAATGAATCCAGGGTCGACGGCTTTATCGATTTTGATGTAATAATCAAGTTCTTACGAACGTAGAGGTATTCCTCAAAATGGATATTAGAGATGGCCATAAATATGAAAAACAACGTATCAGGATGCTGCATAATAATACTTCTGATTCGCTGGCTTGCATCGGATTCATGGATAAAACAATCTTCATTAATGAAAACAACACCGGGCTGTAGTTGCTGACACTTAATTTGCAACTGCTCGATATCGTTTACTGAGGTTATATTTTTCTTTTTAACCCCTTTAACTGCCATATAGTCAGTTAAACCTAGCCGTGTATAGTTACATGAATCCATAATAATCGTTGGCATAATAGCGACCCTCACCAATTTGTTATCCGTTTAAATCAACGATGAATTACGCGTGTTCAGTACGAGAGCAAGAGTTCTGTTTCACGATCTTGTTATATTTACCCAGCGTTAGCAAAGCTTTGCCATTGACGGCGAGGGTACTGATTCGTCCTTGCTGACTGGTAATTTGAGTTTTGACGAGGCGATAACCTGCCTGAGTACCTGATCCAGCATCTAAGCATAAGTTCTGCTTAGTAATCTGAGTTAACACAGCATTTGATGCACGTTTCCACCTGCTCGACACACTATCGCGCAGAATTTGGAAAACTATGATAGGACGATTCTTAAAAACATTCATTCTCCGAAAGTGTAGGCATGCGGAGTGCATTGACAATGCCGGAAAATGTATTTTAAAACAAGAAAAACCGCGAAAAATAAAATTACTATAAAAAACAGCTAGTTGAGTGTTTTTTAATCGTTAACTCCTTCGCAACAAATCATCGGTTTGAGAAGGTAAAATACGCTAAGTAGGTTTTAATAAGAATAATTTTCATCACGCCAGAGCATTTATCAGAATTTCCTTAATGAAATTCTTTAAATAATGGTGCGAAAAATACACAGATGTATTTTCATTCCTTAACAATGCCTTTGCGAAAAACTGCGAATTGCGGCAAATACGTAAGATTACTTACCGGGTAATTCACTGAGCAGTGTAGCCAGCAAATCGAACACTTCACTGAACAAATGTTCGCAGAATGGAGCCAGCAAGGGCATCATCAGGCTCATAAACACCATGCCGATTGATAAGGTAACGGGGAAGCCGATAGCAAAAACGGAGAGTTGAGGTGAAACGCGGTTTAACAAACCCAGGGCCAGGTTAAGGGTGAGTAGCAGAGTTATTAACGGTAACGCTAATCTCATGCCATTAAGGAAAATCAGGTTCGCTGCTTTGGTCAGTGCCATAAAAGCATTGCCGTTAAGAGGCTCGCCGCCGATAGGCAAAGTGTGAAAACTGTCGGCAACCATCGAAATCAACCACAGATGGCCGTTGAACGAAAGAAACAGCAGCATGGCAAGCATATCCAGAAAGCGCGCCAGTACCGGCATGTTCAGGCGGCTGCTGGGATCGAAGAACGTTGCAAAAGATAACCCCATCTGCAAACCAATGACTTCACCCGCTGTGCGCACGGCAGCAAAGGCAAACTGCATGGTAAAACCGATGGCTACGCCAATCAGGATTTGCTGAATCAGCAGCCAGAAGCCGCCTACCGAGAACAGCGTAACCGTAGTGGGAGGCAGGGTAGGCACCAGCACCCATGTAATCATCACACCCAGCCCGATTTTGACTTTGCGGCTGATTGATTTCTCACTCAGCAATGGCGCTGTCATGATCAGCGCCAGCACTCGGGCGAGGGGCCAGAATAGCTGACTGATCCAGAACAGAAGTTGACTACTGTCAAAAAGAATCATTATCCGATCATATAAGGCAGGTTGCTGAACAGGGTGCGCATATAGTCGAGCACCAGATTAAGCATCCAGGGGCCGGCAATCACGATAGTTGTTACCACCGCCAGAATCTTAGGAATAAAGGAGAGCGTCTGTTCGTTAATCTGGGTAGCAGCCTGGAGCAGGCTGATCAGCAAACCGCTGACCAGCGCGGCGAGCAGCAGCGGAGCGGCCAGAGCGAGGGCAATCTGCATCGCATCATGCCCCAGTACCATTACCGATTCAGGTGTCATTATCGTGGCTCCGGGTTAGGAATAGAAACTCTGGGCCAGCGAACCAACCAGCAGCTGCCAGCCATCTACCAGCACAAACAACATAAGCTTAAAGGGTAGCGATATGGTGGCCGGAGGCACCATCATCATCCCCAGCGCCATCAGCACGCTGGCCACCACCAGGTCGATAATCAGAAACGGAATAAATACAGTGAAACCAATCTGGAAGGCTGTTTTCAGCTCGCTGGTTACGTAAGCGGGCAGCAGGATACGCATGGGTACGGCTTCCGGCCCGGCAATCGGCGGGGTGTTGGCCAGGCGCGCAAACAGCGCTAAATCGGCTTCGCGCGTCTGGCGCAGCATAAACTCACGCAGCGGCAGGGCACCTTTATCAATCGCTTCCTGCATGCTGATCTTATCTTCACTGAATGGCAGATAAGCATCGGTATAAATTTTGTCGAATACCGGGCCCATAATAAAGAAGGTCAGGAACAGCGACAGACCCACCAAAACCTGGTTTGGCGGTGCAGAGGGTGTGCCGAGCGCATTGCGCAGCAGCCCGAATACGATAATGATGCGCGTAAAGCTGGTCATCATCAGCAAAATGGCCGGCAGGAAGGTCAGCGAGGTGATAAACACCAGCGTCTGCACCGGCAGTGACCAGCTCTGTCCGCCGTTAGCCATCGGTTTGCTGATCAGGCCCGGAAGTTGAGCGTAAACATCTGGTGCCAGCATCAGCAGGCCAAGCAGCAGCAGTGGAAGTATGCGTTTCATTTGTTCTTCCCGGTGCCTTTCATTAATGACTGGAGAACCTGGCGGAAATCGGGCTTAGGCTGCGGAGAGTCCGTGGTTTCTGGCTGAGGCCTGGCAGGTAGCGTATGCAGATGCGTGATCTGATGGGCGGTAACGCCCAGAACCAGACGCGCATCGTCAACATCGACAATGACCACACGTTCACGCTGACCCAGCGAGCAGCTGGCGCTGATATTCAGCGTCTGGTTGCCGCTGCGTCGTGAGGCAAAACCGAGTCGTTTTGCCACCCATGCACAGGCGAGAATCAAAATTATAATCGCCGCCAGCACGCCGCTCACCTGGGTGAGCATTGAGCCGGTAGAAATGGCCGGCTGCGGTGTAACCGGCTGCTGCTGCGTGGTATTCATTTAGCGGCTCAGACGACGCATACGTTCAGAAGGCGTAATGATGTCGGTAATACGTACGCCGTACTTATCGGCCACCACCACCACTTCACCCTGGGCAATCAGATAGCCGTTAATCAGGATATCCAGTGGCTCACCCGCTAATCCGTCCAGTGCGACAACCGAACCTTGCGAAAGACGCAGCAGCTCTTTAATCGTCATTTTGGTACGACCCAGTTCAACGGTCAGCTTGACCGGGATATCCATAATCATATCGATATCCTGCGAACCGCCGGCTACATCACCCAAATCCAGCGACTTAAACACGCTGTCGGTGGAGGTTGATTTTACCTGTTCATTCATTGCGTCAGCCCACAGGTCGTCCGCAGAGATGTCGTCATCGGACGGCTTATTATTATCACTCATCGGGCTGTTCCTCATTCAGCGAATTCAAAATCGGGTTGATCAGGTGTTCCACGCGCAGAGCGTACTGCTTATTCAGCGTTCCGTACTGGCTGGTCAACACCGGCACGCCATCCACATGGGCGATAATGCGGTCCGGTTTTTCAATCGGTAATACGTCGCCGGGTTTAAGCGCCAGCAGACGTGAAATTCTCATCGAGACTTCAGCAAAATTTGCCACCAGCTCCAGCTCAGAGTGCTGAACCTGTTTCACCAGCGTGTCGCGCCAGTTTTCATCTTCGCTGCGCGAGTTTTCTAACGGCGGATTCACCAGCGTTTCACGCAGCGGTTCAATCATGCTGAATGGAATACAGATGTTAAACTCACCGGTCAGGTTACCAATCTCAACCTGGAATGGCGTGGTAACCACGATATCGTTGGGTGAGGTGGTGATGTTGGTGAATTTCACCTGCATCTCTGAACGGACGTATTCAACATCCAGCGGATAGATTGGCTTCCAGGCTTCGCTGTATCCGTCCAGTGCCAGCTTCAGCATACGACGGATAACGCGTTGTTCTGTGTGGGTAAATTCGCGCCCTTCAACTTTTGTCGGGAAACGACCATCTCCACCGAACAGGTTATCTACGGCGATAAACACCAGACTTGGCGAGAAGACCACCAGCGCCGTGCCACGCAGCGGCTTGAGGTGGATAAGGTTAAGGTTAGTTGGCACCGGCAAATTGCGGGCGAACTCATGGTAAGGCTGAATCTTAATCGCGCCGACCGAAATATCCGGGCTGCGGCGCAGCAGATTAAAAAGCGCCATACGATAAGAACGCGCAAAACGTTCGTTGATGATCTCCAGTGCCTGCAAGCGCTCACGAACCACGCGGCGCTGGGTATTGGGATCATAGGGGCGAATATCGCTATCGCCACCGATACTGACCTTATCTTCTGTCGCACTGTCGCTGTCGCCATTGAGTAGTGCGTCAATTTCTGCCTGAGAAAGAATGCTATCGCCCATAAATTTCCATCACCGCAGAATGAAGGCCGTGAAAAGTACATCTGTCACGACCTGCTGTGGTTGTCCCTGCACCAGCGGAGGTGCCAGTACCTGTTTAATCTGTGCCATTAATTCCTGCTTGCCTTGTTCATTCGCTAACGCCGTAGCACTTTGACGTGAAAGCAACAGCAGCAGACGACTGCGGACTTCCGGCAGATAATCATTCATTCGACGACGCGTCTCATCATCTGGCAAACGCAGCGTAAAGCCTACGTACAGCACACGATCCGGGTCATTGTCTGGGTTGATTAAGTTAACCGTAAAAGTATCCAGAGCAAAAAACACCGGCGCTGGAGGCGGCTCCGGCTTTGCTGCCGCAGCGGCATCGGCCGGAGTTTTCATCATGCGCCAGACTGTATAGCCCGCCACGCTGCAAGCGACCAGGGTCACAACAAGTAACACCGGCATCAGGAGCTTACGTTTGCCGCTTTTGGCTTTAGCGTTATCAGTCATATTAGCTGTAACTTCCTGTGATTATTTTCGGGGGCGGTGCCACGTAATCCACTGTCCCACGGCGTTATGAGCAAATTATCCCTCGTCTTGCGCTAAACAATAGGCAGAAAAGACGCGAGTTTTGCCATCAGCTTACGCGTTTGTTGCCGTCAGGCGAAAATATCAACAGCACTGGAGCCGGCTGCGCGCGCCTGCAGGGCGGCAGGTACGGCAAGTGGCATCACATCACTGTCATTTTCTGTAGCGAGACTAAACGGGCTTCCGTTGTTATTGCGCTGCTGTTCCTGCTGGCCATTAAAGGATTGACCCTGCTGGAACGCATCGCTACTGACATTACTTTGACCCAGATTGATGCCGCTTTCGGCCAGTGAGGCGCGCAGCTGAGGAATTGCTGCCTCAAGTGCTGCCCTGACCTGACTTTGGTTCGACACCATACTCAGCTGGGCCTGGTCATTATCCAGTTTCAGGCTGATCTGAATACTGCCCAGGTCCTGCGGATGCAGATGCAACTCGGCGGTATGCTGCCCGTTGCGGCTGAACATCAGGATCTGTTGTCCCAGTGCCTGCTGCCACTCCGGACTCCCCAGCTGAGAATTCAGCAGTGGTGTTGCCGGTGCACTTACCGTCGAGGTTGATGTCGGGGTAAGTAATGAAGACGCAGTACTGATCACATTATTAGTTATCGTCGCGTTAGGGGCAGAACTTGAATTTTCTTTGTCGATATCTTTACTGACGTTGCTCATAACCTGCTGAAAAGCCGGGTCGATAGTGGAAGCCGCTGGATTTGTTGAGGCTTTTCCAGCGCCAGCACCATCAGAAGATTTCGCCCCAACAGAAACCAGCAGAGGACTGTCGCTGTTTTTCGACTGCGAGCCAGTTTCATCTCCGTCTTCCGCGGTGACTTTGCCCAGCGCGGCACTCAGCGCATTCAGCGTGGACTGTTTATCACTTTTACTCAGCCCGTTGTTCAGCAGATCGCTGCCTTTTGCGGCGTTATTAGCGGCAGGAACAGCGGCGTTATTCGGCAGCATCGCATACAGCGCCTGCAGCGCCTGGAGATCGCTGTCACTGAGCGTCACGGCGGGGGTCTCTTTATCGTCCGTCGCTTTATCTTCTTTAATTTCTGCGCCACCCTGCTGCGGATGGAGCAGGGCAGTTAACGCTTCCGGTTTATCCAGCGCCGCCATCAGGTCGCTGATTCCCACATTTTTGCCCGCTTTGCCGTCGGCATCATTGGTTGCCACGTCGGCATTACCTGCCGTTACGCCAGCGCCACCCTGCTGGGCCAGTGACAACAGACGGTTACCTAACAGAGTCAGAAAACCCTGCTGTGAGACCTCTCCACCTGTCAGTGATTCGGTGCCGGTGCTGTCAAATGTAGTATCGCTGCCTGTACCTGTAGTGCTGATTTTAGCAGCGCCGGTAGTGGCAGTGGTCGCCGTTGGTAAGGTTATCATTCGCCTTTCCTCAATGATGCCCGTTGGGCATATTCATCCATCCGTTTCTGATCGAGACGGTTTTCTTGTAATAGAGCGGTAGCCAGCGCACGTGACTGAAGTGTTTCGTAAGCGTGCAGCCGCTGTTGTTTGTCGCGCCACAGGCGCAGTGCATTTTCCACACGCGTGTTCCAGTGCATCAGCTGCTGACGATGCTGTTCAATCGCCTTTTCCAGCGTCTGAATAAACTGGTGATAGTTGTACCAGCGGGTGCTGGCTATCCCTTCGCTCATGGTGGTGTTGAGATTCTTGCGATATTCGTCCTGATAGTTGAGCAGCATCGTGAGCTGCTCATCGGCCTGTTTTTGCGCACGACGCACGTCGCCCAACTGAATGGCGGCTTTTTCCACATCTTTGTGCGCCAGGTCGCGCAGCGTGTCGATAGCTGAGGCTGTCTTTGTCATAAGCCCTCCAGTCAGGCTGTATCACGCGGCAAAGCGCGATACGACGTCAGTGAAAATTAACCAAAAATCGCCTGTAAATGCAGGCTGGCATCGTCAAATGTACTGCGCTCAAACATCCCCTGTTGCAGGAAGGCTTCCAGCTCAGGGTAGAGCTTGATGGCTTTATCCAGCGTCGGATCGGTTCCTGCTGCGTATGCACCTACGCTCACCAAATCGCGGTTACGCTGATAGCTCGACAGCAGCTGTTTAAACTGGCGCACACGTGCATAGTGGGTCTCATCAATCAGGTGCGCCATAACGCGGCTGATCGAGGCTTCTATATCAATGGCCGGATAGTGTCCGGATTCCGCCAGGCGGCGTGAGAGCACAATATGCCCATCAAGGATGGCGCGCGCTGAGTCAGCGATCGGATCCTGCTGGTCATCCCCTTCGGTCAGAACGGTATAGAAAGCGGTGATGGAGCCGCCGCCGTCAATGCCGTTACCTGCACGCTCGACCAGCGCCGGTAGTTTGGCAAATACGGAAGGCGGATAGCCTTTGGTCGCTGGTGGTTCACCAATGGCAAGGGCGATTTCGCGCTGGGCCATGGCGTAGCGTGTCAGGGAATCCATAATCAGCAGTACGTGCTGACCACGGTCACGAAAATCTTCGGCAATACGCGTGGCGTAAGATGCGCCCTGCATACGCAGCAGAGGAGACACATCCGCCGGAGCGGCGATGACCACTGAGCGCGCACGACCTTCTGTACCCAGTATATTCTCAATAAAGTCTTTAACTTCGCGACCGCGCTCACCAATCAGACCAACAACAATGACGTCGGCCTTGGTATAGCGGGCCATCATGCCTAACAGCACACTTTTACCAACGCCGGAGCCTGCAAACAGGCCCATACGCTGGCCGCGCCCGACGGTGAGCAGGGCGTTAATCGCCCGCACGCCGGTGTCCAGCACATCGGTGATCGGGGTACGCTGTAACGGGTTGAATGGCGGGGTATTCAGCGGTGCGCGATAGCCAGTCTCTGGTGTTGGCAGTCCGTCAAGCGGACGACCGCTGCCATCGAGTACGCGCCCCAACAGCTCCGGCCCCAGCATCATCTGTTTGCCGCTGTTCTGCTTATCACCGGCGATACGTGCATATACGCGCGCGCCGGGCAGAACACCTTCGACTTCTTCCAGCGGCATCAGCAGCAGCTTCTGGCCGTTAAATCCCACCACTTCGCTTTCCACCTCGCTGACGCCCTGGCTGTCATGACGTTCGATAACGCAGGTTGCTCCGAGTGGCAGCTGTAATCCGGTGGCTTCGAGTACCAATCCGGTGGCGCGGATCAGACGACCATAACGACGTACGTCCGGCACCTGTGCCAGACGTTGTTCGAAATTGTCGAGTGCGCCAAGCCAGCGCGACAGGCGAGTGGTCATTACAATTCTCCCGGTGCAGCCAGGCGGCACAGTTCATGCCAGCGGGTAGCGATGCTGGCATCCAGATCGCCATCTTCAGCGCTGACTTTGCAGCCACCAGGATGGATAGTGCTGTCACCCAGCAGACGCCAGCCGTGCAGACTGAGGGTCGCGCCCAGCGTGGTGTCCACACGTGGCAAATCGTCCGGATGTACGCGCAGCGTGGGCTTGCCGCTGAACATAGGTTCCTGCTGTAACATGCCCTGAATCTGACGCAGCAGGGCGGTGCCGTCGACGTGCGGAGCCTGGCCGATCACCTGGCGCGCAGCTTCCAGTGCCAGCTGCATCAGGCGGGCGGCGATCACGCTGTCCAGCGCTTCCAGCGAATGATGGAATTCAGAAACCAGCTGCTGCATACGTGCCTGTAACGGTGCCTGCTGCTGCTGTGCTTCGGCCAGACCCTGCTGAAAACCAGCGTCATAACCCGATTTCTGTCCTTCCGCAAATCCGCGCTTCTGTCCTTCCGCATAGCCCAGGCCCTGAGCCTCGTTACGTACCTGCGCCTGCAGCTGCTCTAACTGGAACTGATGCTGGTCAATGGGTTCTTCTGTTGCTTCAGGCAATACCAGCTCTTCGATTAGCGGGCGATCGAGGCGCGCCAGATCGTTAGGCTGCCAGCGTTGCCAGGCCAGGGACGTGTTATCAGACATAAGTTTCCTCGCCACCACCAATTACCATCTCGCCGGTTTCGGCCAGACGACGAACAACCAGCAGGATCGCTTTCTGTTCGGTTTCCACCGCAGACATACGCATCGGGCCACGGTTGGCGAGGTCGTCGCGCAGGATATCGGCAGCACGCTGGGACATATTGCGCAGGAACTTCTCGCGCAGCGGCTGTTCGGAACCTTTCAGAGCCACCAGCAGCGATTCGGACTCCACTTCCTGCAACAGGCGCTGGATGCTGCGGTCGTCCACTTCGACGAGGTTTTCGAACAGGAACATTTCGTCGATAATTTTCTGTGCCAGTTCGCCGTCGAACTCGCGTACCGCTTCGATAACCGCTTCTTCCTGCTGAGTTTTCATCAGGTTGATAATCTCCGCCGCCGTACGAACACCACCCATCTTCGCACGCTTGAGGTTCTGACCATCCAGCAGGCCGTTGAGCACCTCGGTCAGTTCCGCCAGCGCGGCTGGCTGTACGCCGCCGAAGGTAGCAATACGCAGCATCACATCGTGACGCAGGCGTTCGTCGAATTGCGCCAGAATATCTGCCGCCTGGCCGCGTTTCAGGTGCACCAGGATGGTGGCGATAATCTGCGGATGTTCGTCGCGGATCAGATCGGCAGCCGCCTGAGGTTCCATAAAGTTGAGCGTATCCATCCCGGAGGTGGTTTCGCGCGTTTCGAGAATATCTTCCAGCAGGGTAGATGCTTTCTCTTCGCCCAGCGCTTTGATCAACACGGAGCGCAGGTAGTCGTTGGAGTTGAGACTCAGAGCCGCGAACTGCTCCGCATCAACTTCGAATTCGCGCAGTACATCCGTCAGCTGCTTATGCGAAACCTGACGCATATTAGAGATGGCAGAGCTGAGATGCTGCACCTCGCGGGAGTCGAGGTGTTTGAACACCTCGGCTGCGCGATCTTCGCCAATTGTCATCATCAGAATGGCGCTTTTTTCAGTACCGGTGAGACTCATAGCTCTTCCTTCATCCACTGGCGAATAACCAGAGCCACTACGCGTGGGTCATTTTCTGACATCTCACGAATACGCTGGCTCATTACCTCAGCACTCATGCGGTGCTGAGATTTACGTTCCTGATCAAGCTCATCTTTCGACAGTTTGACGGAGATACCTGACTCATCATCATCAGCATTGCGTGCCGCAGCGAGAGAGGCCGCTTCGATAGCTGCTTTTTCCTGCTCTGCCTTCCGGCGCAGCTGAGGACGAATCAGTTTGCGGTAGAGGATAAAGGCCACAATCAGCACCAGTAACCAGCGACCCGCTTCAAACATCTGCTCGATAAATGCCGGTTGTTTCCAGAACGGCAGTTCGTCACCGAGGTCACTGTTTTCCGTGAACGGCGAGTTGACTACGTTCAGGCTGTCACCGCGCTGCTCTGAGAAGCCCATCGCTTCACGTGTCAGGTTTTCAATCTGCTTAAGCTGTGCATCATTTAACGCAATTGGTTTACCTGCTGCGTCAGTACGGTAGTTAACCACCACCGCCACGGACAGACGCTGTACTTCACCGACATTCATCTTGGTATGCAGGATGGTGCGGTTCACTTCATAGTTAGTGGTGTTATCGCTGCGGGTGTTAGACGGTACGGGTTTTTGCGCCGTTGACGTTGCTGCATTGGTTGCTGCGTTATTAGCGGCCTGGCCGTTATTCGCGTTAGCACCAGTTGCGCCAGCTGCACCGTTAGCATTCGGGGTGGTAATCGGGCCTGCATTTGCCGGTGCCGGTTGATTCGACAGGGCACCCGGAACGCCGCCCGGATACTGACCACCCAGTTGCTCACTGTCGCTGGTCTGGCGGGAGCGAATGGCCTGCTGGTCAGGGCTGCTGTTTGGTTTGTACTGCTCGTCGGTCTGCTCACGAGCATTAAAGTCGATCTGCGCGGTCACCTGAGCATGGACGTTGCCGTTACCCACGATCGGGCCAAGAATAGCTTCGATGCGCTGCTGGAAGCGTGCTTCAACATCGCTGGCATATTTCAACTGGGTGTCATTGAGGTCGCGCCCGGTTGGATCATTCTGAGTCAGCAGCCGGCCGGCCTGGTCAACCACGGTGACGTTACCCGGTGGCATCCCGGCAACGCTGCTGGAGACCATATGGACAACGGCGTTGATCTGGCCTTCATCCAGCGCACGACCTGGCTGCAATGCCAGGGTGACAGAGGCGGACGGTGATTTCTGCTCACGGACGAACAGGGTAGGTTTTGGCATTGCCAGATGCACCCGTGCACCCTTAACCGGGCCGAGTGTTTCGATGGTGCGGGCCAGCTCACCTTCCAGCGCACGCTGGTAGTTCACCTGCTCGCTGAACTGGCTGATGCCGAACTTCTCTTTATCCAGCAGCTCGAACCCCACAGCGCCACCTTTCGGTAAACCCTGTGAAGCGAGGCGCAGGCGCAGCTCATGCACCTGTGCAGCGGGAACCAACAGCGCACCACCCTGATCGTCGAACTTATACGGTACGTTCATCTGGGTCAGCTGCGTGACGATAGCTCCGCCGTCCTCATTGCTGAGATTATTATATAGGACGCGGTAATCTGGCTGCTTTGCCCACAGAACCATCGCGATTACGATGGCAACCACGGCTGCCGCCGCCACGATAATTGGGATGCGGGGGTTAGCGCGTAGGCGAGCGAACAGGTCATTCAAACCTTTCTTCTCAGGATTATCCTGCGTAACAGTTGCATTCATGACTCGTTCCTGCCTGACAGTTGACCGGACTGTTGCGTGTAGTGTCGTAACAAAACTGACTCCCTGATGCGCTGGCTTAAAAAAATTCCACCTCAATGGAGTGCCATTATTTTCTTAAACGAGAAATTCGATGGCTGGATAAGGTGGGATTTATGCTGCTATTTAGGGGCTTTGTCTTATTGACATTGTGTTAAGTTTGTCAGCAATCGTAATCACTACATCGTTCGTCCGGGAGAAAACATGGCTATTCAGGGTATTGAGAGTGTGATGCAGGCGCTGCAAACCACAGCAATGCAGGCAGCTGGTGGTAAGAGTGCAGACAATACTTCACATGCAGATTTCGGTGCAGAGTTAAAAGCCGCGCTGAACAAGATCAGCGAAACGCAGACGGAATCCCGTGCTCAGGCGCAGGATTTCCAGATGGGTAAAGAGGGCGTTTCACTGAATGACGTGATGGTTGATATGCAGAAGTCCAGCGTGTCGATGCAGATGGGGATTCAGGTGCGCAACAAGCTGGTCAGCGCCTATAGCGAAATTATGAATATGCAGGTGTAGTTCAGATACATTTTTTGCGTAAGAAGCAATATATCTCCCGAAAACAGTGTGACTCGCTGATACCAGAGTGTCTGGTTTGGCTGGCGAAGTTCCGCGGGGGTAGCTGCCAGCTGGTGCTTAAGGTCTGCTGCCGGTTTATGCCCCCCCCCCGCGCGGGTAAAAGACGCCGCCATGCGAGCCTCAGTGTTATTCAGACCCTCTTTTTTAGCATGTTTTTATCTGTTTGATTATTATCACTATTTTTATAATGGTTAAAAAGAGGGTCTGGACGAGGAAATAAGGTAAAAAGCTAAGGAAGTAAACGGGTTAGCGAGGTAAGATAACGGTTCACTGCCGCACAGGCAGCTTAGAAGCAACGTGGTCAGGAAAGCTGACGGCAGGTAGGGTTCACTGCCGCACAGGCAGCTTAGAAGGTCATCGCTCAATATTGGCACCGGTGCTACTCGTTCACTGCCGCACAGGCAGCTTAGAAGTTCAAATACAACGTTCAGCATGTCGGCATCGAGTTCACTGCCGCACAGGCAGCTTAGAAGCGATACGCGCTTCCCCGTTTCCGCGCTGAGGAGTTCACTGCCGCACAGGCAGCTTAGAAGAGGGGATGTATTCTGTGGAGCAGACGGGGCATGTTCACTGCCGCACAGGCAGCTTAGAAGGTGATTAAGCCAGTTGTGAACGATGTCGCCAAGTTCACTGCCGCACAGGCAGCTTAGAAGGGGCAGGGCTGGTTCGCTTACGTGCATGTGCTGTTCACTGCCGCACAGGCAGCTTAGAAGTGTTCCTGGCTTCTGCCGAGCTGTCAGCGGTAGTTCACTGCCGCACAGGCAGCTTAGAAGTTACTCACAACACCCCTTTGCGCGAAATCGCCGTTCACTGCCGCACAGGCAGCTTAGAAGACTCGCTATTAGCTGCGCCGAAGGCCGCCAGCGTTCACTGCCGCACAGGCAGCTTAGAAGACTAACGTCGCGAAGGGCGTTGCGTGGGTCGAGTTCACTGCTGCACAGGCAGCTTAGAAGTGCTGTAATGTTTCATCGAAAGCACCAAAAACGTTCACTGCCGCACAGGCAGCTTAGAAGCGATGAAACCATCGCGCTCACATCATTCTTTCGTTCACTGCCGCACAGGCAGCTTAGAAGGCCGTGCAGACGCGCGGCGTGCCAAACGGCCAGTTCACTGCCGCACAGGCAGCTTAGAAGAGTTTCCACGGCCAACGCCCCGCAGGGGTGTTGTTCACTGCCGCACAGGCAGCTTAGAAGAGATCTACGATCTATGGGCGGTAAAACCCTTACTTGTGGGCGCCCAGCTTTTGAGTTTCAATTCAGGAGTGAGGGCGTTGTTACTGCGCTTCACGCTTCTGCTTAAGGTATGCAGAAAGCCAGATGAGAAACTCCACCGGGGAAGGGCGGAGATAGGACATGCCGCCGCAGAATTTTTCCAGGGCGGGCTTCGCTGAACTGTTATCAGGATAGCAGGCTAAAAAATCATCGACTTCAACAATAAGTTGCTCATCAACGCCATCCTGAAAAACAACGTATGCATCAATAATCTCCTGGTAAGTCTCACCCCATACTTCGGCATCCTGACCAAAGAATATTTTGAAAAAAAGTCTCATCGATTCGTATTTTTTCATTGGGTCTAATCCAGAACAGGAAATGCGGTAAGAATATAATATGGACGATTATTATATTGTTTTTTATAAAGCACAAATTCCAGCTTATTAGTTTCAACCCGCTTTCCTGAGCGCACTTTGATAACGCTGCCTACCGGGCTGCTATGGGTATAATGGAGTTCAAGGTATAATCCCTTTCGATCCGCAGCAGTCCTTTTTGCCCATGTTCTGATCTCTTTCCGCCTGGCCTGAATTGCTTTACTTAGCGCCTGTTCAGCAACCTTTATATTATAAAACGAACTCGCGCTACCGGAAACAGGGTTAAGAGTACCTGATTGCAGACCTCTCTGAATTTTTCTCTTTAATTCAGCCTCACTTATACCTGCGTGTTTTTTTATGGTATGCCCGCCACCTCTGATTCCCTTCACAGCCTCATGATGTATCAGCTTAACCTGACCCATCCTGACTGATGCCACCCGTGCCGCGCCAGCGACAGAGAACGGGATCGCCAGATCAACAGCGATACCCATCTGTTCAGCGGTTGACTTTTCCGCCCCAAGTTCTGTTGCGATGCCTGCCGTGGCACGTGCCGTCATTGAGGCGGTGGGCTTGCCGGAATAGATCTGATAGGCAGAAGCGCTGATCCCGTCGAGGCTGTGTGCGCCGACAATGATACATCCGGCCTTGGTGACGCCGGTAGGTTCGGGCACCAGGCAAAGAGCCGTGGCGCTGGCCAGCTCCAGCACGCTGCCGAGGAATCCCACGCTGCCCCAGATACGATGAGTAAGTACCGATTCATTCGCCATTACCGCAGCCAGCTGGGCGGGGGCCATTGCAATAGTAAAACCGTTTTCCATAACGTCTCCTTGTTGTCCACTCTTCCTGCGCCCGAGGTTGGCAAGCGAGAAACAATCATGGTGATGCTGGCGTTTAATCAGGCCAGCCCGCCACCATTATTCAGACCCTCTTTTTTAGCATGTTTTTATCTGATTGATTATTATCATTATTTTGATAATGGTTAAAAAGAGGGTCTGGACGAGGAAATAAGGTAAAAAGCTAAGGAAGTAAACGGGTTAGCGCGGTAAGATAACGGTTCACTGCCGCACAGGCAGCTTAGAAGAATTGAAAATCAGTGTTGCACCGTCACCTTCCGTTCACTGCCGCACAGGCAGCTTAGAAGTCCAGCGGTATCGGTGGTGCTGGCAATCGAACGTTCACTGCCGCACAGGCAGCTTAGAAGAGGTGCAGGCGGGTGTGATACTGCTTGAGTCGGTTCACTGCCGCACAGGCAGCTTAGAAGTTCGTCGCAAAAAGTTTCATCGTGATTTCGTTGTTCACTGCCGCACAGGCAGCTTAGAAGGCGTAAATCTGGTAAGAAACCCGACGGATAAAGTTCACTGCCGCACAGGCAGCTTAGAAGAGAGATGGCTCAACAGTTTGCAGGCAAGGGTAGTTCACTGCCGCACAGGCAGCTTAGAAGTACAGCTTTTAATGGTTCTTGTCCGGCAGCAAGTTCACTGCCGCACAGGCAGCTTAGAAGGCCTGGCACCAATGGCGGCACCACAACGCAAAGTTCACTGCCGCACAGGCAGCTTAGAAGGCTGGGCGGCAGGTAAGCAACTCAGTGATAACGTTCACTGCCGCACAGGCAGCTTAGAAGAGTGAAATGAAGCTGGGCGCACAGCCTGATCCGTTCACTGCCGCACAGGCAGCTTAGAAGAGTAATACTTGATGCAATGGGATTGCCCAGAGGTTCACTGCCGCACAGGCAGCTTAGAAGTGCGTGAATCGGGAGCCATCGAGCAGGATGCCGTTCACTGCCGCACAGGCAGCTTAGAAGTCTGGTTCCTGCTGCCATTCAGGTTGCAGCAGGTTCACTGCCGCACAGGCAGCTTAGAAGTGTCGCCGAACCTGCTGTAGGGAAAGACAGTTGTTCACTGCCGCACAGGCAGCTTAGAAGACGTCCGCAAGTCAAGATCGTCGAAAATCGCAGTTCACTGCCGCACAGGCAGCTTAGAAGTGAGCGGATGAGGTTGCGAATCGCGCGCGCGAGTTCACTGCCGCACAGGCAGCTTAGAAGTGGTAAAATGAATGCGCGTGATGAAGTGTTTTGTTCACTGCCGCACAGGCAGCTTAGAAGCCGACCATGCTCATCAAGTCCAGCATCTTTACGTTCACTGCCGCACAGGCAGCTTAGAAGTGATAGCAAAAGCACGGCAAATACCACACCATGTTCACTGCCGCACAGGCAGCTTAGAAGGGGATGGGAGTGTGGAAGAGGCCTGATGTGGCGTTCACTGCCGCACAGGCAGCTTAGAAGACGTTGTCGCATGGGTGCAGATGCGGCCATCAGTTCACTGCCGCACAGGCAGCTTAGAAGTGAACATGGCGTGGTAGTCGGACTGAACGGGGGTTCACTGCCGCACAGGCAGCTTAGAAGGCCGGCTGTGCTACTACAACAATGCGAGCAAAGTTCACTGCCGCACAGGCAGCTTAGAAGAGGATGTCTAACACCCACCTGCGAAAATCTTTGTTCACTGCCGCACAGGCAGCTTAGAAGTACTTCAGAGTGAAGGATTGCGGCTGGGATCGGGTTCACTGCCGCACAGGCAGCTTAGAAGAACAGAGGCATTTTAATCACCTCTGGATCAGTTGTTCACTGCCGCACAGGCAGCTTAGAAGAATGATGTCTGGTGACGTGAAGCAAATGAAAGGTTCACTGCCGCACAGGCAGCTTAGAAGCGATGATGAAGGTCAGTTATTGGTTGATGAATGTTCACTGCCGCACAGGCAGCTTAGACGTTAGGCGAGGCATGCCTCGCCCCTACGTATCTGGTTCACAGCCGCACAGGCAGTCTATGCTCTTCTGGTAAGCAACAGGGCGCTTTTATTGACCAGATAATAGAAGATGACACCAATTATCAGCGTGAGTGAAAGGTTAAGGGCAAACATCATCAGTAATTTAGCTGGCCACGGCATTTTTATAATATGTACCACTTGATATAACAGCGATGCGCCGATTCCTTGTGCCATATAGAAGAATATTGCTCTTTGTCCGATCCATGATAAAGGTGTTTTTTTGCTGGTAAATATCCCTGAAAAAATTACGCACACTGATATTAGCGAAGCCAGAACGTATGGCAGGGAAAGGTTAAGCTTGAATTTCTGTAAGTTAACTGCATCCGGGTTTGTTTTGTAGAGTATGAAAAATACCAGGATAAACACTGTTGCTATAAGCAGCCACACCTTTTTACCCTTAAAATTATAAAGATGGTATCCGGCGATAATAAGCGTGACATAAAACAGCAGTGAATTAGCGCTGACGCCGAGCATCTGATAATCTATCGTGCTATGAGTAATATAGGAAAAAAGATAGTACAACAGCGCTAGCGGAATTAATATAACAGACATCTTTTCTGAATATTGCAATAATGCCTGGCTGATAATCACCGATGCTACATACATAGGCACGAACCAATATGAACCACCAACAACAGGGAATGCCGGGATGGTAGCGGAGGTCATGGTGATGGCCTGTATAACCTGATCGGTATTCAGGTTCAATGTTATGGCATTCATGGCAATGACAAATAAAGTGAAATACATCACGATTTTTAATGATTGCTGAATCGCATCTTTTTTCCCCGTCGCCTTGAAAACGAAACCCGTCAGCAGGAAGAAAACCGGCACGTCAAAAAACAGAGAAATATTTCTCATAAAGTCCGGGACGTAGAAGGCACCACTCCAGAAAACAGTATGAATAAAGATTACCGAAACTGTAGCCAGACCACGCACATTATCAATGTAGTAATCCCTTGTTTGCTTATCCATTCTTGGCTCATCCAACCTTTTATTCTCCGGTGAGAAGGGGGTTTTTCTCCTTTTAAACTGTCCATCACCTTCGAAATTGAATGAGTCCGGTACGTGGCTCTTCAGCGGCAGAGGTCTGGGTTACAGGGAGTTAGACTTGTCAGAGCGTTAGTCCACGGCCCGATGTGTCAGGATGTTATCAAAAATTAAATTAATCGAGAAGAGAGTAAAAATGATTAGTTTGCTTAAAGTCGGTAAGCATCAGCTGTGCAGTGTGGTATGAGATTATCCTTACTAACAGATTAGCTATGCTGGATGCTGCCGTTGTCCGGTTAACGCCGGTGGTGTTACAGCCGCCATCGACAGCCAGGATTATGGCTCCAGGCCCGCAGACGCACTGGTGGCAGGATGGCAATTACATGATAATAACCATATGAGAATGATACTTAATACCATTTAACTTGTTGGGAATATTGTTCAGGCGTATGATTCTTTACGCCCCTCACAGAGCTAACACCGTTGAGTGCCGGAGATAAGCGCCGGAAGGGGTATGCTCCTCATCTCTTTTTCCCAGCCTGGCTCACATATCCTGCAAATCTTTTCTGTATTTTTCTTCGTCACTGCCGATAACTTTCAACAGCGACCCTGAGCGCGTGTTGTTTTACCGCGCCGGCTGACAACAACGAAAAAATAACCTTGAGGTAGACATGGATAACTTTCAAAAAGAGATCGATGAGAGAGCGAATCTCGCATTATCGAACAAGTTCGAACTTTTGTTATTCCGCCTGGGGTCTGCTCATCAGGACGACAAGCCTGAATTGTTCGGTATCAATGTGTTCAAACTGCGTGAAATTGTGCCAATGACCACAATTACCCGTGCGGCGGGGATGAAGTCACCGCTGCTGGGCATGGCGAATATTCGCGGGCAGTTAATTCCGGTGATCGATCTTCCTGCTGTTGCGGGCTGCATTCCCGCTACTGGCCTGAACCTGTTACTGGTAACTGAGTACGCACGCAGCACCCAGGCGTTTGCAGTTGAGTCAGTCGACGATATCGTACGTCTGGACTGGAGCCAGGTACATGCGGCGGAGTCAGGCGTCAGCACCCGTAATATTACCAGCATTGCCTGTCTTGATAACAACAACACCATGGCAATGGTGCTGGATGTTGAGCAGATCCTGCATGATGTCATCCCTTCTGTTCGCGAAGTGAAAGAGGGCGATATCAAGGTTAAGACCTTCAAATTTAAACCCGGCGCAGTCGCAATTGTGGCGGAAGATTCAAAAGTAGCCCGTCAGATGCTGCAACAGGGTCTGAAAGCGATGGGAATTCCAGCGGAAATGTATACCACCGGGCTTGAAGCCTGGGAACGCATCAAAACGCTGTACCTCGAAACGCAGCAGGAAGGGGTCTCTATCCACGACAAAATCGCGCTGGTGTTAACCGATCTGGAAATGCCAGAGATGGATGGCTTTACGCTGACGCGTAACATCAAAAACGATCATAATCTGAAAGCTCTGCCGGTGGTAATCCACTCGTCACTGTCTGGTAGTGCCAACGAAGACCATGTGCGTAAAGTCGGGGCTAATGGTTATGTGGCGAAATTCGAAATTAATCAGCTTTCAGCCGTGATCCACCAGGTGCTGGAAGATGCCGTCTATTAAATCGCTGAGAACTTCCGTCAAGGGTATTCTCCGGGTCTGCAATCAGTGACAGCTCAGGTGGATGGGGCAGGGGTATATGATTATCTTTGCCCTGGCATAAGAGGCTTTGCTGCTTACTCCCGCGCGCTCTCATTTCGCCTGCAACGTATACCTGAAAATCATCCTGATCGTTGCGCTGATTCACACATCAGAATAATTCACTTATCACCAGTCTGAAAAATCCTAAAATGAACCTGGATAACCTTAAACGGAGACTGAAAGGATCGAGTGGGATAACGCACGGAACCTGATATGCCGATTCGGCTGCATGGTGGCTGGCGCGGCTTCTTGCTGAGGTTCCTTCATCAGAACTTATGGATAAAGACAGAAATAAGCCATCCGTCGATGGGCAGGCGGTTCCTGGCGAAGATCCTCCGGCGGTTAGCACCGACAGTGCCCAAACGCTTACTGTCGATCTTGATGATTGGGTGTTAACACCCGCACAGCGAACGTTTATTAAGTCTTTACTTGCAGACGACGACGAAAGCGACTCCGATCGCTAAACCAATCAGGCCGCATCCGTGCGGCCTTTTTTTTATCTGTCAGAGGGTGACTGAGCAGATGCGGAGCAAAAAGAGCAGGCTGGACGACGGCCAGGCACAGGTAAACCACATTGTGGGCAACGATGCCCGTCAGTAAACGTGTCTCGCATTTTCTGGCTTATCCCCATTCTCTGCTCCTCATCAAGCAGAGCGCCGATTGTGCGTATCAATCTTTTCTCGCGCTGGCGTTCAGCCACGGCTGCGGCACGTCGCGCTTTATAACGGCTGCGACAGGTACCGAATGGCGCCGCAGTTTTCCAAATTATCGTTGTCATACAGACCTCCGGTGCAGGTGACGGCTCTCAAATTCTCACGATTCTATGCGGGTAATCTCCCCTAAGCGCTGCTGATGCTTTGCGCCTGTAAAAACGATAGCTATAGTTATTATTAATATCAATGGTTATGAATTAAATAACCAGGGCTATTGGCGTATTTTATTGAAATGATTGATTTTTAATATTTAATTGTCATTAATTGTCAGTTTAGTGGTTAGGATGCCAAAAGGTTTACTAATCTATTCAGTTATATCGATAGATGAACACTGTCAGGCTCATAAAGTGAGGGCTTTGATGGTTTACCGCGAGGAAATACTGATGGTATCTGTGTTGTTCAGGGTGTCTGGCGGTCACTACGAGGAGACAATCCTGCCGGAGCAGGATGTGAGTGATTACCGCCTTAAGTCGCGGATCAGGAAGATAGCTACGCCAATCAGACGGACTTCATCGGAGAGTTCAACGGCCGGAAGCCGCGGGTCATCCACGGTTAAGAAACCATTGGAGGGCCCCTCCAGATAGCGATAAACGGAGATGCGTGAATTCATCAGTGCTATGACTAAATCTCCAGATTCTACTGGCACATCAGTGTCGATAATAACGATGCTTCCTGCCGTGGCTTCCGCGCAGCCGCTGTTACGGTCGAGAGTGTAGGCACGCCAGCTCTTTTTAGCCTTCACCCCGGTGGGAACGCTGACGTGTTCGCTGGTTTTTCCACTGGCATCCCAGAGAGGAACAGTCGTACCACTTTTAACTTTATCAGCGGTGCCTGAAAGCGGGGTGCCGCGCATCTCTCCGGTACCATTTGCCAGCCATTCCACGTTAATATCCAGCGCTCTTGCGATATCTACCAGCTTACGTGACCCCTCAGCTTCACCCTTAGTCAGCCGCCATATCGTTGGCTGTGAGACGCCCGATGCCTTTGCCAAAGCACCCTGTGTAATTCCCATCATGGTCATAGCCATGTTCAGCCGCCAGGCGAGTGTATTAGGTTTCATATACCAGAATTTATAGCGATGAGTATTTTTCGTCAAACACGCTTTGCTATTATTTTTTGTAATACTATTTGCTATTTACATGCTAGCTTCTATACCTATAAGTATTGGTATGGCAAGTGATTTACATAGCAGGGCGTGTTTTATGCTTTGGCAGGGAAAAAACCGGTTGTGTTCAGTATGGTGCTAACCGGCAGGATTTGTAAGCTGAAATCAGGGCCAGTTTTAACGCGATAGAGTACACCCTTGTTAGCTGGCTATCGCAGCCTCACCCGTTGTGTGGTGCAGTATTTTCTACCGCTCTTTATCAATCTGGCTGTCCAGCCTAATCGCTGGCTCAATCTTTTCGGTGGCAGATGGCCGCCTCTTAAATATGTCCGATCGCTGTCCCCTGGCGATCGCCGCAGGCAGTGATACCGTTTTGAAATTAGCAGCAGTAACCGAGACGTGCTGAGAAGTTGCGTTATCACGCCGTACATAACGGAGAGAGAGGAGCACAAGATGAGAGATATCAAAATCCTACTTGAGCGATGGGGCGGATGGGCAGCAAGCGGTGAATATGGGTTAGGTTACTCTTCAGTTGCAGCAGGCTTTCGGGGGCTGGTCGGCGCCCATAGCATGATGCGGCTGAACTGTAGCGATCATGATGGTTTGATCCTGGACAGCTGTATCAGTCGGCTGGTGAAGGTTAATAAAGAACAGCACGACATTCTGGTTGCACATTACCTCTATCAAATCTCACTGCGTTCAATTGCCCGTCGTCGTCGTTGCGCCGATGGCACTATCCGGAAACAAATTCAGACAGCCGAAGGATTTGTCAGTGGTGTATTAAGCGCGCTGGAGTGCGAGCTGGAATGTGAACTTCCGGAATAATAACCCCCTTGAACGAAAGTTATATGCAGCACGATTAAATTTATTTTCCCTTTCTTTTGTTGCGTACGCAATTTCTGATCCAGACTACCAATATCCACTTTTTTCAAACCACCCCTGGCGGAAGAGTTATTTCCTGAGCCGGGGGCAGATACTTTTAGAACGATTTAACTGTAAGGGTTGCATTAGCAACCTTTTTTAATGCCGGTAAGCGAGGTGGAGTATGAGTAAGGTTATTCAAATCTTAATGTTTGAGGAAGGTTATAAAGAAGACCCCTATCTGGATACCGAAGGATATCCGACTATTGGCTGTGGAATTAAAATCGGCCCAAAGGGAGCGGCGCTGGAAAATTATATATTCACTCTTCCGTCTAACGTCGGAAGCGTCTGGATGCAGATGATACTGAATCGCAAAATTGATGAGATGTCGCGTCATCAGGCGATCCTGGCGGCGCTGCGCCGATGTAATACGCCGCGTACCGATGTGTTGTACAGCATGGCTTATCAGCTGGGTGTTGACGGGCTTTCTGCTTTTAAAAACGCGCTTATGAAGATAGCTGCAGGGGATTTTAACGCGGCGGCGGATGCCATGCTCAACAGCCTGTGGGCGCAGCAAACGCCGCAGCGTGCCCGGCGCCATGCCGACGTAATGCGAAGCGGAACCTATACCCGATATCAGGAGGTCCTGTGAAATTTACCCTGTTTATTCTGCTGGTTGCTGCAACATCACTGGCAATCTGGCTGCTGGTGCATTATGGGCGGATGACCGTGGTATCTCATGCCCGTTTGCTGTTTAAAACCTGGTCGGTATGGCTGGCTTCCATTGGATCGATGCTGAGTGCATGGGTGCAGTCGTTTCCGGACTCTGCTCTGAATGCATGGGGGGTGCTCCCGGAGGATATTAAGTCCTGTCTGCCGCATAACTTCCTTGCGTTTATTGGCGCTTTTATGGTGGCGATGGCCGTGATAGCGCAATTTATCCGGCAAAAAAACCTTTGTAATCAGAAAATTGCAGCGGACGGAGGTAAGGTATGAGTCTGTTACTTTCATTAATTGGTGGCAGCTGGCAGGGCCTGCTGGCCATCGCGGCCGTTGTCGGGGCGTTTATCGGCACGTGGTTTGGCGGTAAACAGGTGGGCAAAAGCCAGCAGCGCGCGCGGGCCCAGGTAGCTGAAGCGAAAAAAAGCGCCGCGCAAATAGAAGCGGTGGCCAATAAACAGGCGGATAATAGTGAGGAGGCAAAACGTGTGCAAACGTCCAATATTGTACTTAATGATGCTGACGCTCGTAGTAAGTTGCAGCAGTCCGAATTCAACACCGATGATAGCAAGTGAATTAATAACCGATTCCTCCTGTACGTTATTTTCCCCTATTTATACCCACGGTCAGGACGCACAGTTAATGGATATCAGAACCGTCAGGCAAATTAATGCTCATAACGATCTCTGGGTATCGCTGTGCAACAGTAAAAATAAGTAAGCCTCACAAATAAGGAGGTGTAACGCAGCTTGTTGTTTAATTAATCTCACTCCAACCCCTTAAATTATCCTGAATCAGGCGGCTTAACTCTGCATGCTGCCCGGAGGCTATTATGATTGAAGTTAACTCTTTTGCTGAATTACGTACCACGGCTCCGACAAAAGCGGGTGATATTGCCCTGTTGAAACGCTATTACGATAAGGATTCTACCTTCCGTGGTGGCGGTACCTTTGTCGGTTTTATTACCACGGCCCTGCCGGTGGATGACAGCGGTACCTACGCCGTTGGCACAGGCTTTTTCTGGAAGCGTGTAGTGAACAGTCAGGATGAGCTGAACATCTATCACTTTGGCGGTAAAGGCGACGGCGTGACCGACGACAGCGGCGCGTTTAAACAGATGCTTACCTGGGCGCAGAATGTGAATACCAGCAGCAGGAATCTCGGGGTGCGCTTCCCCGGCGGTAAATTCCTGATCAACCCGATTGATCTCTCCGCCAGCGAAATCCCGTTTTTCTACCTTTACGGCGATGATAATCCACAGGGTGGGATGCCGCGTACCACTATCGTTTCTGATAAGTCGGTTAACCCGGTATTTAAGGTGAATGCCCGGCGCACGGTGATCAAGGGCATCTGCTGGAATGGTCAGGCTTCGGCGGATATCACTGCGAATACCAGCGCGATCACCGCCGAGATGTGTACCAACCAGCAGCCGTTCTTTGAAAATATTATGGTCGCGGGGCAAACCGTGTTGATCACCTGCTTCCGCGTACAGAACAACGGCGGGACGGCGGTCAAGCTGCTGGATACTCTTGATACTAAATTTGACCAGATCTATTCGATTAATACCTATGCACGGGTATTTGATGTGGGCTGGTCGGATACCGTAGACGGCGTCTGGGATCACTCAACGGCCATTGAGCTGTCGAATGCGAACTTCCAGAGCGGATACGGCGATGCCACGCTGAAGATGCCGCGTGTAACGCAGGGGGTGATGCGTAACGTGTGGATAGAGCACACCCGCTGTCCTGGCGATCTCAGCAACGGGCAGTGGCTGGTGGATGCTCTCAGCCTGGAAGACTGCGCTAACCCGTTCAATATGGACAATGCCCGGGTACAGGTTCGCCAGCTTAACCTGCAATCAGGGGGGGTGGTCAGCCTGAACAATGCCGCAGGTCGCTGGCTTTCCGGCTATGAAACCGGCTGGCGGCGCGATGAAAGCTTCGGTACTCAGATGACCGGCACCATGCGCGCCGGATGGTATAGCGGGTATAAAATCACCAATACCTCGACCAGTGATAAGTGGTACAAACTGGGCAAGGTATTTATGCCAAAGGATAACCAGCAGTGGATGATAGAGATGATTGGTAAGGCAACCACTGATGCGGTAAGCGGCACCGCAGGAAGCCCGGTAAGCGCTATCTCTTCAGGCACCAGTTACCTTGCAATTTCGCGCTGTGCCACGGCAATTTATGGCGATATTCGTCACCACGGCTCACCGGCGGTGCTGGATATCAAATTTAACCGCATCGGCACTACCACCTCCGAGATTTGGGTCAAACTGAAAGCCGCCAGCGGCGACACAATGTTTAACCTGAAATCAACGGGACCGACGCGCTTTGAGTCGGGGGAGTGTTCGCTGTTTACCCCGGATCTGAGCGAAGTGACCGACCTCACCACCATTGGCACGGTTTCTCCGGCGGCACGCATGAGCATGCACAACGGGCTGGCGGGGATCGGGGCGAATGAGAAGGGGGTACTGACGGTAGCCACTGCGGTAGCGGCAGCGCCAACCACCACCACACCCGTCGGTTATATTACCGTTAACGTAAACGGCACCGATCGTAAAATTGCGTATTACTGATTAACAGCTTAAGGCCGGGGAAACCCGGCCTTTTTTTTGTCGTTTGGCGTATTGTTAAAAAATGGTTATGAACTTTCACTGCCTCACCCGGTCACAAAAGGGGTAGGCTTCTTTTAACGATGAAAGGAAAGATCCATGAGTGACAACGAAAGCAAAACGCAGACTGACCACTTACGTGACGTGACTTCGCAGCTAAAAGAAATGCGCCATTACGCTCAGAGTAATACTGAAACACTGTCAGCACAGTGGCTGGCGTTCGATCAGGGGGAGCACAAAGACGCGGGCTTTGCAGAGAAAATTAATCAGTTACTGACTCAGCAAGGCGGCCTTTTGGATGAGCTGGAAACCGCCATCCAGGATTTTGAAATCGAAGCGAACCGCATCGAAAACGAAGCCCAGGCATAACTGAATATGCGGTAAGTACGGGTCAGGCTGCCTGGCCCGCTACAGAACAAACTCCGGGCGAACCTGATTTCGCCCACTGCTTTTAGCAATATAGAGCTGCTCATCGGCCCGGGTAATTGACTCATCCAGGCTGTTAACGTTATTAATATTCAGCGCGCTGATACCAATACTGGCGGTGACGCTGAGATTATTACCGTCAAGCATGATGACGTTCTCCTCAATGCTGTGCCGCAGGCGATTGGCTAACAGAAACGCGCGCGGCTGCGAAATTCCCTCTATTATGACCAGAAATTCCTCTCCGCCCATCCTGCACACCAGCGCCGACTGCTGCAATCCCTGGCGAATGCACTCCACCGTTTTTGCCAGCACATAATCGCCGCTGGCATGGCCGTAGGTATCATTAATATTCTTGAAACGATCGATATCAATCACAAAAACTGCGCCAAAAAATCCCTTAGGGCGGTGACGTGGGGTAACCAGCGACTCAAGTTTCGAAGCCAGCCCGCTACGTGTCAGCGCCCCGGTCAGGAAGTCGTAGTCGGCTCGTTTAGTGATGCGCGCCACCAGTTTTTTATTTGAGGCGGTGCTCAGAGCAACAATCAGCGGACTGATCAGCATCGCCGCCACCCCGAGACGGGCAGATGAGAGGCTGTCGATGCGGAAAAGATCGTCCTTTCCCTGAATATTGAGCACGTTACCTGCCACCAGAATGATCTCGCTGATACCGGTTATCAGCGTCAGGAAACAGGTAATAAACAGCGGATAGCTGATGGCACACCACAACAGTGCCGGTAGCGGATAGATCAGACTGCCGCCACCGCCCACCCAGATTCCGGTGATAGTGGTCAGCACCAGTGCCAGAATCGGCAGCACGGTACTTTCGCGCAGTGCGCTCGCCAGCTGGGCCAGTTCATCACGACGCGGCAGGCTGATAACCAGCGGCAGCAGCAGAATCGATGTTGACATCTGTTCGGAGAACCACGAGAACCAGGCCTGAAAAAGCTCATCTTCAAAGTAGTGTTCGCTGACAATCGCCCCGGCCAGCGCACATACCGCAGCACCCAGTAGAGAAGCAGGGAAGACGTGCAGCAGCGCCTGCAGGCGGCGGGAGTGTCCACGCGTAAAATGGTTACTCAGTAATACCCAGCGGCCAGTAGCGATAAACAGAATATTGGCGGCATCAAGCCCCATGGCAATCACCACCGGGGTGCCATAAAGGATATCGGCCGTGAACATACCCAGAAAGAGGATTAACAGCGTGCTGGGTTTATCCAGCGCGGGAAAGCGGATCAGCAACCCCAGCAAAATGGCATTGCTGGGCCAGAAGAGTGACAGTGAGGCTAAATTGCGTGATTCCAGGCCAATGGTTGACAGCAGCATGGCAAGGGCAAATAAGATGATGGCCTGGTTAATATTATATTTATTTTTTGGCATCTTAAGGCTCAGGGCGGTTAAAACGTGTCACTCTCGAAACGTTCGAGTTTCTGGCTGGCTAAAGGTATAGAGCAGATCGACAACAGAGGATTGGCACAAAATGACGCGCCCACAACATACGTGACAACCCGGCTTAAAGCAATTTATTGAGACTATTCCTGGTCTCGTTATTAGCAAAATTGCATCAGGTTCGCCTGACTATCACATACGCTACTTGATCCGTTAGCACTGTTAACCTTTTACCGGACAGAGTCGTTATGTGATGCCACATATAGCGCAAAAAGCAGCAGCGATCGATTAAAAAAACGCTATTTCTGATTGTTTGAGAAAATTCCTGGCTATGCTAACTCACTGAGCTGAATCATAAAAAGAACATCATCACATTGGCGGGCAGGCTCTGACGCTATCTGCCCTCCGTGGCCACACTGACAATCACCGGGCTTAATTCCACCCAACTCTTCAATGTAATCACCTTAGCCGGTGTGGGTTAAAACAGCGCATTCTGCGGCGAACGTGATACGGGCTGCCGGTGAAAGCGCTAACAGCATTTCAGCACATTAACAAAACAATGTGCGGCCTCAGAGGCTTAGTGGTTCCATAACGCGGTAGTAACCTTTATTATCCTTGCCAATTGTTGGCTGCCATTAGAAAGACGGATGTTATGTATCAACCTGTCGCCTTATTTATTGGTCTGCGCTATATGCGCGGGCGTGGTACTGACCGCTTCGGGCGGTTTGTTTCCTGGCTTTCCGCTATCGGAATTACGCTGGGTGTGATGGCGCTGGTGACTGTGCTGTCGGTAATGAATGGCCTTGAGCATGAGCTGGAAAAAAATACGCTTGGCCTGATGCCGCAGGCATTGATTACCAGCGAGGCCGGATCGATTAATCCACAGCAGCAGCCTGCCAGCAGCCTGCATCTTAACGGCATCAGTCGTATCACTCCGCTGACTACCGGCGAGGTCGTGATGCAGAGCGCGCGCAGCGTTGGCGTGGGGGTGATGCTGGGTATTAATCCCGATGAACCCGACCCGTTATCGCCATTCCTCATCAGCGTGCGCCAGCAACAGCTGCAATCAGGGCAGTACAATGTGATTGTCGGTGAGCAGCTGGCAGGCCAGCTTGGCGTGAAGAGTGGCGATCAGGTGCGTCTGATGGTGCCTTCCGCCAGCCAGTTTACCCCGATGGGGCGCATTCCCAGCCAGCGCCTGTTTACCATTATTGGCACCTTTGCTTCCAATAGTGATGTCGATGGTTACCAGATTCTGGTTAACCAGCAGGACGCCTCGCGCCTGATGCGCTACCCGGCAGGCAATATTACCGGCTGGCGTCTGTGGCTGGAAAAACCGTTACAGGTAGACAGCGTCAGCCAGCAGACTCTGCCGCAAGGGCTGGTATGGAAAGACTGGCGCGAGCGCAAAGGTGAGCTGTTCCAGGCGGTGAAAATGGAAAAAAATATGATGGGGCTGCTGCTTAGTCTGATCGTCGCCGTGGCTGCCTTTAATATCGTCACCTCACTTGGCCTGCTGATTATGGAGAAGCAGGGCGAAGTGGCGATTCTGCAAACCCAGGGCCTCACCCGCCGCCAGATTGTTGCCGTATTTATGGTGCAGGGCGCCACGGCAGGCATTGTTGGCGCGCTGATCGGCGCACTGCTCGGCGTACTGCTGGCAAGCCAGCTGAATAACCTGATGCCGGTGATCGGTGCCTTCCTTGATGGTGCCGCGCTGCCGGTTGAAATTTCCCTGACTCAGGTCGCCACTATCACCCTGACGGCGATTGTTGTGGCTCTGTTGTCAACGCTTTATCCTTCCTGGCGCGCGGCCGCCGTTCAACCCGCTGAGGCTTTACGTTATGAGTAACAAGATCCTGTTGCAGTGCGACAACCTGTGTAAACGCTATCAGGAAGGCAGCGTGCAGACCGATGTCCTGCGCAACGTTACCTTCAGCGTACAGCCTGGCGAAATGGTCGCGATTGTCGGCAGTTCCGGCTCGGGGAAAAGTACCCTGATGCACCTGATGGGCGGGCTGGATACGCCTACCTCTGGTGAGGTGGTGTTCGACGGCCAGTCGCTGAACAGTATGTCCTCAGGGGCAAAAGCCGGGCTGCGTAACCGCGAACTGGGCTTTATCTACCAGTTCCACCATCTGTTGCCGGACTTCAGCGCGCTGGAAAACGTAGCAATGCCGCTGCTGATTGGCCAGACCGCCAAAGCAGAAGCTCAAAAGAGAGCTATCGATATGCTTAAGGCCGTTGGCCTGGATCACCGCGCGGCGCACCGTCCTTCAGAGCTATCCGGCGGTGAGCGTCAGCGTGTGGCTATCGCCCGTGCGCTGGTCAATAACCCGCGCCTGGTGCTGGCCGATGAGCCTACCGGTAACCTCGATGCGCGTAACGCCGATGCCATCTTTGACCTGCTTAACGAACTGAACCAGCGCCAGGGCACGGCATTTCTGGTGGTGACCCACGATCTTCACCTGGCAAAACGGATGCAGCGTCAGATGGAAATGCGCGACGGCCAGCTCAGTGATCAAGTCAAACTGGCAGGTAGCTTCTGATGGCGGGTTCTCTCTCTCTTCTGCTCGGCCTGCGCTTCAGCCGTGGCCGTCGGCGCGGAGGCATGGTCTCGCTGATTTCGGTGATCTCAACGGTTGGTATTGCGCTCGGCGTGGCGGTATTGATTGTGGGTCTGAGCGCCATGAATGGCTTTGAGCGCGAACTGAATAATCGCATTCTGGCCGTGGTGCCCCATGGCGAAATAGAGCCGGTCAACCAGCCCTTTACCGGCTGGCAGGGGCTGATACCGAAGATGGAGCGGATCCCCGGCATTGCCGCAGCGGCACCCTATATTAACTTCACCGGGCTGATCGAGAGCGGCAGCAAGCTCCAGGCGGTTCAGGTGAAAGGTGTTGATCCGCAGCAGGAGGGGCGGCTCAGTGCGCTGCCTTCCTATGTACAGGGCGATGCCTGGCAGAGCTTTGGCGCGGGCAAACAGCAGATCCTGCTGGGGCAGGGGGTAGCCACCAGCCTGAAGGTAAAACAGGGCGACTGGCTGACGATTATGATCCCGAACAGTGACGCCGGGCATAAACTGTTACAGCCGAAGCGGGTACGTCTCCAGGTCACCGGCATTCTTAAATTGAGCGGTATGCTCGATCACAGCCTGGCCCTGGTACCGCTGGCCGATGCACAGCAGCTGCTGGGTATGGGAGAAAGTGTTACCGGCATCGCCATCAAAGCGACTGACCCCTTCAATGCAGTGAGCCTGGTTCGCAAGGCGGGGGAAGTCACCAACGCTTATGTCTATATTCGCAGCTGGGTGGGGACTTACGGCTATATGTACCGCGATATTCAGATGATCCGCGCCATTATGTATCTGGCGATGGTGCTGGTTATCGGCGTCGCCTGCTTCAATATTGTCTCTACCCTGGTGATGGCAGTAAAAGATAAAAGCAGCGATATTGCCGTGCTGCGCACTCTCGGAGCGAAAGATGGCCTGATCCGCGCTATTTTCATCTGGTATGGCCTGCTGGCCGGGCTGGTGGGGAGCGTCAGCGGCGTGGTGGTCGGCGTGCTGGCTGCTCTTAATCTGACACCCATCATTCACGGGATTGAAGCGCTGACCGGCTATCATTTCCTCTCCGGGGATATCTACTTTATTGATTTCCTGCCGTCGGAGCTGCACTGGCGTGATGTGGCTATTGTGCTGGTGACCTCGCTGCTGCTGAGTCTGCTGGCAAGCTGGTATCCGGCACGCCGCGCCAGCCGTATCGATCCGGCCAGAGTGCTCAGTGGCCAGTAAAGCGCGGGGCGCACTGTGAGGCATATCAGGGAACGGTGCTTTCCTGATGCTGACAATAAGAATATCAGCAGACTCTCAGTGCGCCCGGCTTAATCACCCGTTATTATCAGGGAGATGCCTTTGCACCATACGGTGCAGCATTCCTGCATATTAAGGATTAGAGGATTTGATGATGCGCACACCCCGTCGCCGCTTAAGGCTGGCACGCTATAAGAAGACCCGACGCCAGGTTCACCAGCGTTTCCGTCAGCGCATTTTCGAACGCGATCGTAATATTGAAATTGCCCGGCATCCGCTGCCATACGTGGTGGTTCTGACAGGAGCAGGGATATCCGCTGAGTCCGGCATCCGGACTTTCCGTGCAGCAGATGGTTTATGGGAAGAGCATAAAGTTGAAGACGTTGCCACGCCGGAAGGATTCAGCCGTAATCCACTGATGGTGCAGGACTTCTACAACGCTCGCCGCCGTCAGCTTCAGCAGGACGATATCAAACCCAATGCAGCACATCTGGCGCTGGCAGAACTGGAAGCGGCTCTTGGCGACCATTTTCTGCTGGTGACGCAGAATATCGACAACCTGCATGAGCGTGCCGGAAACCGCAACGTAATCCATATGCACGGTGAGCTGCTTAAAGTGCGCTGCGCCAGCAGTGGTCAGATCCTGCAATGGACCGAGGATGTGAAACCTGACGACCGCTGCCACTGCTGCCAGTTCCCGTCGGTGCTGCGCCCGCACGTGGTGTGGTTTGGTGAAATGCCACTACAGATGGATGAGATCTACCAGGCGCTGGCACAGGCTGACTACTTTGTGGCGATTGGCACTTCAGGCCATGTTTATCCGGCGGCGGGCTTTGTACATGAAGCGCGTTTACAGGGCGCTCACACCGTGGAACTCAACCTTGAACCCAGCCAGGTAGGCAGCGAGTTCGAAGAAAAACAGTACGGGCTGGCCAGCGAAGTGGTACCTGACTGGGTACATGATCTGCTGGAGAATATCGCCAGGCCCGTTCGCTCGGGTGCCGATGTGTCCTCAGCGTTTGGGCAGCGAGAAGATCAGGTGGGCGATAACTCCGCCGATTAATCCCCAGAATGCCGCGCCAACCCCAAGCAGCGTGACTCCCGAAGCGGTGATAAGAAAGGTAATCACCGCTGCGTCTCGCTGCGTCTCCTCATTTAATGCACGTTGCAGACTCCCGGCAATAGTGCCCAATAAAGCCAGTCCGGCAATGGTATGGATCAGCGCCAGCGGCAGCGCGGTAAACATCCCGCCAATCGCCCCACCAAATATTCCCGCCAGCAGATAAAACACGCCGGCCGCCGCCGCTGCCCAGTACCGGCGCTGCGCATCGCTGTGCACTTCCGGCCCCATACAGATAGCTGCCGTAATCGCGGCGATACAGACGGTAAAGCCGCCGAACGGCGCCAGCAGCAGGGCGGTCAGCCCGGTCCAGGCAATCAGCGGTGACACCGGAAGCGTATAGCCGTGGGCTTTCAGGGTGGCGATACCCGGCGCGTTTTGTGACGCCATGGTAACGACAAAAAACGGAATACCGATGCCCAGCAGGCTGGAGAGGGTGAAATGCGGGGCAATAAATTGCGGCATCACCAGGCTTTGCGTGTGCGTCACATGAATGATCCCCTGAAGCGCCGCCACGGCTAATCCGCCCAGCAGCGTGAGAACAATGGCATAGCGCGGAACCAGGCGGCGTGCCAGCAAATATACCAGGCACATGGTGCCGCTCAGGGCGAAATTGAGCTGCAATGAGGCGAATGCATCCATGCCGAAGCGCAGTAAAATCCCCGCCAGCATGGCAGCGGAAATCGCCTGCGGAATGGCGTTCATCAGGCGGGCAAACAGCCCGGTAATGCCACAAATAAAGATCAGCGCCGAGGCAAATACAAACACGCCAACTGCCTCACTGAGCGAGGTGCCGGGCAGGCTGGTCACCAGCAGAGCGGCACCCGGCGTTGACCAGGCGGTAAGCACCGGGGTGCGATACCAGAGCGAGAGACCCAGCGTAGTGACGCCCATCGCCAGCCCGAGCATAGTCAGCCAGCCGCCGATCTGCGCTGCGCTCGCTCCGGCAGCCTCAGCAGCCTGGAAAATAATCGCAGCAGAACTGGTATAGCCCACCAGCACCGCCACAAAACCGGCAACGACGGCAGGAAACGTCAGGTGACGCAAAGTCAGAGGTGGGCGCATAGAGAAATCCGCAGCTAAGTAATGACCGTTATAACGTACAAACTAGCATCGTGCGTTATAACGCACAAGAAGTTATACTCGTCAGAAGTGAAACGGAGATGACACATGGATATGCTGCAACACCATCTGGCCCACACCCTGAAAACCCATCGCCGCGAACGTGGCTGGAGCCTGGCACAGGCGGCGGAAGCCACCGGTGTGAGCAAAGCGATGCTCGGCCAAATCGAACGCGGAGAATCCAGCCCGACAATTGCCACGCTGTGGAAGATTGCCACCGGATTTAATCTGCCGTTTTCAGCCTTTATTGAACCCCTTGCCGTTGACCGCGCCGCGCCACGTCGTCAGCAGCAGTTACAGGGTTACTCTCCGGCAGATAATACAATGCAGGCGTTACCGCTGTTTCCCTTCGATGCCGCGCTTAACTTTGAAATGCTGGTGGTTGAACTGGCTCCCGGCGCATCGAGTGAATCTTCCGCCCACGAGCCGGGTGTGATTGAGCATGTCATCGTGATTGAAGGTGAGCTTGAGTTACAGGTTGCAGCTCAGTGGCAGTCTCTTGCGCCAGGCGAAGGGGTGCGTTTTAACGCTGATCGCGCCCATGCCTATCGAAATCCAGGCATTTATCCAGTGCGTTTTTATGATCTCATCCATTATCCGCCACGTTAATTCAGCGTCAGCGTACTAAACTGACCTGAAACAATATTTAACATTGTCCAGCTCCCCATAATAAGCGTTGGCATCCAAAGGGAAGATAGATGAATAATTTACTTGATCGCTTCTTAAACTATGTGTCTTTTGATACGCAATCAAAAGCTAATGTTCGTCAGGTTCCCAGCACTGAGGGGCAACTGCGCCTGGCGCAAAGATTATGTGATGAGCTAAGGGCGCTGGGGCTGACGGATGTTGGCTGCACTACCCGTGGCATTGTTATGGCGACGCTGCCATCAAACGTCAGCTGGCCGACACCGGTTATTGGTTTTATCTCCCATATGGATACGTCGCCGGATTTCACCGGTAAAAATGTCAATCCGCAGGTGATTGAGAACTATCGTGGCGGCGATATCGCCCTCGGTATTGGTGATGAAATCTTGTCGCCGGTGATGTTCCCGGTTCTGCATGAGCTGACCGGCCATACGCTGATCACCACCGACGGTAAAACGCTGCTGGGTGCAGATGATAAAGCCGGCATCGCTGAAATTATGACCGCCCTGGCGCATCTGACCTCCGGAAACGTTGCCCACGGCGAGGTGCGCGTGGCCTTTACCCCGGATGAAGAAATCGGACGTGGAACCCAGCATTTTGACGTGGCAGCCTTTGCCGCAGACTGGGCCTATACCGTTGATGGTGGGGGGATGGGCGAGTTTGAATATGAGAACTTTAACGCAGCCTCGGTAACGGTAAAAATCAGCGGGAATAACGTCCATCCGGGGACTGCCAAAGGCGTGATGGTTAATGCGCTGGATCTGGCAATGCGCTTCCACCGTGAAGTGCCGGAAGATCAGGTGCCGGAAAAAACCTCAGGCTACGAAGGTTTCTTCCATCTGCATGGGATTAAAGGCAGCGTGGATCGCGCCGAGCTGCACTATATCGTGCGCGATTTTGCCCGCAGCGGTTTTGAAGCACGCAAACAGCTGCTGGCAGATATTGCAGCGCGTTTGCAGAAAACAGTGCCCGCGCCAGCTGCTTTCGAACTGGTGATTGAAGACAGCTACTACAATATGCGTGAGCAGGTTGAAGCCTGTCCGCAGAGTATCGAAGTGGCACTTCAGGCGATGCGCGACTGCGATATTACCCCGCAGGTCAAACCAATACGCGGCGGCACGGACGGCGCACAGCTCTCATTTATGGGCTTGCCCTGTCCGAATCTGTTTACCGGTGGCTATAACTATCATGGCCGGCATGAATTTGCCTCGCTGGATAATATGGAGCAGGCAGTGAGGGTTATCACCCGCATCGCCGCATTAACCGCCGAGCAGGCAAAACCCGTCAGTTAAGTAAATCGCGGGCTGACCGACAGCGGTGGTCAGCCCCGGACTTTATCAGGATACCTCCCGGCATACCCCGGGTTGCGCTGTTTTCATATCAGGAATCAGCGTCAGCAGCCCGCACAGCGCCATACCTGCGCCAATCCACAGCGGGGCGCTGAGGCCGAAACCATACTCAATACTTAACCCCCCCAGCAGCGATCCCAGCATCAGCCCGAATGTGACCATTGAAGTATGCAGCGTATTAACCAGCTGACGATTTCCGGCGGCTGCCATCACGCGGGTCACCATCGCCGGGTTCATTGTTACGCCAAACAGGCCAACGCCAATTACTGACGCTATGGCTACCGAAGGTTGCTGAATAAAGCGGGCAAACAGTACAAAAAAAACGGCCAGCGCCAGCAGGCCGCAGGCAATCACCGGCAGCGAAAAGCGCGCAGCCAGACGACCCACTACCGCATTGCCGAGCACCGTGGCCATGCCATACACCAGCAGCAGCCCGGTTACCTGGCCGCTGCTAAAGCCGGTTTGAGCAGTCAGAATCGGCGTAAAGTAGCTAAACCCCGCAAAGGTGGCGCCAATAATCAGCAGGCTGGTGGTGTAGGCGCGCCAAAGCGTCAGATTTTTTAGCGCCCGCAGCTCATCGGCCAGATTGATGCGGTCTGGCTCCATAGAGGAGGGCAGCGTTTTGTGCGTCAGCCACAGCGCCAGCAGGCTAATCACCACCACCGACCAGAAACTGATACGCCAGCCCGCCAGATTACCGATAAAACTTGCCAGCGGCAGGCCAATCACCGTACCAATCATCAGGCCCCCAAGCACCACGGTAATCGCCGCGGAAGTCTGCTGCCCGGGCACCAGCTTCACGCCGGTGCTGACTGCACAGCCAATAAAGGCTCCGGCCACTGCCCCGGTAAGAATGCGGGCGATAATCAGCGGCAGATAGCTGCCAGCAACGGCCCCTGATGCCTGGCTGGCAATAAACAGCACCAGCAGAATAATCAGACTGCGGCGCGGCGGATGCCTGAGCAGCAGCAGGGCGAGCAGCGGGCCACCAATAGCCATCGCCAGCGCATACACGGTAATCAGATAGCCGGTCATCGGCAGCGTGATATGGAGATCGGCGGTCATGATATTCATCAGGGCGGCGACCTGAAATTCGCTGGTAACCAGCGCAAAAACACCAAACCCCAGCGCATACACAGCGGCGGGGAGACGGGCGGGAGACGACGACATAACGTTTCCTGACTTGGGATAAGAGAAGTTAAGTGTAAAGATTGAGGTGAGGGCGTCCAGCTAGCCTTTAGTAGAGGGAGGAGGGCAAATAGTTTAGCTCCAGCGCCCGGCGTATAGCGTGTTTACCATTGCTGACACCCAGCTTACGGGTAGCGTTGGCGATATGAAACTTTACGGTACTGAGCTGGATACCGAGAATGACGGCAACTTCACCGTAGGTTTTACCACGGCTGCTCCACAGCAACACTTCCTGCTCACGTGCCGACAGTGCCGGGACGTCATCGCGCAGGATAACGGTCTTTTCATGCAGGGCGACCAGCAGCATTTGCAGATCTGCAAGGCGGGGGATCACATCCTGAGAAAACGTCAGATTATCGTGGCGACGAATAATACTTAACAGCGACATCTGCTGCTGCGGGTCGTGTACCGCAAAGGTATATCCCTTCACACGCTGACACTGGCTGCCCGCCTCACACAGCCCGGCGTTGGGGCGCGAGCAATCCTGCCAGTTAAACGGTGAGACGCGCTGGCGGGCAGCCAGCACCACCGGATCTTTAAGATAACGGCGGCGCTGGTGATAATCCTGCCTCCACTCCTGCGAATGGCTGGTAACCACCAGCGCCTCGCACGGAGCGAGTTTATTCTGGCGCAGATAAAGAAAATCAATCTCGCCCAACGGGGCAAGGCGCTGGCGGAGGACATCACCCGCCTGGGCAATAATTGCGCTTTCGCTGATATGATCCACTTTTCTCTCCGGCTGGCAGGGTGCTCTGCGGCCTATCCTGACACACTCCCGGCAGATTTTAAAAACCTTCATGTTTTAAAAACCTTCATAAGACGTTAACCCGCCTGTCACACAACACCGGCATTTTAGTAAGCAATCTGGTGGGGCAGTAAGACAAATTTCCCCGCTAACCGGAACGGCTATGTGGAGATTTTTGTATGCTTAACTTATCCAGACATCCGACCACTCTGTATCAGGCTATCGCCGCCCAGCTGGAGGATGAGCTGCGCAGCCGCTATCGCTGCGGCGAATATCTGCCCTCAGAAAAACAGCTGGCAGCGCACTATGCCGTTAACCGCCATACCCTGCGCCGTGCGGTAGATGAACTGGTGGATAAAGGGCTGGTACAGCGGCGTCAGGGCGTTGGCATCCTGGTGCTGATGCGCCCCTATAACTATCCGCTTCACTCCCAGGCTCGCTTCAGCCAGAACCTGCTGGAACAGGGAAGTCATCCCACCAGTGAACGTCTGCTGGCCGTGCTGCGCCCTTGCAATGCCGAAGTGGCAGCGGCGCTGGGCGGCAACGAAGGCGACACGGTTATCCATCTGCGCACCCTGCGTCGGGTGAACGGCGTGCCGGTCTGCGTGATCAACCATTACCTGCCGGATCTCACCTGGTGGCCCCAGCTACAGCAGTTCAGCAGCGGCTCGCTGCATGACTTTATCCGCCTGCAACTCACCAGCGGTCTGACGCGTAAACAGACCCGAATCACCGCCCGCCGTGCGCAGGCCAAAGAGAGCGGCCTGCTGGAGGTATCCCTGCATGCGCCGCTGCTCTGCGTGCGCACCCTGAATACCTGTACCGACAGCGGAAGGACGGCGGAGTACTCCGTCAGCCTGACGCGTGCCGATATGATTGAACTGACGCTGGAGCACTAAATGGAAGCACATAAGGCACGTCAGCACTGGCTTTCAGTGCTGGCACACAGTCAGCCGCAGCAGCTACTGGCGCACTGGCCCGCTAATCTGCCCACCGATTACCAGCTGCTGCGCGCCCCGGAAACCGGTCTGACCCGATTGCAGGCGCGCATGGGAGGCACCGGACGCCGCTTTATTCTCGGCGATACCACCGTGACCCGCGCCGTGGTGCGTATGGCAAACGGCACCTGCGGCTACAGCTATATTCTCGGGCGCGACAAAGCCCACGCTGAACGTTGTGCGCTGCTTGACGCCCTGTTACAGGACGACAGCTCACAGCATTTACATCAACAGATTATCGCCCCCCTGGCGGCCCTGCGTGCAGAACAGCAGGCGCTGCGTTCACGCGAAGTGGCCAGCAGCAAGGTCGACTTCTTTACCCTCGTTCGCGGAGATAACGCATGACCCTACTGGCCAGTTTTAGCCATCCCGTTGCTGATGCGCAGCGCGCCTTCCGCCGTATTCTTAAAGCGATGAGTGAACCCGGCGTGATGGTATCACTGCCGTCGCTGCCCGCCTGGGGAAAGGCGTCCTGCGCTGCAACGGCGGTGATGATGACGCTGGTGGATCGTGAAACCCCGCTGTGGATTGATGATGCGCTGCGCGATGACGCACTGTTGAGCAATCTGCGTTTCCACACCGGCGCGCCGATCACCGACAGCACCGAAGCACCCTTTGCCCTGATGCATGCCAAATCGGCTACCAGCATCGACCGCTTTTCTCCGGGCGATAATCTCTCTCCGGAGAAGAGCAGTACCCTGATTATTGATGTTCCGGCCCTGAGCGGCGGCCTTACCCTGCGCCTGCGTGGCCCCGGGTTACAGGAGCGTAGGGCCATTGCGCCGCAGCTACCGGAAAGCGTTCTGAGCTACCTGCGCGATCGCAACCACCGCTTCCCGCAGGGTATTGATCTGATCTTCACCTGCGGTGAAAACATGATGGCGCTGCCGCGCAGCACCGACGTGGAGGTTTGCTGATGTATGTTGCGGTGAAAGGGGGCGAGAAGGCGATAGCCGCCGCCCATCAGCTACAGGAGAGCCTGCGCCGGGGTGATGCCAGCCAGCCGGATCTGAACTGCTCCCAGATTGACCAGCAGCTCGGCCTGGCCGTAGATCGCGTGATGACCGAAGGTGGTATTCACGACCGCGAGCTGGCGGCGCTGGCCATCAAGCAGGCCAGCGGTGATTTGGTGGAGGCTATTTTCCTGCTGCGCGCCTACCGCACCACGCTGCCAAGGCTGGCAGACAGCCTGCCGCTGGACACCGCAACGATGCGCCTGGAGCGGCGTATTTCGGCGGTTTACAAAGATCTGCCTGGCGGGCAGCTGCTGGGGCCGACCTGTGATTACACCCATCGTCTGCTTGATTTTACCCTGCTGGCCGAAGGCAAAACCCCGCTTACCCCGCGTGCGGAACAGCCGCTGGCGGCAGAGTGCCCGCATATGTTTGATCTGATGACGCGCGAAGGACTGGCGCGGCGCGAAGAAGACGACGGCAGCGAGCCGCTGGATATCACCCGCGATGCGCCTTCCTACCCTATGCCGCGCTCCGCACGGCTGCAACAGCTGGTGCGCGGTGATGAAGGTTATTTACTGGCGCTGGGCTACTCCACCCAGCGCGGCTACGGTCGTACCCACCCCTTCGCCGGTGAGATACGTACCGGATTGGTCACCGTAGAGATTGTGCCCGAAGAGCTGGGCTTCGCGCTTTCCATTGGCGAAGTGATGCTGACCGAATGTGAAATGGTGAACGGCTTTACCACTCCCGCCGATAGCGCCCCGCATTTTACCCGTGGCTACGGGCTGGTATTTGGTCGCGCTGAACGCAAAGCGATGGCCATGGCGCTGGTGGATCGCGCCCTGCAAACCGACGAACACGGAGAACGCATTACCAGCCCGGCGCAGGATGAAGAATTTGTACTCTCACACGCGGATAACGTCGAAGCTGCCGGGTTTGTCTCCCATCTGAAACTGCCGCATTACGTCGATTTCCAGGCCGAACTGGAGCTGCTGAAACGCCTGCGGGCTGAATATCAGGAGAAGCACCGTGACTGAACTGAGCGGTTATAACCCCGGTTATCTGGATGAACAGAGTAAACGCACCATTCGCCGCGCCATCCTCAAGGCGGTAGCGATCCCCGGATATCAGGTGCCGTTCGGCGGACGTGAAATGCCAATGCCCTACGGCTGGGGCACCGGGGGCATTCAGCTTACCGCCAGCGTTATTGGTGAACATGACGTGCTGAAGGTGATCGACCAGGGAGCAGATGACACCACCAATGCTGTCTCTATTCGTCGCTTCTTCCAGCGCGTCAGCGGAGCTGCTACCACCGAACGTACCGTGGATGCCACGCTGATCCAGACGCGCCACCGCATTCCTGAAACGCCGCTGACTGAAGATCAGATCCTGATTTATCAGGTACCGATCCCGGAGCCGCTGCGCTTTATCGAACCGCGCGAAACAGAAACCCGCACCATGCACGCGCTGGAGGAGTACGGCATCATGCAGGTGAAACTGTATGAAGATATCGCCCGGTATGGTCATATCGCTACCACTTACGCTTATCCGGTCAGAGTCAACGATCGCTACGTCATGGATCCGTCGCCTATCCCGAAATTCGACAATCCGAAAATGGATATGATGCCGGCGCTTCAGCTGTTTGGTGCCGGGCGCGAGAAGCGTATCTACGCGCTGCCGCCCTATACTAAAGTGGAAAGCCTCGATTTCGACGACCATCCGTTTACCGTGCAGCAGTGGGATGAACCCTGCGCTCTGTGCGGTTCGCGCGACAGCTATCTCGATGAAGTGGTGCTGGATGACCAGGGCACACGCCTGTTTGTCTGCTCCGATACCGATTACTGCCATCAGCAACAAGAGAATCCATCATGACGCGCGAAACACCGCTGCTGGCGGTCAATCAGTTAACGCATCTTTATGCGCCGGGGAAAGGGTTTAGTGATGTCTCATTTGAACTCTATCCGGGGGAAGTGCTGGGCATTGTTGGCGAATCCGGTTCGGGGAAGACCACGTTGCTGAAGTCGATCTCTGCGCGGCTCGCTGCGCAACAGGGTGAAATTATTTATCAGGGGCAGGATCTCTATGCATTAAGTGAAAGTGAACGCCGCCGCCTGCTGCGTACCGAATGGGGCGTGGTGCATCAGTATCCGATGGATGGCCTGCGGGCTCAGGTCTCTGCCGGGGGCAATATCGGCGAGCGCCTGATGGCGGTAGGCCAGCGTCACTACGGAGAGATCCGCGCAACCGCCGGTAAGTGGCTACAGGATGTGGAGATCCCGCTATCGCGCATTGACGATCTGCCGGGAACCTTCTCGGGCGGTATGCAGCAGCGCCTGCAAATTGCCCGCAATCTGGTGACGCATCCAACGCTGGTATTTATGGATGAACCTACCGGCGGGCTGGATGTATCTGTGCAGGCGCGGCTGCTCGATCTGCTGCGCAGCCTGGTGCGCGATCTCAATCTGGCGGTGGTTATCGTGACCCACGATCTCGGCGTGGCGCGTCTGCTGGCGCACCGGCTGCTGGTGATGAAAGAGGGCGTAGTGGTGGAGAGCGGTCTGACCGATCGCGTGCTGGATGACCCGCATCATCCTTACACCCAATTGCTGGTTTCATCAGTGCTGAGTTAATCCGCTCGGGGCTGTTTTTCATGTTCGCCCCGGGCAGCGCTCAAACTAACAGTGACAATAACGCCCCAAAAAATCAGAGAGCTTATGAACCTGAAACTGCGCGTCGAAAATCTGTCAAAAACCTTTGTGATGCATAACCAGCACGGCGCGGAGCTGCCGGTACTGCGCAACGCTTCGTTGCAGGTGGCCGCGGGGGAGTGCGTAGTGCTCCATGGCCATTCGGGCAGTGGAAAATCCACGCTGCTGCGCTCGCTGTATGCCAATTATCTGCCGGACAGCGGCCATATCTGGGTTGAGCATCAGCAGCAGTGGGTGGATCTGGTGAGCGCTCCGGCGCGGCAGATCCTCAGCATTCGCCGCGAAACCATCGGCTGGGTCAGCCAGTTTCTGCGTGTGATCCCGCGTATCTCGACGCTGGAAGTGGTGATGCAGCCGCTGCTGGAGCGTGGCGTAGCGCGAGACGAGAGCGAAGAGCGTGCCAGAGCGCTGCTCAGTCGCCTCAACGTGCCATCGCGACTTTGGGCGCTGGCACCGTCCACCTTTTCCGGCGGTGAGCAGCAGCGGGTCAATATTGCCCGTGGTTTTATTGCTGACTCGCCGATTCTGCTGCTGGATGAGCCAACCGCCTCCCTTGATGCTGCCAACAGCGCCGCCGTGGTTACGCTGATTGAGGAAGCTCGCCAGCGCGGTGCGGCCATAGTCGGTATTTTTCATGATAACGCGGTGCGCGATCGGATCGCTGACCGCCTGCATGTGATGCAACCTGTTGCTCTGGAGTGCGCCGAATGATCATCAACAACGTAAAACTGATCCTGGAAAATGAAGTGGTTGCAGGATCGCTGGCCTGCGAAAACGGCGTGATCCGCGCTTTTTCCGATACGCAAAGCCAGCTGCCGTCGGCCATTGACGGCGAGGGCGGCTGGCTGATGCCCGGTATGGTGGAGCTGCATACTGATAATCTGGATAAGTTTTTTACCCCGCGCCCTAAGGTGGACTGGCCCGCACACTCGGCGATGAGCAGCCATGATGCGTTGATTATCGCCAGCGGTATCACCACGGTGCTGGACGCGATTGGCGTGGGCGATGTGCGCGACGGCGGCCACCGCATGGAGAATCTCAATAAGATGATCGATGCCATTCGCCATGCGCATAAGCACGGTCTGAACCGCGCCGAGCATCGGCTGCATCTGCGCTGTGAACTGCCCCACGATTCCACGCTGCCGCTGTTTGAGCAGCTGATGTGTAACCCGGCGCTGTCGCTGGTATCGCTGATGGATCACTCACCCGGCCAGCGTCAGTACGTGTCGCTGGCGGCATGGCGCACCTATTTTGGCGGCAAATATCAACTCAGCGATCGGCAGCTTGATGAGTATCAGGCCGATCAGCTGCGCCTTGCCGCACGCTGGTCAGCGCCAAACCGCGAGGCGATCTCCGCCTGGTGCCGACAGTATCATATCCCGCTTGCCAGCCATGATGACGCCACCTGTGAGCATGTGGTGGAGTCAAAAGCAGTAGGCAGCGTTATCGCCGAATTTCCCACCACCGAAGATGCGGCATATGCCTCACGCGAGATGGGTTTGCAGGTGCTGATGGGCGCACCAAATATCGTGCGCGGCGGTTCGCACTCCGGCAACGTCGCCGCCAGCGAACTGGCACAGCTTGGCCTGCTGGATATTCTATCTTCGGATTACTACCCTGCCAGCCTGCTGGACGCGGCTTTCCGCCTTGCCGCTGACGATCGTAACAGCATGACATTACCTGCGGCGGTGGCGCTGGTAACACGTAACCCCGCCCGCGCCATTGGTCTTGACGATCGCGGCGTGATTGACGAGGGGAAACGCGCCGATCTGGTGCTGGTGCGCCAGCATCGTGACCAGGTCTATGTCTCCGGCGTCTGGGCGCAGGGCAGGAAGGTATTCTGATGGGGCGGCTGATCTGGCTGATGGGGCCTTCCGGCTCCGGCAAGGACAGCCTGCTGCTGGCATTGCGCGAATGTGCGCCGGAACGGCTGGTGATTGCCCATCGCTATATCACCCGCAGTGCCAGCGCCGGGGGCGAGAACCATATTGCCCTGAGCGAACATGAATTCCGGCGGCGGCGTGATTATGGTTTGTTCGCCCTGAGCTGGCAGGCACACCAGTTTTACTATGCGCTGGGTATTGAGATCGACCAGTGGCTGGCCAACGGGCTGGATGTGGTAGTCAACGGCTCCAGGCTTCATCTGGCGGCTGCGCGGCAGCGCTATGGCGATCGGCTATTGCCGGTCTGTTTGCAGGTGTCGGCGGAAGTTCTGGCCGGCCGCCTGCGCCAGCGTGGCCGCGAGGATGAAACGGCTATTATCCAGCGGTTGCAGCGTGCCGCCGGGCCGGTAGCGGCAGAATGTGTGACGTTGAGTAATGATGGAGCATTAAGTGAAACATTAAAGGGTTTTTCAGCGTTATTAGCGCAAGGGAGGGGGCGGCTGTGAGATAAATGCCCCATCAGCGCAGGACAGCTCAAAACAGCTCAGAACAAGGCAGGCCTTGCGCCTGCATCTGCCCACCAGTTGGTAAAACGAAACCATCTGCAACGATTTCCGGCAATAATTAACTCCCTGAATACGCTTCCCTGGCGTGGCAAAATTTCACCTGTCACGCTTCCATCACTCCTTTGTCATTAAACTTTCATCGCACACGTGGTTAATAGGGCGCACAGCGGATAACGCGTAACCTGATAACGGATCACTCATGGCACAGGCACTATTAAAAATTGCCCACCAGCAGCAGGCGCTGCCGCACGAAAAACACCGTGCAAAAGTGCTGGCAGTACAGGGGCTGGGAAAAGCTTACGGCACGCAGGCACGGGTGTTGCAGGATATCAACTTTGACCTGCACGCGGGTGAGCTGGTGGCGGTGATTGGCCGCAGCGGCGCAGGAAAATCCACCCTGCTGCATGTGCTGAATGGCACCCTCCCGGCCAGCGAAGGGGCTGTCCTGCATTTTAATGAAGATGGTAAACAGCAGAACATCGTTGAGCTGAACACCCGGCAAATGCGCCAGTGGCGCAGCGATTGCGGCATGATTTTTCAGGACTTCTGCCTGGTACCGCGGCTGGATGTGCTCACCAATGTTCTGCTCGGCCGCCTGAGTCAGACCTCGACGCTAAAATCATTTTTTAAAATCTTCACCGATGAAGATCGCGCCCGTGCCATCGGGCTGCTGGAGTGGCTGAACATGCTGCCGCAGGCTTTGCAGCGTGCGGAAAACCTCTCCGGCGGGCAGATGCAGCGGGTAGCGATCTGCCGTGCCCTGATGCAGAACCCCAAAATATTGCTGGCCGACGAGCCGGTAGCCTCCCTCGATCCAAAAAATACCCGCCGCATTATGGATGTGCTGCGTCAGGTAAGTGGTAACGGCATCAGCGTGATGGTCAATCTGCACTCGGTAGAGCTGGTGAAAGAGTATTGTACGCGTGCCATTGGCGTTGCTAAGGGCCGCATTGTGTTTGACGGCCATCCGTCAGAACTGACTGATGATCATCTGCATTTATTGTACGGCGACGAAAACTCTCAACTTAACGATCCCCATCACGCCTGACGCCACAGCGCCAGGAATGACGGGTAATAACACTTTTATGGGACACGGAACTCAGCAATGAAAAAAATACTTCTCGCAGCGGTAATCAGTAGTGTTATGGCAGCAAACGTTTATGCAGCTGACGCACCAAAAGAGCTGAACTTAGGCATTCTCGGCGGGCAGAACGCCACGCAGCAGATCGGCGATAACCAGTGCGTGAAAGAGTTCTTCGATAAAGAGCTGAATGTTGATACTAAACTGCGTAACTCTTCTGACTACTCTGGCGTGATTCAGGGCCTGATCGGCGGCAAAGTGGATATGGTGCTGAGTATGTCACCGTCATCCTACGCATCGGTCTATATCAATGACCCGAAAGCCGTGGATGTGGTGGGAATTGTGGTGGATGATGCCGATAAATCTCGCGGTTATCATTCGGTAGTGGTGGTAAAAGCCGACAGCCCGTACAAAACGCTGGCCGATCTGAAGGGTAAATCTTTCGGTATGGCGGATCCCGACTCCACCTCGGGCTTCCTGATCCCCAATGAGAGCTTTAAAAAAGAGTTTGGCGGATCGGTGGACGATAAATATCACGGCCACTTCTCCAGCGTAACTTTCTCCGGCGGCCACGAGCAGGATGTGCTGGGCGTGCTGAACGGTCAGTTTGACGGTGCGGTGACCTGGGCGTCGATGATCGGTGATTACAACACCGGCTACACCAGCGGCGCGTTCACCCGCATGATCCGCGCGGGTCAACCGGATCTGATGAAGAAAATCCGTATTATCTGGCAGTCGCCGCTGATCCCGAACGGCCCGGTGCTGGTCAGCAACAAGCTGCCCGCTGACTTTAAGGCGAAGCTGATCGCCGCCATTAAAAAGCTGGATACCGAACAGCACAGCTGCTTTATCAAAGCCGTCGGCGGTGCTCAACACATCGGCCCGGCAACCGTGGCTGATTATCAGGCGATTATCGATATGAAGCGTGCGCTGACAAAAGCACGTTAATTACCCGTTCTCTTCTCCACTGATAAGGGCTGGCTGCGGCCGGCCCTGCACTCAGGTATCCGCATGACGCATCCCGATTTTGAACGCTATTACCAGCAGATACGCGGCAAACAGAAGCGCGACACGCTGCTGTGGTCTTTAACCCTGCTGGTGCTCTATCTTGCCTCCGGCCATATGGCTGAATTTAATCTGCACACTATCTGGGTGTCGCTGCCGCACTTTTTCGATTACCTGGCTGAAACCATCCCGGTACTCCACTTTTCCCTGCTGTTTGCCGACGGCCATACCGAAGGTTCGCTGGCTTACTGGGGCTATCGTCTGCATATTCAGCTGCCGCTGATTTGGGAAACGCTACAGCTGGCGCTGGCTGCCACGCTGGTGTCGGTGATGGTGGCGGGGGTGCTGGCCTTTTTTGCGGCCAGCAATACCCAGACTCCGCGCACTCTGAGTTTCGCCATTCGCACGGCGGTGGCGTTTCTGCGCACCATGCCGGAGCTGGCATGGGCGGTCATGTTTGTGATGGCGTTCGGCATCGGCGTGATCCCTGGTTTTCTGGCGCTGGCGCTGCACACCATCGGCAGCCTGACCAAGCTGTTTTATGAGGCGATAGAGAGCGCATCGGACAAACCGGTGCGAGGACTGACCGGCGTTGGGGCTTCGGCATTACAGCGCATGCGTTTTGCCCTGTGGCCGCAGGTGAAGCCGATCTTCCTCTCCTATGGCTTTATGCGCCTTGAGGTTAATTTCCGTCAGTCCACCATTCTTGGGCTGGTGGGCGCCGGGGGTATCGGCCAGGAGCTGATGACCAATATCAAACTCGACCGTTACGATCAGGTGAGCATGACGCTGCTGTTGATTATTGTGGTGGTCTCGCTGCTGGATATGTTCTCCGGACGGGTGCGTCGGCGCGTTGTGGAAGGAAACCGTACATGATTGGATTAATTGGCAGTGACAGGCTGGAAGGGATGAAACAGCAGCATCAGGCGCTGTTTACGATACAGCGTAGCTATCTGCGACGTGTCGGGCTGATTGCGGCGGCGATCCTGCTCTATTACGTTTTTTTCTTTACCCAGTTTGGTATCAGCTGGTCACAGTTGACCCTCGGTTTAGGCCAGCTGGCGCACTACTTTATGCGCATGTTTGTCTGGCATGATGTGGCGAACTGGCCGTTCGCCTATTACTTCAGCCAGATATTTATCACCATCGCCATCGTCTTTGCCGGGACGCTGACCGCTACGCTGCTGGCACTGCCGCTCTCATTTCTTGCCGCCCGCAACGTAATGGCATCTCCGCTGCTGCGGCCGGTTGCGCTGCTGGTGCGTCGTATTCTGGATATCCTGCGCGGTATAGATATGGCGATTTGGGGGCTGATTTTCGTACGCGCCGTGGGCATGGGGCCGCTGGCCGGGGTACTGGCGATTATTATGCAGGACGTCGGTCTGCTGGGAAAACTGTATGCCGAAGGGCACGAAGCGGTGGAGCGCTCGCCGGGTCGCGGGCTGAATGCGGTGGGGGCGAACACGTTGCAAAAGCATCGCTACGCTATTTTTACTCAGTCGTTCCCCGCTTTTCTCGCCCTCAGCCTCTACCAGATTGAGTCAAATACCCGTTCAGCCGCGGTGCTGGGGTTTGTAGGAGCAGGGGGCATTGGGCTGGTTTATGCGGAGAATATGCGCCTGTGGAACTGGGATGTGGTGATGTTTATCACTCTGATTATGGTAGTGATTGTAATGGTGATGGATCATATCTCTGCGAAGCTGCGCAAGCGCTATATCAGCGGACAGCCCGTCCCGCTGTTTGTGCCGGAGAGATAGCCGGACTGAGCCAACCTTAAACGGCCAGCGTCCTTTTATGCTGGCCTGATCATGCGTCGTTCTCTGCCGCGCGATGCCAGCTCAATCCGGCCATTTACCGGTGCAGATTAAAGCCTGGCACCCACCTGCCACCAGCGCTGATTTAACGCGTAGTAGCGGTCGCCTGGTTCGGGCTGTTTCTCCCAGGGTTTATCAATAATGTAATGGATATTCTTCACCCGCTCTTGATCCCAAATGTGCGGGTGCTGATGGGGCAGGGTTTTCAGTGCGTTGTAGATATACGGCAGCGGCTGCCAGCGTCCAAGATAGAACTGGTTAAGAAAATCCTGCTCGGCAAACAGATAAGCAGAGAGATCGTCCAGTGCGGCCAGCTGTGCCAGCATCCGATCAAACACCCCACGATCGGGCGTCAGCAGCAGAAAGCCTCCGTTGAGGTAGTTATCAACCTTGCCAGGCTGCTCAACATTATCCACGCCTTCGCACCAGCTGTAGAAACAGTTTTCCGGCACCCAATCCGGCGGATAGCTGGCAATCCTGTTGGGATTACAGCGGCAGGCGTGGCAGGCAGCGATATTACCGTCAGCCAGCGGCAGGGAAAACAGCTCATCCATATTCTGCGTTACCAGCATATCCGCATCGAGAAAAGCCACGCGTTCGAACTCTGTCAGCGTCCAGGCTGCCAGCTTGGTCCAAACCTCAGAAAAACGCGCATTGGCGTAGCTCTCCTGCAACTGCGGATTCGGGCGCAGCGGTGCAACGTCACGCAGCAGGCAGCCTTCCTGCTCCAGCTGCTGGCGCGCGGGGCCATCAATATTCTCTGTCACCATCACCACCAGTGGATAGCGGGTGCCTGCGGCAAGCAGCGATGCCTGCAAAGCGCGAACGCCGATAAGATAATCAGGCTGCGTCAGTAGTGTTGCCCATGCTTTCATTGCTCTGCTCCCTGATCCAGCAGCCGCTGGCTGAAATCATTGCCGAAGGTATGCTGAGGATCCAGCGCTTCGCGTACCTGAGAAAAGGCCTGCCACTGCGGATAGATTTTCGCCCAGTTATACAGCGAGGCATCGAAATATTTCCCCCAGTGCGGACGTCCCCCTTCTTCCGCCAGCAGCTTTTCCACCGCCCGCAAAAACGCCACCCCTTCCGGAGAGAGTGAACCATCTTCAGCGTAGTAAATTACAAAGCCAAAGAAGCAGCTCTCCTGCTGGTAAGCGGGACTGAGCCAGCTTTCGGATGCCCCGGTACAGCGCAGGATCACCGGATAGTGCATATGCGGCTGCGTCTCCGCATGCCAGCGTTTTATACGGGCGATAACCGCTCCGGCCCGTGCCAGCGGGATCGCAATTTCAACATTAATCTGCGGGGTAGCAATACCCCGGCAGAACACCTGATAGACATCACCGGTGACGTCGGAAAAGTCTTTAAAGCGGGTCACGGTGCGGAAGGGTTTGCCGTTCTCATCGGTGATTTGCGTATCGCTGCGCATATGCTCCAGCGTCTGGTCGATGGTCTGGTTCATCGCATCGCTGGTCTGCTGCTGCTCGACCAGATCGCCGTGATTTGCCTGATACTGCGCCTGCTCTTCCGCATTGGCTTCACGGGCTGCCCATACGTGCACCTGGTTCTCCTCAGGGAACCACCAGGCTTTGCTCATCACGTAATCACGGTTCCACGTCAGCAGGTCGCTCTCCAGCGTATCTGCACTGACGGCTGTTTTAAAACAGGTGTAAACCTTCGCGGGCTGGGTACGCAGCGTTACCGCCGTTACAACGCCAAGGCAGCCGAGGCCGAGCTGTACCGCAGGAAACCAGGGATGTTGCCGATCAAACGTCTCAATGCGGCCATCAGCCAGCACCATGCGGATGCTCAGAGCCTCATCACCGATGCTGCTCTGCTGTAAGCCCTGGCCGTGGGTGCCGGTAGCCAGCGCCCCGGCGAGGGTCTGTGCATCAATCACTCCCGGCGATGCGGGGAGAATCCGGCCCATCGCTTTCAGCTGTTCATACACCTCGTGCAGCGGCGTGCCGCCAGCGAAGGTCGCGCTGTGCTCATCGCTGCTGATAAAGCCCCGCAGTGCTGAGGTATCGATCAGCAAGTCGTCGTTTTCACCGACTGCCAGCATCCGGCCGGGGGACATGCGGCGACCCATCACGCGTACCTGACCGCGATGATGCTGCAGCAGAATCTGGAGATCGCTTTCGCTGGCGGGGCAGGCCTGCTGGGTTTTTTTTGCCAGCGTGGCGTTCTGCGCCCAGTTCCATAAGGAAGTCTCATGGGGCGAAAGATGCGGCTGACGGCGTGGATAGCCGGAGGGTTCGCGAGTCATCGACAGCTCCTGTTCAGGACAATAACGGATGAATGGATAAAGAAAAAGGGAGGGTTAAGCCAGCATTAAGCGTAGACGAAAAAGCCCGTTATAGCTGCATAACGGGACGATTTATTTGTACGAGGCAAAAACTCTTGTACAGATTTAAGCCGTCGGGCGCAGATAGCGCAGCGTGGCATCGACCACCAGCTGCCGGTTGCGCGCAATGCTCTGCTGCTCGGTTTCGTTGCCGCCAAAGAGGGCATTAAAGGTGTAATGGTTAGCAACGTTGTGGAAGCTGATGCTGCTGATCAGGCGGTGAACATCCACCGTCGCTACCTTAGCATCGAACTCGCCATTCTGCTTACCGCGACTCAGCACCGCATCCAGCACATCCAGCGCACTTTGATTCAGCATCTTGATGGTTGCTGACTGGCTGATATAGCGGCCGCGCATCAGGTTTTCGCTACAGATCAGACGCATAAAGTCGGGATGTGAAATATGGTAGTCGAAGCTGGCCTCGGCCAGACGGGCAATCGCCTGAGTTGGCGACATCTGCGCCAGATTCAGCCCGCTTTCATGCTGGCGGATCTCGCGGTAAACCATATGCAGCACGTCGATATAGAGCTGTTCTTTATTGGTGAAGTGATAAACCACCATGCGTTTGGTGGTCTGCGCATCCTCGGCAATCTGTTCCATGCGCGCCCCCTGGAGACCATAGGCGGCAAAGGTGGTGAGGGCGCTGGCGAGGATGCGTTTCTTTAAACCTTCCGGATCGTTCTTGCGTTTGACGGGGGCTGGCATAGCGAGTCTATATCCATAATTCTCTGTGGAAACCGCCGCCAGAGTAGCGCCTGGAGCGCTCTCTGTATACTTCCAGATAACAGGATGCTCTGCTCCTGGTGGATAATTCGGCGATGGCGACGATGCAACCGGAATTACAGGGTTGAAAACCACGGGTGAGTGCGGTCAGTAACGCTGGTGTGAAGCTGCTTAATGCGGTTTTTCAGCTCGGCTTCTGTTGGTAACGGGCGGCCGCGTAATACTGTCTCGGCGGTGGCACCGAAGGTGATAATCCCCCGGGTGGCAATATCCGTAGCGGCAACATATCCCGCCAGCGCATCCTCTTCAGCGCTGTTCTCTGATGCTTTTTGTCGACAGCTCACCAGTAGCCCCTCCAGCGCGCGATAGAGTTCACGCGCCTCTCCCAGTACCGGTATTTTACCGCTGGAATCCCTTATTACCTGCTCAAGACGGGCAAATACCGTGGCGTTATCTCCGGCGCTAAACAGCGTCTCCAGCGTCTGCTGCCAGTGCTGCCAGGTGCGTACAAACAGGGCATTCTGCACCAGCGGCAGGCTGGCATACTGCCAGTGAAAATGCTCACTCAGATGGTTCACCCGCTGCTGCAACTCACAAAACTGGGTTTCATCGTCGAGCGTTGCAGGTATTACCGGTTTCAGCTCGGCAATAAAGGCCGCTATCTCGTCCCCGGTTTCAGGGGTAATCAGCGGTTGGATTTTGCGCTGCTGCAATAGCTTAAGCAGGCTGAGGTCATAAAACGCTGCGCTGACCCGCTCCCCGGCAAGTAAAGCGCGATTTATGGTTTGAATCACCTCAGCTGACTGCACCCGGGAACGCTGTTCCATCAGTGCGGTATGCAGCTGGCTGTAGGCAGGGGATGGGCTGAGTTCAGTATTCATCGGGCGCCTCACGGTGACAATAATCCGGCCCGGAGCCGGGCAGTGCCAGAGAGTATGGCAGAATCTCAGCCGCTTATCAGGCCGGACAGGCTCTCTCGCGCCGCCACTGGGTGGGAGAGCAGCGAAAATGGAGTTGAAATACCTTAGCAAACTGCATCTGGCTGGTGTAACCCAGTGAATAAGCGATAACTTTTATTGGCAGGCCAGGATCGGATAGCAGCGAGGTAGCAACCTCCATCCGCAGCAACAGCAGGTATTGTTTCGGCCCATAGCCAAACTGTTGTTGAAAAAGACGGCTAAGGTAGCTGCGGTCGATATTACAGTAGTCGGCGACTTCGCCAATAGTGAGGTTACGATGATAGTGGCGCTCAATAAACTGTATCGCACTGTCCAGATGCTTATTCCCGCAGCTTGAGTCATCGCTCCCCGCGTGGCGCGCGTTAGCGATCAGCGCATCAAGGAACAGACAGGTCAGCCCGGCGATGCGCAGCGAATGTACCGGATCCTGCGCCATCAGCTGTTGCAGCCAGGGATAGACCGGGCAGGGTAAACCATTCTCTTTTGGCCGGTAGACCGGCATATCGCGGCGTAACCCGCATTTCTCCAGGCTGCGCACAGCAATTAACCCGTCCATTTCCACCCACATATATTCCCATGGTCGCTGCTTATCTGCGGTGTAGGTGGTGATTTCGTGTGGATGGATAAGAAACGCTTCTCCCTGACGCACCGGCCAGCGCTGATTGCCACTGAATAACGTCCCACCGCCGCTTATCACATAATGTAAAAGATAATGCTGGCGTACCGCCGGGCCATAGCTGTGCTGACTGGCGCAGACTTCATGGCCGTACTGATAAATATTCAGTCCAAACTGGGCGATATCATCGGGGTGAATATCTTTTTGCATGACGTCTTCCTGTTTATTTTCATCTTATTACAGCAGCTTATCTTCACAGGACAGCACCGGATTATATCAGTTTGTGATATCGCACCTTTATTTTGACTACCAGAGCCGGTAATTAGCGAGCCAGATCACAGTTCAATCTGGCAGTCGTTTTTCACCATATCAATGTCAAAAAATGACATAGGCAGGCGAACGCACGCTGCCTAGAGTGAGTGCAACTTCATCTCACTGGTTCAGAAGGATAGGCAATGAAAATTACATTTCTTGGGGCAGGCAGTACGGTATTTGCGAAAAATGTACTGGGAGATATTCTGGCGACGCCCGCGTTGCAGCAGGTGGATATCGCTCTGTATGATATTGATGCAGAACGCCTTAATGACTCGTGGCAGATGCTGAATAATCTCAACGCCAATCTCTGCCAGGGGAAAGCGCGCATTGAGAAATATGCCGGTGTGGAACAGCGTCGCCGTGCGTTACAGGGGGCCAGCTATGTGATTAATGCCATTCAGGTTGGCGGCTACGATCCCTGTACGATTACTGACTTTGAAATTGCTAAAAAATATGGCCTGCGCCAGACCATTGCTGACACCCTCGGCATTGGCGGCATCTTCCGCGCCCTGCGCACCATTCCGGTGATGCTGGATTTTGCCCGCGATATGGAGGAGGTCTGTCCGGATGCCTGGCTGCTGAACTACACCAATCCGATGGCGTCACTGACCGGAGCGATGCTCAGACACACGGGCATCAAAACCGTTGGCTTATGCCACAGCGTGCAGGTCTGCGCCGAAACCCTGCTTAAATCCGTTGATATGTCCACTGACGGGGTGAAATGGCAGATCGCCGGAATTAACCATATGGCCTGGCTGCTGAATATCACCCGCGATGGTGAGGATATCTATCCGGAGATCAAACGCCGTGCGCTGGCCCTGACCGAAAAGCACGACGATATGGTGCGTCACGAAATCATGCGCGTATTTGGCTACTACGTTACCGAGTCATCCGAACACAATGCGGAATATATGCCGTACTGGATCAAGCGTCATTATCCTGAGCTGATTGAGCGCTTTAATATTCCGCTGGATGAGTATCCGCGTCGTTGTATTGAGCAGATCGATCGCTGGCACCAGCAGCGCGATAAGCTGACGCAAAATGAGAACCTCAGCCACGCCCGCAGCCACGAATACGCCTCCTGGATGATAGAGGCGATGGAGACCGACGTGCCGTACAAAATTGGCGGTAACGTGTTGAACCATGGTCTGATCACCAACCTGCCGGCCGAAGCCTGCGTGGAAGTGCCATGCCTGGTGGACGGGCAGGGTGTCACACCTTGCTATGTTGGCGATTTGCCACCGCAGCTGGCAGCGCTCAATCGCACCAATATTAATACCCAGCTCTTAACCATTGAGGCCGCTGTGACGCAGAAAAAAGAGCATATTTATCACGCTGCGCTGCTTGATCCGCACACCTCCGCCGAGCTGTCGATAGATGACACGGTAAAACTTTGCGATGAACTGATCGCCGCTCACGGCGACTGGCTGCCCGCATATCGTTAATTCCTGTAACGGAAGCAGATCTTTGGCTTGTGGCGACCTCAGCGGAGGCCGCCATTTACGATGACACTGGCGGGGATGGATCGCGATGACGGTTTCAGTAAAAACAAAAATCAGCTACGGGCTGGGTGCTTTCGGCAAGGATTTTGCCATCGGCATTATCTATATGTACCTGATGTACTACTACACCGATGTGGTCGGGGTATCAGTCAGTATGGTGGCCTCGCTGTTTCTGGTGGCACGAATTCTGGATGCTTTCTTTGACCCGGTGATGGGCTGGATTGTCGAACGTACCCGCACCCGGTGGGGTAAGTTTAAGCCCTGGATACTTATTGGTACCCTGAGCAATTCGGTGGTGCTGGTGTCGGTATTTTGTGCCCATCATTTTGAGGGCGGGGCGCTGATTGCCTGGATCTGGGCCACCTACCTGCTGTGGGGCTTTACCTATACCCTGATGGATGTGCCGTTCTGGTCTCTGGTGCCGTGTATCACCCTCGATAAGCGCGAACGTGAAGCGCTGATCCCCTGGCCGCGTTTCTTTGCCAGTCTGGCGGGGTACACCACCGGTGTGATCGGCCTGCCGCTGGTGAACTACCTCGGTGATGGCAATAAAGGCCAGGGGTTTATGCTGTTCTCGCTCATCCTGGTGGTGTTCTTTATTCTCTCGGCGATTATTACGCTGCGTAATATCGAGGAGAAGTACTCCTCCTCCGCCGTGCCGAATAGCGCAGAACAGACCACCATTAAAGCCGTTCTCAGTATGATTTTCCTCAACCGACCGCTGTTCGCGCTGCTGCTGATGGCGCTGGCATGGAACCTGGCGCATAACGTTATTACCGCGTTTGCCATCTACTACTTTACCTATGTAGTAGGCCGGGCGGAGCTGTTCCCCTGGTACATGATGTACGCCGGGATCGCCAATCTGATTGCGATTCTCTGCTTCCCGAAACTGGTGGCGCGCTTCTCACGGCGGGCAATCTGGATCAGTGCCTCGGTACTGCCGGTGATGAGCTGTCTGCTGCTGCTGGCAGTGGGTATCTACGCCCCACAAAGTGCAACGCTGATTTCGCTATCCGGCATTCTGGTTAATATTGGCGGAGCCTTCTTCTGGGTGATGCTGGTCATTATGGTGGCAGATACCGTGGACTACGGCGACTACGCCCTCGGCGTGCGCATTGAGAGCATCGCTTTCTCAGTTCAGACCATGGTGGTGAAAGCCGGAGCGGCATTTGCCGGGCTGCTGATAGGTGTGATGCTTGGCGTGGTGGGCTATGTGCCTGGCGTACAGCAGTCGGCGAATACCATTATGGGTATGCAGGGAATTATGATTGGCCTGCCGCTGCTGTTCTTTATTCTTACCCTGTGGATCTATCTGCGCCACTACAAACTGGATGGTGAAATCCTTCATGAAATGCAGCGCGCACTGCAGCATAAATATGGTGAAGGGCAGGGGAAAATGACCTCACCGGTAATGCCGCTGGACGGTGAAGTGGACGTGGTCTATCCACCGACGCCTGCCAGTAACCTGCGGCAATCCTGAGAATATTCCCCCATGAAAGTGGGGGAATTGTAACCACAGATTGCCAATTGTAATGTTATAAAGTAACAGTTATCATCCGCAGCGCGGGCGGCAGCCTGCGTTGTTCCATTTCTCTGGATAAAGGATTGATACACTGATGCAAAAATTTGTACGCCCGCCGCTGCTGGTTTTGATGCTGGCTGCGGCTGCTCTCCCGGCCAGCGCCGCCCCTGAGCGCATCGCCACGCTGGTTGCCCCTTTTGAAATCAAAGGCACCGATCCCACGCTCTCTGGCGATATCTTCTTAAAAATGTCGATTGTTGAAACCCTGGTCAATGCCGACAGCAGCGGTCAGCCGCTGCCAGGTCTGGCGACGAACTGGAGCGTTTCCGACAACGGCCGGCTATGGCGCTTTACCCTGCGCCCGGGCGTAAAATTCCATGATGGCAGTGCATTAAGTGCGGAAAGCGTAGTGAACGCGCTGGAGGTATCACGCAGTAAGCCAGGCCTGCTGGATAAAGCCCCTGTTACCGCTATCCGTGCTGAGAATGGACAGGTGCTGATCACCCTTAGCCAGCCATTTACGCCATTGCTCAGTATGCTGGCAGAGAACCGCGCTCAGATCCTTGCGCCCGCCTCGTATGACAACTCACATAAAGTGGTGCAGATTATTGGCAGCGGCCCGTATCGCCTGACGTCACTTCAGGCGCCGCAGAAGCTGACAGTGACACGTTTTCACGACTACTGGGGCCATGCGCCCGCCATCGAACAGGCCAGCTATATGGCTGTTGGCCGTGCTGAAACCCGTGCACTGCTGGCCGAGAGTGGTAACGCCGATATGGTGTTAAATCTCGATCCCGCCAGCCGCAGCCGCCTGAAAAACAACCGCAAAATAGAGCTGATGGCGGTCTCAATTCCGCGTAGCGTGCTGTTGAAGGTGAACGCAGGGCACCCGTTACTGAATGATGCGCGCGTGCGCCAGGCCTTAAGTATGGCCCTCGATCGCCAGGGTATTGCGCGCGCCATTCTGCGCTATCCGGCTGCGGCCGATCAGCTTTTCCCTCCCTCTGTCGCTCAGTGGCATAACCCCGGCCTGACCCCGCTGGTCTATCAGCCGCAGCAGGCACAGGCGCTGCTGGAGGAGCTCGGCTGGAAAACGGGTGCCGATGGCATTCTGCAACGCAATGGCCAGCCGTTCACACTGACGCTGACTACCTATCCGGATCGTCCTGAGCTGCCGCTGATTGCTGCCGCTATCCAGCAGCAGCTCAGGGATGTGGGAATTCAGCTGACAATCAACACCACCAACTCTGGGGAAATCGCCGCAAAACATCATGACGGTACGCTGGAGCTGGCACTGGTTGCTCGTAACTTTGCGCTGACGCCGGATCTGCTTGGTACGCTGTTACAGGACTATGCGCCGCAGGGCGGAGACTGGGGGGCCATGAACTGGAGCAACGCCACCTTTAATCAAACCCTGGCCGACTTAGTACAGGGTCGCAATGTGGCAAAAAGCCAGACTGAACGCCAGCAGCTGACGCGCATCCTGCAAACTGAGCTGCCGGCGATTCCGGTAGCCTGGTATCAGCAGACGGCCGCCGTATCAAAACGTCTGAGCGGAGCCACACTCGACCCCTTCGAGCGCACTTTCGGGCTGGAGAACATGAGGTGGAGTGAATGATCCGGATACTTGGCTACCGCCTGTTGCAGGCCGGTATGGTGGCGCTGTTAGTAGGGAGCCTTACCTTTGTGCTGATGCGTTCTCTGCCGGGGGATATTGCCTGGCGTATCGCCGCCGGGCGTTATGGCTACGACCGTGTTGACGCCTCTGCGGCCAGCGCGGTTCAGCAGGAGCTGGGGCTGGATCGCCCGGCCTGGCAGGCGCTGGCGGACTGGTTTATCCAGCTGCTGCACGTTAATCCTGGCAATTCGCTGGTGTCGGGTGCGCCGGTGATGGAAGAGATTAACCATCAGCTGGGGCAGACTCTGCTGCTGGCGGCGGTGGCACTGCTGCTGTCACTGCTGCTCGGCCCGCCGCTGGGGATCCTGGCCGGGCTTGCTCCCGGCGGAAAACTGGATCGTCTGCTGCTGGCGATCTCCACCTCCCTGCGCGCGCTACCGCATTTTGTGCTGGGGCTGATTCTGGTACTGATTTTTGCTCTGGGCCTTGGCTGGCTGCCCGCAGCTGGCTATGGGGAGGTGCAGCATGTGCTGCTGCCTGCGCTGACGCTGGCGCTCGGGCTGGCGGCGGTTTCCAGCCGGGTGGCGCGTAATGCTATGCGTCAGGTAACAGATTCAGCCTGGTATCAGTTTGGCCGCACTAAAGGGCTGACAGAGTCTCAGCTTTTTTGGCAGCACGGGCTGCGTAACGTCAGCGTGCCGCTGGTGACGTATCTCAGCGTGCAGTTTATCTACCTGATTGAAGGCGTGATAGTGGTGGAAACGCTGTTTGCCTGGCCGGGTATCGGTCACGCGCTGGTACATGCAATTTTCGCCCGTGATGTACCGATGATTCAGGGAACGGCTCTGATTATGGGGCTGATGTTTGTTCTGCTTAATACGCTGAGTGACGGGCTCTGTTACTGGCTGGATCCGCGGAGGAAAAACCCATGATGATGAATATTGTGCGCCGCAGTTCGCTGGCGCAGCGCGCCGGAGCGGGGCTGCTGTTACTGCTGGTGGTATTTGCTTTTGTCCTGCCGCTGCTGTGGCCACAGGATCCGCTGCGGCAAAAACTGATGCTGGCGCTGCAATGGCCCGATCTCAGCGCACCCTTTGGTTATGATCATCTCGGGCGTTCGCTGTTTGCCCGTCTGACCGCGGCGATCCGCCTGTCGCTGGGGCTGGCACTGATAAGCGTTCTGAGCGCGATGATCCCCGGCATTCTGCTCGGAGTGCTGGCGGCCTGGCGCGGCGGTGCGGTTGATCGCGGCGTTTCGCTGCTCGCCGATACGTTTCTTGCGCTGCCGGGATTGCTGCTGGTGCTGCTATTAACCGCGCTGGTGCCGGACTCCGCCCTGATGCTCTACATCGGGATTTCGCTGCTGCTATGGGTAGAGTATTTCCGTATCAGCCGTGCGATTGCCCGTCCATTACTTCTTTCACCTGCGGTACAGGCTTCGCGCCTGCTCGGTCTGAGTCCCTGGCTGATCTTCCGCCGCCATCTATGGCCGGAGATGGCTCCGGTGGTGCTGACCGTGGCGGCATTTGGTGCTGCCAGCGCAATTATGGCGATTGCGGCGCTGGGTTTTGTTAGCGTTGGCGTCCGGCCGCCCACGCCGGAACTGGGGCTGATGATGACTGAACTGCTGCCGTATTATGAAGAAGCGCCCTATGCGCTGTTGCAGCCGGTGATGGTGGTGTTTTTACTGGTATTAAGCCTGCTGCTGCTGGCAGGAAGAGAGAAAGCATGATGCTGATGGATATAGAACAGGTGGCCGTCCACGGCGGTGACCTGGCGGTACAGCCGCTGTCATTTTCACTGCGCGCCGGTCAGCCGTTTACGCTGTTAGGCGAAACGGGATCTGGTAAAAGCCTGCTGGCCCAGGCGGTAATTGGCACGCTTCCTCCGGGGCTGATTGCCTGCGGTCAGCTGCACACAGATGGCCAGACGCTGCCGCTGGCAAGCCGTCCGGCGCGTGCGCTCTGGGGCCACCGGCTGGGAATTTTGCCGCAGGAACCCTGGCTGGCGCTTGATCCGACCATGCGTGCAGGAGAGCAGGTGGCGGAGAGCTACCGTTTTCTGCGCGCCATGAAAAAAGCGCCGGCCCGGGATGCTGCCCTGTGCGATCTGGCGGCGTTGGGTGTGGCGGATGCTGCCGACCGCCTGCCGCAGGCGCTTTCCGGCGGAATGGCGCAGCGTGTCGCTTTTGCCGCCGCGCGAGCTGGAGGCGCCAATATTATTGTAGCCGATGAGCCCACCAAGGGGCTGGATGTGGCGCGTCGTAATGAAGTTATCGCGCTGCTGCTGGAGGAAGTGCGTGCAGGAGGCGGACTGCTGACTATCACCCACGATATTGAGCTGGCCCGGCAGATTGGTGGCGAAGTGGCGGTGATGATGCGTGGGGAAATTGTCGAGCGAGGCAGTGCACAGCAGGTACTGACTGAGCCGCAGCATCCTTATACTCAGGCGCTGCTGGCGGCAGATCCGGCACGCTGGCCAGCTCGCCAACCTAAAGCGCATGGGCCTCAGATAGTACTGGAAGCGCATAATCTGAGTAAAGCCCGCGGCGGGCGACAGCTGTTCAGCGGTCAGTCGCTACGCGTTCATGCCGGGGAGGTGATTGGCATTACCGGGCCAAGCGGCTGCGGCAAGAGCAGCTTTGGCGATATTCTGCTCGGGCTGCTGGCCGCTGATAGCGGTGATGTGGTGCGCGATCGCACGCTGGCGGCGGTGAAATACCAGAAGATCTTCCAGGATCCGCCGTCGGCCTTTGCACCCCGCGTGACGCTGCGTCAGGCGCTGAATGATGTGGTAAAACGTCATAATCTCAACGGTGAACGCATTGCGTTGCTGATGGCGCGGCTCAGGCTGCGACCGCTGCTGCTGGATCGTTATCCTGATGAGATATCGGGCGGCGAGTTGCAGCGTTTTGCTCTGCTGCGCGTACTGCTGCTGGATCCGGTCTTTCTGTTTGCCGACGAACCCACCTCGCGCCTTGATCTGCTGACACAGCAGCAAACCATTGAGCTGCTGGTGGAGGTGGCCGCAGAACAAAACTGTGCCCTGCTGGTGGTCAGCCACGATGAGGCATTAATCGAGCGTATCAGCCATCGTCGAATCCATTTCGGCGAGATACAGTATCCGTGTGGGCTATCTTCGGAGGCAGTGTTGCCGTAACTGGTCGCTGACAATCTCACAGAATGCCGTGAGATTGTCAGCATTGTTCAGGTGAGAGGCCACAGCATGCCCCTGCGAATGCAACGCGGGTTAACTTGCGCCGCTGGCAGGCGCTTCAAAAAGGCGGACACCTGCTGCGCGAGTAATCGCAGTGAGGGTTTTAATAGTAGGGTTACCTTTAACGGAGAGCGTGCGGTATAGCTGCTCGCGTGACAGGCCGGACTTTGCTGCTATTTCGCTGATACCGCCGCGGGCATTCACCACGTGGCGCAGCGCAGTAAGGAAGGCACCGATACCGCCGTCCTCATAAATTTCTTCCAGTGCTGTTTGCAGGTAGACCTGCGCGTATCCCGGATTCTCACGAATCATTTCGATAACAGCGCTGTCATGCTCAATCGCTTTATTGTGCATATCCTTACCTCGATTGAAAATCGTCCCAGTAGTCTATTGCCCTGGAGATATCCGCCTCTTGCGTTGATTTATCGCCGCCGGTCAGCAGCAGCACGATTGTGCGTTGCTGCACAGCATAATAAATCCGATATCCCGGCCCTTCATGGATGCGCATTTCCCAGATACCGTCACGTAAGTAACGATGGTCGCCAAAATGCCCTTCAGCTGCCCGGTTCAGGCGGGTATTCATTCTGGCTATCATGCGCATATTTTTCAGCGTCTGAAACCATCTTTTCAGAGGAATGTTTCCGCGATGATCCCGGTAGTGCAGTAGCTGATATTTCATCCTTGATGTTCCCGAGTGTAGTTTAAATGCAACAGTAAGGCAAGAGGCTATCTTTCGAATGATGTTTGGTGTCATTTTATGATAACTGCCTGTTTTAAAAGAAAGTGCGAGCAGATAGTTACGTGTTATTGCTTGAGGAGGGATGGGCAAATAGTGCTATTAGCAGATATTCAGCGTCATACTGGAAGCGGCTTCGCAGGAAGGAAAGCAGGATTACCGGGGATTGCAGCAGTAAGCGTTACGACCGCGCCGGTAGCCAGCGCGGATCGCCGTGACAGGACGGAGATTACTGCGGGTGATATTCGATATTAATTGGCTCATCCGGCAGTTTGGTAAAGGTACGGATAATCTGGTGATAGTCAGCGAGAGGGTCAACATGGCTGAACTGTTGCGGATAGAAGTCTTTCGCCAGCATTTCGATGCCAATAATGTTGTAAGGATGGTTATAGAAGTGGTGATACACCGCTGCAACTTTGCCTGCCTTGACGGCCGGGATATCCTTCACGCCAGTGCGGTCGCGCAGACGATCGAAGCTGGCTTTAATTTCGCTTATCCCGGTGTTGTAACCCAGGGGGATCACCGCGTTGCCTTTACCGCCGCGCTTTGAGCCGCTCATCACGTAGTAATCCGGGTTCAGACTGATAACTTTCTCTACCGCTACGGTGCCGCTGGTCCCGGGCAGCAGATCGGATCCAATATTTTTCGCTCCGGTAGCTTCAATCAGCGCCCCCCAGCCGTTATGCCCGTGAGTGAAGCAGCATGATTCGCCGCCGCCGCCAACGCCGGCAATAGGCTCAACAAACACGACAGGCTTAGGCGAGACATCTTTGACGGCCGCCTGCACGGCGTTCAGCTTCTGCGTGTAAAAGTCGGTATACGCTTTGGCATTGGCTTCCTGGTTCAGCACTTTACCCAGCAGGGTCACGCTGGCAGCCGTATTTTGTACCGGGTGCAGCTCATCATCGACAAACAGCACCGGAATATTTAGCGCGCTGAGTTGCGTCAGTACGCCTGTCTGCTTCAGGGCAGGTTTGGCACGCAGTTGGGCAATCATCAAATCGGGATGTTTAGCGATGACCGTTTCCAGATTCACTTCTCCCTGATCGGAAAAGCCCATATCGAGAATTTTTTCCGCCTCGGGCCAGCGTTTCTTCAGCATATTCCAGCTGCCAGTATCCTGTTTTTTCATCAGGTTATTCCAGGAGACCACCCGGCGGAATGGGTTATCGCGATCCAGCAATGCCAGACTCAGGATTTCACGTCCGTCCTGCAATATTACCCGCTGGGGTTCATGGTTGATCACCACTTTTTGCCCGTCCATATCGGTCACGGTGAGCGGATAGGTGGTGGCTAGCGCCAGTGAAGGCATGGCAGCCAACAACAGAGCGGGTAAGGTTTTAAGCATAGTCATGGTACAAATATCCCTGCCAGTCGATAGATGATAATTATTATCATTTTTGTTCACGTTTCGTTAAACGTAACTTAAACAGGAGTTATCGGTATACCACAAAAGTATTAATGGATTTTTCAGTACAGGCGGGTAAAACGGCGTGGTATTCCGCAGCAAAAGTGTGACCCGATGAACTCATGTTTTCACCGGTTTACCCGTACAGGCCAGCAATAGCCGGACGTCAGCGCGTCCGGGCTAAAGTGTTAGCCATGTGGTCGGGGTTTACCCATGGTTGGCCCCATTTTCAGCGTAGTTCTACCGCGTATTGCGCTACGGGAGTCATTTTCTTAATCAGCTTATTATCAAATAAGAACTGCTCGTAGGCTTCGTAACGTTTTACATCGAGATGTGCCGGATCTTTCGCGAACAACGGCAGGGTTTTCTGCCAGGCAATATGGTTCAGTTCGGTGTTCAGCTCCGGGTGTGCTTTAGCGAACAGCTGCCAGCTCGCATCAGGGTGCGCCTGCAAATAATCATTGCCCTTCTTCAATGCAGTGAGGAATTTCTTCACTTTTATTGCATTAACGTTATCGCGATTAGCGACAATCACCAGCTCGTCATAAGCGGGAACTCCGTAATCTTCCACGTTAAACACCACCGGATCTTTTCCCTGGAGCTTCAGCTCCTGCGCTTCAATATTACGGTAGCCGCCAATTACCGCATCAACCTGACCCGCCAGCAGCGCACTGGAAAGCTGGAAATTGACGTTAATCAGATGGGTATCTTTAAGGCTGATGTTTTCCTGCTGGAGCATGGTGTTGAGCGTGGCCTGCTCAATTCCGCTGACGGAATAACCAATTTTCTTGCCTTTGAGGCCCGCCGGGGAGGTGATGCTTTTATCCAGCGTTATCACAGTATTGAGCGGCGAATTGATCAGGGTGCCAACGCGAACCAGCGGCAGGCCTTCATCCGCGAAGAAGTGCAGCTGTGGTTGATAGGTAATAGCCAGATCGGCCTGTTTAGCCGCCACCAGGCGCGGCGGCAGGGAAGGATCCGATGGCGGAATAATCTTCACATCCAGCCCCTCGGCTTTAAAGGCACCGATCTGATCGGCGACCATTATTGGCGCGTGATCCGGGTTGATATACCAGTCGAGTACCAGCGTCAGCTTTTCACTGGCGAAGGCCGGTGAGGTAAAGGTTCCGCAGAGCAGTAGTGCAGCGCAGGTTTTCTTTAACATACTCTATTCCTTATTATTTTAATGTCATTAACGCTTATTCAGGTGCCCAGTTAATCAGGCGGTGAAGCAGGGCATCGACAGTCGCCCAGAGTAATACGGTCATCAGCACCAGGATAAACAGCGCGGCGAAACACTGGTCGGTCTGCATCCGCGCATTGGCATTCAGCATGACGTAGCCCAGTCCCTCAGCGGATCCCACCCATTCGCCAATAATTGCGCCAATCGGTGCCACGGCGGCGGCCATACGCAGGCCGGAGCCAAAAGCGGGCAGGGCGGCCATCAGGCGAATATGCCGCAGCTGCGACCAGCGCGAAGCGCCCATGGTGCGGGCCAGATCGAGATAGTCCTGATTTACCCGCCTCATACCGTCAAAGAAAGATGAGGTAACCGGAAAGAAAATGACCAGCACTGCCATCGCCACTTTGGCGCTGATACCAAAGCCAAACCACAGCACCAGCAGCGGCGCGAGGGCAAATACCGGGATCGCCTGGCTGGTCAGCACCAGCGGCATCAGCCAGCGTTGCAGGCGGGGGAAGATAATCATGCCGACCGCCAGAAGCGAGCCAAGCATCACCCCCAGCACCAGTCCGATCAGCACCTCCGAGGCGGTAATCAGACTGTGATAAGCGAGAAAAGCGCGGCCATTCCACAGGGCGCGGGCAACAGCGGCGGGTGAAGGCAGCAGAAAGGCGGGAATATCGCTTAACGTCGCCAGCCACCATAGCAATAGCAGCCCGATGAATATGATCAGCCCGCGGGCGCTGGTTGTGATCTTACTGCTCATTCTGCGGCCCTTAGCAGCTGCTGCATCAGCTCGCCCTGGCTTTTCAGCAGTTCGGCATCGTCTGCGGCGCGGGGCGGCAGGCCGCCAATGGTATGAGTGTCATCTATCGCGGCAGGAGCGCCTGAGAGCACCAGCAGATGATGGCTCAGACGACAGGCTTCCATCGGGTCATGTGTGATCAGCAGTACGGTATGGTCGGCCAGCAGCTCGGCGGCCAGCGTCTGAATCTTCGCCCGCGTCAGCGTATCCAGCGCCGAGAACGGCTCATCCATCAGCACAATCGGCTGGCGTTCATACAGCGTACGGGCAATCGCCGCACGCTGTCGCATCCCTCCTGAAAGTGCGGCCGGATGGTCATCTGCGTGACCTTGCAGCCCGACGCGTTCCAGCAGATGTGTCGCCCACCCGGCATCAGCTTTTTCCCGACGCAGGCGCGCACCAAGGGTGATGTTGTCGATAATCGACAGCCACGGATAGAGCAGATCTTTTTGCCCCATATAGGCGATACGGCCCGGCAGCGGCAGGCCGTCACTGCCGCACACCGTGCCGGATGCAGGTGCTGCCAGCCCGGCGATAATCTTCAGCAGGCTGGTTTTACCGCTACCGCTGGCACCCAGCAAGGAGACAAAACGCCCGGCCGGGATATCAAAGCTGAGGGGGCCGAAGATCTGACGCTGGCCGAAGCACAGCGTCAGATCGCGCACCTGAATACCGGGCGGGGTAACGGAGTGAATCGCCATCACGTCGGGGTGGCCGCGTTAAGTCCCATCTGCCAGAAGGCGGATTCCAGACGCGTGGCAGTGACGAAAATCTCAGACAGTTCACTAAAGCGACTCTCCGCCCCGCGCTGGCGGGCAACGCTTTCCAGCAGATCGAGGGCAGCACGCACGCCGTTAAGGTAGTCAGCATCGCCGTAGTTACGGATCCAGGAGGCATAAGGGCTGCCTTCCAGCAGCGTCCCGGGGTCGTGCAGCAGGCGCAGGCCAATCTCCGCATAACCTGCAACGCACGGCAGCAGCGCTACCAGCAGATCGAGGGCATCGCCAGAGTGGCCGATATCCAGTACATAGCGGGTGTAATTCATGGTTTCCGCTGCTTCCGCTTCACTCATCATCTGCGCTTCGCTCATGCCCCAGCTTTCGCAGTAGGCCAGGTGCAGCGGCAGTTCGGCGACAATGGCATTTAGCGAGGCGGTGGCAGCACGCATCTCCGGCAGCGTGCGCAGCTTGCTTACCAGCAGGGCGTAAGCACGGGCAAAGTGGATCAGGAACAGATAATCCTGAGTCAGATAGCGGCGGAAAGCGCGTTCAGGCAGCGTGCCCAGGGCAAGTTGCTGAATAAACGGATGTGCAACGTAGTCCTGCCAGTCATTTCCCGCCTGCTGGCGTAAACGTCCGTACAGGCCGTGGCTGAAATCTACAGGTTGAATACGATAAGACACAGAATCCCCTCAGTTAAGTGGAGATCCGGGCAGGCGGAGGTGTGAACAGGCAGAGGTGACTGCCAACCCGTCCCTTCGCTGGCATGACCCAGATCAGGTTCAAAGGGTTCGGCTTACGCCATCTCAGCCCATCACAGGACACCCCTCGGAGGAGCCTGTTATACGATATTTGATTTTTGATTACAATCCTTGTCAACCGCTGGAGCGCGCAGATTTATAGACATTTTTCGGGCTGTTCTGATAAATTTATCTTATGCATCTTTCATGAGATTTATAAAGGATTACGGGCATGGAACAAAGCAAAGAGCTCAGTGATATTTTTAATAGCTGTTTTGGATCATATTTTGATATCAATCCTCCTGGCTATAGCGACCTGGATTTACATTTTATTCATGATTTTCATTTTCGTGATTATTTACTCCATATAACCCATAAACTTTACTATATTGCGTTTAGCGAAAGTGGTGAAAGGCTGTATAGCAAACTCTATTTTTACTGCGTCGACGATGATGTCGTTAACTCGCTACACCCTTTTGTTGAAAATATTAATCTTAGCCTGAGAAATCATGGTCTGGCAGAGTTTATTCTGTTAGAAAAGATCTCCGCAGACATTCAAGAGCTGATTGTCCGTATTAATCAGCAGCCGGATAAGAGCGCCTGTATTATCTTTGATGCAGAGAAGTTTTCAGGCAGTGAAACATTTTTTGAAAAAAGATTTAATCAGCCCGGATTTCCGCAGGATAAGCAGCAGATCGTCGATTTGCTGAATGTCCTCAAAACCGGCGATGATAAGTTCACCAAAAAAGGTTATGTTGCCTGCCATAGTAGGCTCGCTCCTGTTGTCGCATCTGATGATTTCAATACCTTTGTTAATGATATAAAAAGGCTTTCTATTTTTGACTTCTATGCTGGCGGTGAACGTCATCAGAAGATGTTTGATGCTATTAATGAGGCGCAGGATTTCCTTAAAGATAACCACATCAACAGCGCAAAAGAGGCTATTGAAAGATGCAAGGAAATTAAAGATCCAAAATTTGTATTTATTCAAATCTTCAATGAGTTTAATAATAACAATAATAAAATGTACGCCTTCCATTTGCATGAAATGCTCAAAAATCTGGACATCGACAGCGATTTCTCGACGCACTCTGGTTTGAATATGGTGGATGTCTGTGTAGGGGCGGAAAGTTATCCTGCGGCGAGAAAAATTCTGAAGAAAATTGCAGAGGAACTGGCAGATCAGGATGAGATTGAAAAGGGAGTACAGCTTGCCGGGCTGGCGGGGTGCAGCGATATCTCAGCTGAACTGATCAAAAAACTGGAGAAGAGCTATCCCGGATCTCTGGTGCTGAATTACAGAGATATCAACTCTGCACTAAGAGAGGAGAACTACCAGCGCGCCGCCGAACTTTTTTCCCTGCGTGATGATGAACTCAGTCAGAAGAAACATCAGCTATTACTTCAGTTTATAACATGGCTTAAGCAAGGCGATGGCGATATTGTGGCATTCCTTCAGACACAAGATATCAATGATCCCGATACTGTCCATTTTCTTAATCACATTGCCTCGACGTGGGCGGTAAAACATCAGGATTACCTGACTGCGATTGCCGTTTCACTATTCTATGAGCCGGTGCTGGATGATGAGACCTTTATCAACAATAGCGATCGTATTCTGAAGAAATGGTTTTTTAATCGGAAAAAATCCAATACCGATGAGGATAAAAAACAGGCTGATATTGTCAGTGAGGCGATAATCAGTTTTACGAAAAAAAGTATTGATAAACTGTCGCATCTCTCAGTCAACCCTTATCTGCGGGAACGTTTTATCGACAGATTCAGCTGGGATGTGTCGCACTCTTTTGGACATTTTTTGCTTATTTTGATCACCCGCAATCAATTTTCTGGCAGGGAATTAAACCTGAGTCACGCGGAGCCGCAAGCATCGGTAACCATGCCTCTTGAGACCGTGATGAGCAAAGTGGAAGATGCGCTGAATTATTATGACCGCATTGGAGTTGTTTTAGCAGGAAAACACCTGGTTCCTGCGGATATTTTGACCGGTGACCGCGCTGAACTGCGGGCGTTCCTGCAAGGGCTTCATATCCTGATGCTTAAAATGGCCGGCGATCTGCAAAATGAGAGGGAAATAAATAATATTAATGCCCTGATCTCCATTGCCAACAGCGCTGCCAGTTTAGCTGCTCCTTGCTATCAGGATCTGGATATTATTAAAAATGTTGGGGCGGTGCTGTCGCTCCAGGGATATGCTCAGGCGGCGCGTGATTTGGCCGAGCAGGCACTTCAACTGGCGGGCGATGACCCTCAGCGTCAGCGTCATGCATGGCTGGCCGCAGCAGAGATTTATCAACGTCAGGGCAACAATCACCCGGCAATGGTCTATCTCAACTGTGCCATGTCAGGAAGCGAGATGACCATTGATGAATTTTTCACCTATTCTAATCTTGCTGTAAGAATTTTTCGCGATACTAAGGCGGTAAACTTCGCACGTGACGCTGTCACTTTTTCGCGTCGCATCCTGCAAGAATTCAATAATAATTTGTATATCAAAAATAAAAAAATCTATGATTTTATGGATCTTACACTCTGTTTTAATCAGCTGTGTAGCGATGATGTTTTTGATAGTGAAATCGCTGAAAAAGTGGTCAGCCTGGCAACAGGTATTGCTTCAGAAGAGGTCGTGCATGCGGATAATCTCTCACCGATACTCACCCTGTCACTGCAAATTGCTGATGTGTTAGCCGTCAACAATTATACAGCAGATGATGATTTTAAGGCGGTGCTGGAACAGATGATATCCATCAGCGATGCGATGAATATTCCGGATAAGCTGTTAAATGCCTTCACTGCCTTTTATCGCGAAAGTAATATTAACAACCTTTTTGCCCTCTATAATTTGATCTCATCATCATCACGCAGTGCCGGAGACAGGGCCTGGGATGACAACTCGCTGCACATTTACGCTGCTTTATTACTGCGCCGTAACCCTGATATGCCATTACAGGATCGTGCTTTTGCCGCAGAGCTGTTAACGGATAGCTCCTATTCGCTGCACAGCGAGTATCTCTACAGTAACCCTTACCCCCGCTATGAGCGCATTGATGCCCCCGCAGACTATGCCGCAGCCTGTGCGCTGGAAAATAAGGTAGCCGTCTATCTGCTGGTTCTTGATGATCATAAACACGGGACGCTGCTGTGCTGGTTACCCGGTATGGACGGGCAGGAAATAGACTCCTCCCTGTGGCATTTTGATTTTGCCGCGTTCAATCAATGGAAAAAGGAATTCCCATATCAATATGGTTTCTATGATGCGGAGACCACCCCCAATCTCTTTTTTGATAGCACGGAATTTATCCGCTTCGATTTTGATTTCCACGAAAAAAGCGTGCTTATTTTAGATGTCCAGCTTCAGTCGCTGGTGCCTAATCTGATACCCCTTCCGTCGGGGCTGGCCGGAACCCAGGCCGCCATCTCCTGCGCACCGTCGCTGGCATGGCTGGAACAGACCCGCCGCACGCCGGTGAAAACTAACGGCAATCTGGTCAGCTGGATATCGACTGCCGATCTGGCGGGGCAGACGTTAAAAGCCATGGCTGATGAATTTTCACAGGAAGGGGGCGTTTTTGATAAATGGAATGTGGCTCATAATGGCGACAGTGCACTGCCGGTAGGATTTGAAAATTCAGAGCTGGTGATTATTGGCGCTCACGGCGGCGTAACGGATGCAGAACATGTGTTCAGAAGTATCAGCGATGAAGGCGATCTGCGGATTGATTTCAGCACATTTTCATCCCGTTTACGTCAGTGTGGGGTGGTGATCCTGTTTGTATGCAGCTCAGGGCGTTTTGATAATCATCCGGAAGCGGCAACCACCATTGGCCTGGCGAAAGAACTGCTCGACAATGGCTGTGCCGCCGTCATCTCTTCTCCGTGGCCGCTGGATCCAATGTTGACCATGCGATGGCTGCCGCTGTTTATGGAGCAGTGGATGGGTGGAGCGACGGTAAGTGACGCCGTTTTTGAGACAAATAAGACGCTCACCAGCCACTACAGTTATGATTATTCCAAATGTATCGCCCTGAGCGTTTTTGGCGATGGCTCAAGGCGTTATCAAAAAAAGGTGATATGACCTGGCAGACAGCGTGCTTTCAAGCTATTTATCATCGCCTTAAGGATATTACCCATGAAAAGTATCGGATTTTTGTCATTCGGACACTGGACGCCTTCACCGCAGTCTGGCACCCGTTCAGCGGCGGATGCGCTGTTGCAGTCGATCGATCTGGCCGTCGCCGCCGAAGAGCTGGGGGCAGATGGCGCTTACTTTCGGGTTCATCACTTTGCCCGTCAGCTAAGTTCACCGTTTCCGCTGCTGGCGGCCGTGGGAGCGAAAACCAGCCGTATTGAGATTGGTACCGGGGTTATCGATATGCGTTACGAGAACCCGATGTATATGGCGGAAGATGCCGGGGCCGCCGATCTGATCTCCGGTGGCCGTTTGCAGCTGGGGATCAGCCGTGGATCCCCTGAACAGGTTATCGATGGCTGGCGCTATTTCGGCTATCAGCCAGCGGAAGGTGAAAATGAGTCTGATATGGCGCGTCGTCACACCGAAGTGCTGCTTGATGTGCTGCGTGGTGAAGGCTTTGCTAAACCAAACCCGCAGCCGATGTTTCCTAACCCGCCGGGGATGCTGCGCGTGGAGCCGTTCTCTGAAGGATTGCGCGAGCGTATCTGGTGGGGAGCGGGTTCCAATGCGACCGCCGTATGGGCCGCGAAGCTGGGGATGAACCTGCAAAGTTCGACGCTGAAGGATGATGAAACCGGCGAACCTTTCCATATACAGCAGGCGAAGCAGATCCGCGCCTATCGGGAAGCGTGGAAGGCGGCCGGGCATACGCGTACGCCGCGTGTTTCAGTCAGTCGTAGTATTTTCGCGCTGGTGAATGAGATGGATCGCGCCTACTTCGGCAACAGCGGCAGGGAAGGGGATCAGGTGGGTTATCTTGATGAAAAAACGCGCGCTATCTTTGGCCGTAGCTATGCCGCCGAGCCGGATCAGCTGATCAAACAGCTGGCGCAGGATGAAGCCATCGCAGAAGCTGACACCCTGCTGCTAACCGTGCCGAACCAGCTCGGCGTGGACTACTGCGCGCACACCATTGAAGCTATCCTCAAGCATGTGGCGCCGGGCCTTGGCTGGCGCAGGTAAAACGCAGAACTACCCGGTTCGCCGGGTAGTTTGATCGGCTGCTGCTTAATCGGCTGCTGCTTCCGGGAGTGCGGTGGCCGGTTTATCTTCAGGCTGGAAGCGAAAAAGAGAAGACCACAAAGGCAGGGGAAACGGTGTATTAATCGGATAGGGAACGGTGCCGGTGAGGCCTTGCGATCTCTGATTTAAAATATAACGATAAGCGTTGATCCCCCTGATATTTTCTCCGGCCAGAGGGAGAAGATAATTATGGGCTTTTTTTATACGTTCGACTGCGGATTTAATATTGGAACAATCCGCCCATTCAGCCATCATTTTGTTGTTATATTCACTTACTGAACCTGAACCGTTTCCCGCTGAGGAGTGTTTTACCAGCAGGATGAACTCCTCAATCGCTTGCGTCAGGCGCTGCTCCGCCGGTAGATCTTTTTGGGCCGCAGCAGTGCTCCTCAGAGACGGGGGAGAGAAGGCTTTTGTAACCAGTAACGCCGCAGGGTTATTGCGGTACAGGCAGGCGTGGATCAGTGAGGTAGACAGGCTTGCTATCTGCTGCGCCGACAGTCTGGCAGGCAGATGACTCAATGGCGAGACGCGCAAACGGTCGTCAAATAAACCCTGACGTAGTTTAATGTCGGTAGCAATCAGCGAGCCGATGAGTTTTGGCAGCTGATCCAGCGAGCTGAACAGCTCTGTTTTACCGTGATAATACCAGCGGTCAAGCTGGTCGAAGGCCTGAGCATAATCCTGTGCCGGGGTATCTGCCCGCCACACCTCATGCGTGTTACCGCCAGCAAAATGTAGCAGTTTCTCTTTAACCTCTTTCATTACCTCATCGATTAATCCGAGCTGGATAAGGTTTTTCAGTAAACCACTCCTGAAACCGAGCTGTAACGCCTGGTCGTGCGTACTGATAGAGCAGACATCGCGGAAAACAGAATGGGTGAAAGATAAGTTCTTTTTTTCATTCTGTGGCACAGCGAACAGATCAAAAGCATCCAGTACCCGCCATGAAAAGGGTTCGAATAGCGTTGCCTTGATCATACTTAACAGCGCTTTTTTCTCGATAGCCTCAGGGTAGCGCTGGCAGAAATCAGCTAGCCCGTCGGCCGAATCGATGGCCTTGCCGGCATCATAAATTTCGCTTTCCAACGTATGCTTAAAAGAGTGATAAGGGGCAGTATGGTATCTGTCATGCAGGTATTTCTGGATAGATGAAAAAATGACAGGTACCAAAGAGTCATTAACGGCATCGCCTGTTGCCAGCAATTTCTGCATCGCTGCTATGGGGTCGGTAAGGGACTTATACAGCGCATAGTGTGAATAGAGTGGCCGCTTGCTGTAACCGTATGCCGGGAAGGTTACCGCATGTTGTTCAATTTGGTGCAGCAACCGCCCAAAGGCTTCACTCTGCTTGCTTTCAGGATCCTGTTCACTCTCTTTTATCAGGTTTTTTACCAGAGCAAAGCACCCCTCACCAGAGTCCAGCCACGCCAGGATCTGATGAAGCAGGGAAAACGCCGTAGTTTTATCTGCGTCATTAGCGGCTATCTCGTTACAGCATTGTATGGTAATGGCGATAAGCTTCATACGCGGCAGAATGCAGGTTCCGCGTGTCTCTGACCCCTCGCCATAGCAAAACTGACGGCTATATAGCAGCAACAGCAACACCTGTTCCCAGGCCATTTTTTGCGCGTTGCTGTAACTTTTGCTCAGTTTTTTTTGATCTATATCGAATTTCTGCTTTAAAAAGGAAAAAAGTTCGATATTTTTTTCGCAACCTGAACTCCCCGTTTGCTGCTGTTCTTCGCCCGTTTCCCGCTCAACCATTTTAAAAGCCCCAGTTATATTCTTTGAACCGCTCTTTATTAAGCATACTACCGCTTATCGAACAATGCAGGGATGATGAAATCAATCATTTTTATAATTCTGTCCCTTTTCATAAGGGTGAATTCATTTATACAGGCTATTTAACCTCTATTTACTCCCGTCAGCATTCTGTTCTAACCTTGATTTTGCAGGTCTACCCCCCCTAACTAAGCAGGATAAAAAATGGCTAATTCACTCTTTGGCGCTAACACATCCGATGAATTGGAAAAATTTGGCACCGTTGAAAAGATCGTCACACAGCTGAAATCCTTTTTGCCTCCGTCAGCAACACTGGCAGCGGGCAGCTATGAGGAGTTGCTTAAGGATATTAAATGGATCAAGCAGCATGTTATCCGTGAAGAGCAGGTCTTTGTTAATCCCCGCCAGGAACACATCTATTACCTGCTGGAGCACGCTAATGGCAAAGAGCGTAAGCAGAAGCTGGGTGTAAAGGATGAGTTCTATCAAGATTGCGGAGCAAGTGCAGCCAGAAAATGGCGTAACCGTATCGCCTTTATTCTTCGTCAGGATACCTGCGGTGACGAAAGAACCCAGCGGGCATTCCACCGTCTGCAAGAGATGTATGCCGAAATGACTCAGCTGGAATTTGACGATCCGCTGCTGGATCAGCCTGACGCGCTCTCCTGTGAAGGAGGCTGCGACAATGGCAAATAATTCTGAGATCGTGGTTAAGCCCCTCGAAATTGAGAAACTGCACTTTCCACAAACCCCGGATACGGTGAAACCCCGCGCCGGGGAAAAAATTAAAACCACCATTGCTCACTGTGCGGTCAGAGATGCGGAGGGGAAAACGGCGCTGGACATTGCGTCACTGCCCGTGGTGCTGGGAACCGACAAACCTGGAGCAAAGCGGTATTATTCTGACCTTGAAAATGATGATAAATTTTCTGCCGGTGGCAGACACTATGTGCGCCTCCCGGCTCTGCGCAAAGAGGTTGATGTGCGTATTGAACAGCCACATGCTGCGGATAAACGTGAGCGCTTAAAACACGTTTCGGACTGTCTCAGCGTGGTGCGTGATAACCCAACGTCAGAACAGCTGCGGGCCGTCAGTGAAGTTGCCATTCGCCGCGGCCAAAAGCAGTTGAAACAGCAAAAAATCGCCCGTGATGGCACAACTCACTGCGAAATGTCAGGCCAGCCGTTGCAGCCAGACGCTGAAGTCCATCATGAAATGCGCCGCGCCGACAATCCCGATCTGGCATTGAATTTAGATAACCTGAAACTGGTTAATCCGCAGGCGCACAAAGAACATCATCAAAAGGAGCAGCAGGAAGCGGAGAGTTTTGGCAAATAACCGCGTTGCCCGGCATTCTGACAGCGACCAACAGCGGTTCTGCTTCAGAATGCCGGGGCGCCGGGCTAACGTTTACGGCCATCCGGAATGATCAGATCCCCGCGCAGCACGCAGGCTCCGAGCATATCCTGGGTTTTTTCCGTCAGCCAGCTGACGATGCGCGCCGCCATGGCATCCATAGAGTATTCAATCGATGGAATGGACGGGATACCAGGCAGATCCAGCGAACCGGCGAGGCTGAAGATCATAATGTCTCCCGGCACGGCTTTGTTAAACGCCTGAAGCTGGGTGATCACCCGCTGCGCTTCCTGCTCATCTGCCACCAGCAGCGCGTTAAAATTCACGGTAGTGGCGTTATTCAGCAGCACCTGTACCGCAACGGATGAGGTGGTGGAGTCCATAAACACCAGATTGCGGTTAAACGGCAGGAAGTTATTTTCCAGCGCCAGCTTATAGCCAAGCAGCACCTGATCGGCATAGCCGCTGGACTCCGGATGGAGTAAGGCTATCTGGCGTCGTCCCTGGCTGATGAGATAGTTACAGGCGGTTTCTGCGGCAAACGCATGGTCAAACTGGATGCTGTTTGGCGTATCGGCATCGACGCAGTCAATAAGAATAACATTGTCATCGGCAATATTTAGCGGGAACCGGGCACCAATAATCAGCACATCGTCGCACAGCCCGCAGGATAGCTCATCCAGCGCATTGATCACGCCCGCTCTGCTGCTGGCAAAACGTAAGAGCAGATGCTTTTGGTGCTGGCTCAACTGTTTTTCCAGCGCGTAGAGATAGCCGGTGGTCTGGTTGATGTTCTCCTGCGCGCAGATCACACCAATGCAGCCGGTTGACTGCGACAGTAATGACTGAGCGATGACATTGGGGCGGTAACTGAGTTCCTCTGCTGCCTTCAGCACCGCGAGACGGCTGGCTTCTTTGACCCCGCGCGATCCGCTCAATACCCGTGAGACTGTGGCTTTGGACACCCCAGCTAAACGCGATACATCATTGATTGTTGACATTTTTCTCCCCTGACACCACGAAATAGCCTGCAAAAACCCATCAATAATGGCGCAGAATATCGCCAGCGCCAGTATACGGCTTTCCTTTTTCCATGGAAACCGAATTTCCATATCACCTCAAAAGTTATCCATATAGCACTATTTTTTGTGACGGCAATCCAGGAAAAAACCCTATAACGAACACCTTTATGATGAGTGTCACACTTCTGTTTTAGTTAAATGGAAAACGGTTTCCGTATGGTGTCCAATCGTTTCTGTATTCACGTTTCATTACATTTGAGGACGACAATCGATGTACAGGATTATGCTGTGTTGCTCTGCCGGGATGTCCACCAGTCTGCTGGTGAGAAAAATGGTCGAATCAGCCAATGAAAGAGGAATACCGGTCGAAATTGAGGCGTATGGTGTGGCGGAATTTGAAACTGAATTCCCGCGCTATCAGGTGGTGCTGCTGGGACCACAGGTTAAATATATGCTGAAAACATTGTCGGAAAAGGCTGCCACTCACGGCATTCCCGTTCAGCCCATTGAGCCAATGGACTACGGAATGCAGCGCGGTGACAAGGTGCTGGACTTCGCGCTGTCGCTGATTAACGCGGCACACTAAAAGGTGTTCATATGAGTTCGTTATATCAGTCAATGATTGCTGTGATTGAGCAATCAATCACCCCGCTGGCGGGGCGTCTGGGCCAGCAAAAATATGTTATCGCTATCCGCGACGGATTTACCGCGGCGCTGCCGTTTATGATCATCGGCTCATTTATGCTGGTGTTTATCTTCCCGCCGTTCTCGGCAGAAACCACCAACAGCTTTGCCCGCGCCTGGCTGGATTTCTCGCTGACCTACCGTGAGCAGCTGATGCTGCCGTTTAACCTGAGTATGGGGGTAATGACTTTTTTCATCTCCGTTGGCATTGGAGCCAGCCTCGGACGGCAGTTTAATCTTGATCCGGTAATGTCCGGTCTGCTGGCATTTATGGCCTTCTTGCTGGTGGCTGCGCCCTATGCGGACGGCCATATCTCTACCCAATATCTCTCCGGGCAGGGGATCTTCACCGCGCTGATCACCGCTATCTACTCAACGCGGATCTACGCCTGGCTGAAGCAGAACAACATTACCATTCGCCTGCCGAAAGAGGTGCCGACCGGTGTGGCGCGCTCTTTTGAAATTCTGATCCCGGTAGTGGTGGTGATGGGCACGCTGCATCCGCTGAATCTGTTTATCGCTGCGCAAACCGGGATGATTATGCCGCAGGCGATAATGCATCTGCTGGAGCCGCTGGTATCCGCGTCTGATTCACTGCCTGCGATTCTGCTGTCGGTGCTGCTGTGCCAGATTTTCTGGTTTGCCGGGATCCACGGTGCGCTGATTGTGACCGGGATTATGAATCCATTCTGGATGGCGAATCTCTCGGCCAACCAGGCTGCGCTGGCTGCCGGAGCGGCGTTACCGCATATCTACTTGCAGGGTTTCTGGGATCACTATCTGCTGATCGGCGGCGTGGGGTCAACGTTACCGCTGGCCTTCCTGCTGCTGCGCAGTCGCGTTACCCATCTGCGGACTATCGGCAAAATGGGCGTGGTGCCGAGCTTCTTTAATATCAATGAGCCTATCCTGTTTGGCGCACCAATCATCATGAACCCGATGCTGTTTATCCCGTTCGTGTGCGTACCGATGGTGAACGCCTGTCTCGCCTATGGTGCCACCCGTCTTGGCTGGCTGGCACAGGTCGTCTCGCTGACGCCGTGGACAACGCCTGCGCCAATTGGTGCCTCCTGGGCAGCTAACTGGGCCTTAAGCCCGGTGGTGATGTGCGTCATCTGTATGGTGATGTCGGCGCTGATGTATCTGCCATTCCTGCGTGCCTACGAGCGCTCATTAATGAAAACTGAAGCGCAAAAAGCGCAGGCCAGCGCACCGCTGACCGGAACCGTCAGCAGTAACTGATCAATATGGAGAGTGAATCGATGAAATATCAATTTCCTGAAGCATTCTGGTGGGGCAGCGCCAGTTCCGCGCTGCAAACAGAAGGGGAGAGCCAGCCGGATGCCCGTGGGGAAACCACCTGGGATAGATGGTATCAGCAGCAGCCAACGCGCTTTCACCAGCAGGTGGGGCCGCAGGATACCTCCACGTTTTACCAGCACTGGCGCGAAGATATTGCCCTGCTGAAGCAGCTCAATCATAACAGTTTCCGCACGTCTATCAGCTGGTCACGGCTGATCCCCGATGGCACCGGGGAGGTCAACCCGCAGGCGGTGGCGTTTTACAATAATGTGATTGATGAACTGCTGGCACAGGGCATTAAGCCATTTATCACGCTATTCCATTTTGATATGCCGCTGGTGATGCAGCAGCAGGGTGGCTGGGAGAGCAGAGCGGTGGTGGAGGCCTTCAGCCGCTATGCGCGCCTCTGTTTTGAGCTGTTTGGCGATCGCGTACTGCACTGGTTCACCTTTAACGAGCCGATTGTACCGGTGGAGGGCGGCTATCTTTACGACTTCCATTATCCCAACGTGGTGGATTTCAAACGCGCTGCCACGGCGGCCTACCATACGGTGCTGGCCCATGCGCAGGCGGTACGTGCGTTTCGCGCCGGGCAGTACCCGGGTGAGATTGGCATTGTGCTGAACCTGACGCCGTCCTATCCGCGCTCGCAGCATCCGGCGGATGTAAAAGCGGCACACCATGCAGACCTGCTGTTTAACCGCAGCTTCCTTGACCCGGTGCTGCGCGGTGAGTATCCGGCAGATCTGGTGGCGCTGCTGCAAAGCTACGATCAGCTGCCAGCCTGCCAGCCAGGAGACGCCGAATTGATCGCCGACGGTAAAATCGATCTGCTCGGCATTAACTACTATCAGCCGCGTCGGGTGAAGTGCCGCGATAGTGCAGTTAATCTGCAATCACCGTTTATGCCGGAGTGGTTATTTGATAACTACGAAATGCCAGGGCGCAAAATGAATCCCTATCGCGGCTGGGAAATTTATGAGCCGGGTATTTACGATATTCTGACTAATCTGCGCGTTAATTATGATAATCCCCGCTGCTTTATTTCAGAAAACGGAATGGGCGTGGAGAATGAACAGCGATTTAATCAGAATGGTCAGATTAATGATCAATATCGCATTGAGTTTGTGACCGGGCATCTGAAGTGGCTGCATAAAGGTATCAGTGAAGGGAGCCAGTGCCTCGGCTATCACATGTGGACGTTTATTGATAACTGGTCATGGTGTAACGCTTATAAAAATCGCTATGGTTTTGTCCAGCTTGATTTGGCGACCCAGCAGCGCACGGTGAAAAAAAGCGGAGAGTGGTTTGCACGCACCGCCGTTGATAATGGTTTTAATGAAGAGGGTGATAACAATGATTGAGTTAGAAGAGGCGGTGATGGAGATCATCGTTAACGCCGGGCAGTCGCGCAGCCTCTGCTTTGAAGCGCTGCACGCCGCACGCGGCGGCGATATTCCCAGGGCGAAAGCGCTGCTGCTGGAGGCGGATGGCTTCTCCCGCCAGGCCCATCAGATGCAGACCAAACTGATTGAGCAGGATGCCGGAGAAGGCCGTCAGCCGATGACCTTAATTATGGTGCATGCACAGGATCATCTGATGACCTCGCTGCTGGCACGTGAATTATCTGAAGAGATAATCCATCTTTACCAGCGCTAATAACCCTTAATTGAAATCAGAGAGGAATATTAAATACCGGAATAATTTAATTCGACTGTGCCCTTATAAATTATAAAGAGATCATCTTATTTTGGTGGCGGGGTTGGTGTTGTTTAAACCATTATAAGACGACTATTATCCAAAATAACATCATTCACGCACTATTCTCTGCGCGGCATTGTGACGCACAGAGAGTGGGGTGGGTAATATTGAGATAATCATGAAAATATTCAATCAATTGCCAGTCACACTGGCGGTCATGGCCGCGCTTTGCTCTGGATCGGTGGTAGCACAAGAATTTACTCAGGAACAGATTGACGCCATCGTGGCAAAAGCGGTGGATAAAGCGCTGGCGGAACGTCAGGCCAAAATTGACCACGCCGTTGATAAAGCGCTGGCAGAACGCCAGGCCAAAGCAGACAAGGCCGTGGCGAAAAAAGCCGATGTGATTACCGAACCACAAACTACCGCGCAGTCGCCGGATATGGCGATCCCGTTTGGCGTGCAGTTTACCGGCTACGCCCGCTACGGTGCGCAGTTCCAGGGCGGCGACCAGAAATTTGTCGGCGTGGATGGCTCCTATAACGGTGCCTCGGCCATTGGCCGTCTGGGTAACGAAGGCAACGGCGGCGAATTCCAGCTCTCCAAAGCCTTCAAAAGTAATAGCGGCGCAATCTGGGACGTTAACGTCATGATCGACCACTGGGGCGACGAGGTAAACCTCAAGAAAGCCTACGCAGGGGTGACCAACCTGTTTGAGTCAAACCCCAATGCCTATCTCTGGGCCGGGCGAGATTTCCATCAGCGTCCGCAGCAGGGGATCAACGACTACTTCTGGATGAACCATGATGGCCAGGGTGCCGGGGTAAAAAACTTTGATATCGGCGGCGTGAAGTTTGATGTGGCAACGGTGGCGGCGGTTGAATCCTGCGACCCGCAAGTACTGTCAGATGAAGCCAACCCCTCGCGGATCACCTGTACCGGTGGTTCCGGCACCGGCGATAAAGGTAACTATGCGGTAACGTCCAAGATCCACGGTATGAAGGTTGGCCCGCTCGATCTGGAGCTGTACGCCAACTATGGCTTTGACTCAAAAGCGGTGGAGAGCGAAGAGCGTCTGAAGGCCTGGCAGGGTGGCGTGGTGCTCAGTCATACCGGTGAGAATAGCGTGAATAAAGTGATTACCCGTTACTCAAATAATGCAGATAACAGCGTATTCAATAAAACCGATGAGCTGACGGCGATTTACGCCAGCTTTGAAGGAAACTACAAGTTTACCCGGCAGGCGCAGGTGGAGTATCTGCTGGCGTTCCACGACTACTCAAACAACGCCGACAGCAGTGACGACCGCCGTAACTACGGGGCCATTGTGCGGCCAATGTACTGGTGGAATGACGTGCACTCAACCTGGCTGGAAGCGGGCTATCAACGCGTAGATTACGATCAGGGCGGTGATAACCACGGCTGGAAGCTGACGCTGTCGCAGAACGTGTCCATCGCCATGGGGCCGGAGTTCCGCCCGATGCTGCGCTTCTACGTTACCGGTGGCGAAGTGGATAATAAACGCACCGCACGGATTAACGGCAGCGACGATAATACCCAGCTGGACTCATTTAATGTGGGTGCGATGTGGGAAGCCTGGTTCTGACGGCGGGCTGAGGGTGCTGTCAGACCCGCGCCCGGCATGAGACCTGCCTGAGCACGCCGGTAACCTCCCTGATACGGTCACGCCGCATCAGGGTTACCGCACTCAGGCAGCCTGATCCTGCGGCAGGGGGATCTCGTTACTGATGCGTAAGCCGTCCTGGTCGAATACCATGCACTGGTGTGGGTAAAACGCCGGGCGCAGCATCTGGTAAGGGCGGAAATGAACATCTCCAGGCAGCAGCATTTTAAAGCCGTCATTGCCATAAACCTGGCCGAACAGATAGGTATTGTTGCCCAGTCTCTCCACCACTTCACAGTGGAAATCCAGCTGAAGTGGGGCATCGCTGTTAACGCGCAGATGCTCCGGGCGGATGCCCAGCGTCACTTCATCACCCGGTTGCAGTAAACGCTGCGGCGCGGGCAGAGTCAGCGTATTCGCCCCCTCATTCACAGTGACAATCAGCCCCTGCGGGCTGCAATGCTGTACGCATGCTGGCAGGAAATTCATCTTTGGCGAACCGATAAAGCCCGCAACGAAGCGGTTCACCGGGTTGTAATAAAGCTCCATCGGCGAGCCAACCTGCTCCAGCTTACCGTAGTTCATCACCACGATTTTATCGGCCAGCGTCATGGCTTCCACCTGATCGTGAGTGACATAAACCATGGTGGTTTTCAGCTCCTGATGCAGCTTGGCTATATGCAGACGCATATCGACGCGCAGCTCCGCATCGAGATTCGACAGCGGCTCATCAAACATAAATACCTGCGGATTACGCACAATCGCCCGGCCGATGGCCACACGCTGGCGCTGTCCGCCGGAAAGCTCCTTCGGCTTGCGATCCAGCAGATGGGAGAGTTGCAGCGTCTTCGACACCATCTCCACCTGATGACGGATCTTATCTTTGGCAACGCCGTTAACCTTCAGCCCGTAGCCCATATTCTCCGCTACCGTCATATGCGGATAAAGCGCATAGGACTGAAACACCATCGCCACGCCACGATGGGCAGGCGCAACATCATTTACCACGACATCGCCGATCAGGATCTCACCGTCGCTCACCTCCTCCAGCCCGGCAATCAGCCGCAGCAGAGTGGATTTTCCGCAGCCGGAGGGGCCGACAAAAACGGTAAATTCGCCGTCTTCAATATCCAGTTGAATATTATTGAGCGTTTCTGTTTTACCAAAACGCTTACCTACGTTTCTTAGTCTGATGCTGGACATGCGGATCCTCATCGAAAAGGGGGTTTTAATGAAAAATGTATTACGTATTACAATTTACCATTGCATCACGCGAACCCTTGTGGCGTCTGGCGTGACTATAAACCCCTGATGCACAGCACCCTATAGCCGATTTTGATTTCTGTAATACCGATCACATATTAGCGACAACAGGGTGGAGAGGATGCGCGCTTCCGCGTAGCGTATGACATCGACGCGCTGTGACACTCTCCCTTCTGCAAGTTGCATAATCCGGGCCTTGCGTACTGTTGGTAAGAAATTCAGCGGCATAAAAAACAGACAAATGTTATACCTTCACATGAGGTCAGCAATGAAAGTCAAAACCCGCATCACTTTGCTTCTGTCAGCTTTGATTCTTGGGCAGGCCGCACAGGCAGCCCAGCAGCTCACCGTTTGGGAAGATATTAAAAAATCAGATGGCATTAAAACCGCCATTGCTGATTTCCAGAAGCAATTTAACGTAGAAGTGAAAGTGCAGGAAATGCCGTTTGCCCAGCAGATCGAGAAGCTGCGCCTGGATGGCCCGGCCGGTATCGGCCCAGATGTACTGGTGATCCCTAATGACCAGCTCGGCGCTGCGGTGGTGCAGGGCTTGCTGTCACCGTTAACCGTGGATGCCGCACAGCAGGCGGCCTATACCCCCTCGGCGATGGCCGCCTTTACCCAGAATAAAGTGGTCTGGGGCGTTCCTAAAGCAGTGGAAACCCTGGTGCTGATCTACAACAAAGACCTGCTGCCTTCTCCGCTGAAAACCCTGGAAGATTACCGCGTCTTCTCACAGAAACAGCGTGAGGCGAAAAAGTATGGTCTGCTGGCCAAATTTGACCAGATTTACTACAGCTGGGGCGCTATCGCACCGATGGGCGGCTATATCTTTGGTAAAGACGGTAAGGGCGGACTGAACACCCATGATATCGGGCTGAACACCCCGGGCAGCGTTGAGGCTGTTACCTATCTGAAGAGCTTTTTCACTCAGGGCCTGCTGCCTGCGGGTATCCTCGGGGATAACGGCCTGAACGCCATCGACTCACTGTTTACTGAGAAAAAAGCGGCGGCGGTGATCAACGGCCCCTGGGCATTCCAGCCCTATCAGGCGGCAGGCATAAACTATGGCGTTGCGCCACTCCCCGAGCTGGCTAACGGCAAACCGATGAGCTCCTTCCTCGGCGTGAAGGGCTATGTGGTTTCCACCTGGAGTCAGGACAAAACGCTGGCGCAGCAGTTTATCCAGTTCATTAACCAGCCACAGTACGTGAAAGAACGCTTCCAGAAAACTCAGGAAATCCCGCCGGTTATTGCGCTGATGAACGATCCGGTAATCAAAAACGATGAGAAAGCCAATGCTGTAGCGGTTCAGGCAGCGCGCGCCGTTGCTATGCCGGGCGTACCGGAAATGCAGGAAGTGTGGGTGCCCGCTAATGCCGCTCTGGAACTGAGTGTAACCGGTAAGCAGGAGCCAAAAGTGGCGCTGGATAATGCCGTGAAGCAGATCACCATGCAGATTGACGCTATGCAGGCCAGCAATCAGTAAGCTTTTGTCGCCCGGCGGCCCGAATAAAGAAGGATGATTCTGTGATGATTTCCCCCAGTGAAAAACTGATGCTTAACAAGCGCTCACGACAGCATGCCCTGACCGGGGTAATGCTGGCGCTGTTACCCGGTTTTGGCCAGTTCTACCACCGTCAGTGGGCAAAAGGACTCTGTTTCCTGATCCTGCTCACCAGCTTTATCGGTGTATTTCATAATTTCCTCCAGCAGGGGCTGTGGGGGCTGGCAACGCTGGGGGAAGAAGTCCCCCGCGATAACTCCATCTTTTTACTGGCCGAGGGGATTATCAGCGTGCTGATCATCGCCTTTGGCGTAGCGATTTGGGGGCTGTCGGTACGCGATGCATGGCTGAACGGCTGCCGTCGCGATGCGGGGCAACAGCTGCACGGCGTGCGAAAGCAGTACCAGATCCTGCTGCGCGAAGGGTTCCCGTACCTGATGATCACCCCCGGGTTTATCCTGCTGGTCTTTGTGGTGGTGTTTCCCATTCTGTTTGGTTTCGCTATCGCCTTTACCAACTATAACCTCTATCACACGCCGCCTGCGAAGCTGGTGGATTGGGTAGGGCTGAAGAACTTTGTCAATATCTTCACCCTCTCTATCTGGCGCTCTACCTTCTTCGACGTGCTGCAATGGACGGTGGTCTGGACGCTGCTGGCGACCACGCTACAGTGTAGCGTCGGCGTGATGCTGGCTATCCTGGTGAACCAGAAAGATCTGCGCTTTAAGCCGCTGATCCGCACCATTTTTATCCTGCCATGGGCGGTGCCGGGTTTTGTCACCATTCTGGTATTTGCCGGTATGTTTAACGACAGTTTTGGCGTGATCAATAACGCGATTCTCGACTTCTTCGGCATTGCACCGAAGGCGTGGATGACTGACCCGTTCTGGACCAAAACTGCGCTGATCATGATGCAGACCTGGCTTGGATTCCCGTTTGTTTTCGCCATGACTACCGGCGTATTGCAGGCGATCCCTGACGATCTGTACGAAGCGGCAATGATGGACGGTGCCAGCGCCTGGACGCGTCTGCGTACCATCACGCTGCCGCTGGTTATGTATGCCATTGCGCCCATTATTATCACCCAGTACACCTTCAACTTTAACAACTTCAATATCATTTATCTGTTCAACAACGGCGGCCCGGCAGTGGCGGGTTCGAACGCGGGTGGCACCGACATTCTGGTCTCGTGGATCTACAAACTGACGATGTCGTCGTCGCAATATGCAATTGCCGCAACCATTACGATTTTGCTGTCGATCTTTGTGGTCGGTCTGGCGCTGTGGCAGTTCCGCGCCACCAAATCGTTTAAACAAGATGAGATGGCGTAAGGGAACAGTTATGGCGAAGTCGGTAAGTATTAAACGCGAAAAATGGGTGCGCCTGTCGCTCACCTGGCTGGTGGTGCTGATGGTATCGACCATCATTATCTATCCGCTGGTGTGGACGGTGGGAGCCTCACTGAACGCAGGCAACAGCCTGCTGAGTAGTTCGATTGTGCCGGAGAATGCCTCATTACAGCACTATCGCGATCTGTTTAACGGCACGGTGCCGTACCTGACTTGGTACTGGAACTCGATGAAAATCAGCTTCTTTACCATGGTGCTGACCTTAATCAGCGTCAGCTGCACTGCCTATGCATTTTCGCGCTTTCGCTTTAAAGGGCGGCAGAACGGCCTGATGCTGTTCCTGCTGTTGCAGATGATCCCGCAGTTCTCGGCGCTGATTGCCATCTTTGTGCTGTCGCAGCTGCTGGGATTAATTAACAGTCATCTGGCGCTGGTGCTGATTTATGTTGGCGGCATGATCCCGATGAATACCTACCTGATGAAGGGATATCTGGATGCCATTCCGAAGGATCTGGATGAGTCCGCGCGCATGGACGGGGCCGGGAACTTCCGCATCTTTATCGAGATTATTATGCCGCTGTCGAAGCCGATTCTGGCGGTCGTCGCGCTGTTCTCCTTCACCGGGCCGCTGGGAGATTTCATCCTCTCCAGCACCATTTTACGCAGCCCTGAGCAGTTCACACTGCCCATCGGGCTGTACAACCTGGTATCGCAAAAAATGGGTGCCAGTTACACCACCTACGCTGCGGGCGCGGTGCTGATTGCCGTTCCGGTGGCCATCCTCTATCTGGCGTTACAGAAATACTTCGTTTCCGGCCTGACCTCGGGAAGTACAAAGGGATAAATCATGAGACCAAAAACGTTATTACTCGCCCTGGCGCTGGCCTGGGCGACGCCTCTTTTCGCCGCGAATACGCCGCTGGTCAGCCCAACCGGGCCGGTGCCTGCCGGATTTGTGAAAGGGGCTGATATCTCCACGCTGGCGGAACTGGAAAAGCAGGGCGCGAAATTCTACAACGCCAGCAACCAGTTACAGGATCCGATTGCCATTCTGAAGGCCAACGGCATCAACACTATTCGTCTGCGTCTGTGGGTTGACCCTTACGACGCTAACGGCAAAGCCTACGGCGGCGGCACCAACGATCTCAACACCACCCTGGCGCTGGCGAAGCGTGCCAAAGCGGCGGGCATGCAAATCCTGCTGGATCTGCACTACAGCGATTTCTGGACGGATCCGGGCAAACAGTTCAAACCGAAAGCATGGGAAAAACTCACCTTCCCGCAGCTGGAAACACGTGTTCATGATTACACCCGCGACACCATAGCGCGCTTTAAGGCGGAAGGGGTGCTGCCGGAAATCGTGCAGATCGGCAACGAACTGAACGGCGGGATGCTGTGGCCGGAAGGCAAAAGCTGGGGGCAGAACGGCGGTGAGTTTGACCGTCTGGCCGCGCTGCTGAAAGCCGGTATTTCGGGCCTGCGTGAGAATCTCAGCGACCCGTCTCAGGTGAAAATTATGCTGCACCTGGCGGAGGGCACTAAAAATGACATGTTCCGCTGGTGGTTCGATGAAATTACCCGTCGTCAGGTGCCGTTCGATGTTATCGGCCTGTCGATGTACACCTACTGGAATGGGCCGATCAGCGCGCTGAAAGCCAATATGGACGATATCAGCCAGCGCTATCAGAAAGACGTGATGGTGGTGGAAGCAGCCTACGGTTACACGCTGGAAAATTGCGACAGCGCCGAAAACAGCTTCCAGGCGAAAGAAGAGAAAGACGGTGGTTACCCGGCCAGCGTCGCGGGCCAGGCGGCCTATCTGCACGATCTGATCCAGGCAGTACTGGCAGTGCCCAACCATCGTGGCAAGGGCGTGGTGTATTGGGAACCGACATGGATCCCCGCTGCGGGCAACACCTGGGCCACGCCGGAAGGGATGAAGTATATCCATGACGAGTGGAAACAGGGTAATGCGCGTGAGAATCAGGCGCTGTTTGACTGCAAAGGCAAAGTGTTGCCGTCAGTGCAGGCTTTTCATTAATTCGCCGGCCTGCGGGCCGGTGTCTTTGACACCTTTGAGGAACAGGTATGAATAAATTTCCACCGCTGTCAGCCGGAGTGACCACGCTGCTGCATGGTGCCGACTACAATCCCGAACAGTGGGCAAACACGCCGGGTATCATTGATAAAGACGTCGAAATGATGCAGCAGGCACACTGCAATGTGATGTCCGTCGGGATTTTCAGTTGGGCAAAACTGGAGCCGGAAGAGGGGCGTTATGATTTTGGCTGGCTGGATAATGTGCTGGAAAAACTGCATGAGAAATCTATTCATGTATTTCTCGCCACGCCAAGTGGCGCTCGCCCGGCCTGGATGTCGCAAAAATATCCTGAAGTACTGCGTGTCGGACGTGACCGGGTGCCAGCGCTGCACGGCGGGCGGCATAATCACTGCATGACCTCGCCGGTGTATCGGCAAAAAGTGCAGGCGATCAACCGCCAGCTGGCGGAGCGCTATGCTCATCATCCGGCGATTATTGGCTGGCATATCTCGAATGAGTATGGCGGAGAGTGCCACTGCGACCGCTGTCAGCAGGCATTTCGCGGCTGGTTACAGCGCCGCTATGGCACCCTTGAGCAGCTTAATCACGCCTGGTGGAGCGATTTCTGGAGCCACACCTACAGCGACTGGTCGCAGATTGCTTCACCCGCGCCGCAGGGGGAAGTCTCCATTCACGGGCTGAATCTCGACTGGCGTCGCTTTATGACCGACCAGGTCACCGACTTCTGCGCCGAAGAGATTAAACCGCTGAAAGCGGTGAATCCTGAGCTGCCCGCTACCACTAACTTTATGGAATATTTCTACGACTACGACTACTGGAAGCTGTCGCAGGCGATTGATTTTATCTCCTGGGACAGTTATCCCACCTGGCATAACGAGAAGGATGAAACCACGCTCGCCTGTTATACCGCCATGTATCACGATCTGATGCGCACCCTGAAGCAGGGCAAGCCCTTTGTGCTGATGGAGTCCACTCCTGGCGCGACTAACTGGCAGCCCACCAGTAAGCTGAAAAAGCCGGGAATGCATATTCTCTCTTCATTGCAGGCTGTGGCACACGGTGCGGATGCGGTGCAGTATTTCCAGTGGCGTAAAAGCCGTGGCTCGGTGGAGAAATTCCACGGTGCGGTGGTGGATCACGTCGGCCATATTGATACGCGTATCGGGCGTGAAGTGTCCGAACTGGGCCGGATGCTGGCGGCGATGACGCCGGTGCTGGGCAGCCGTGTAGAAGCAAAAGTGGCGATTATCTTTGACTGGGAAAGCCGCTGGGCGATGGATAACGCCCAGGGACCGCGCAATATTGGTCTGCACTATGAACGCACCGTGGCCGAGCATTACCGTGCCTTCTGGGAGCAGGGTGTGGCGGTAGATGTGATTAATGCCGATGCCGATCTCAGCGGCTATGAACTGGTGATCGCGCCGATGCTCTATATGGTGCGCGACGGCTTTGCTGAACGTGTGGAGCAGCATCTGCGTCGGGGCGGGCAGTTTGTTGCCAGCTACTGGACGGGGGTGGTCAACGAGAGCGACCTCTGCTATCTGGGCGGATTCCCGGGGCCGCTGCGTCCGCTGCTGGGGATCTGGGCGGAAGAGATCGACAGCCTGACGGACGAAGAGTCCAACGGAGTGCGTGCCATCGAAGGCAATGCGCTGGGTCTCCAGGGTGCCTGGCAGGCGCGTGAGCTTTGTGAACATATTCATCTGGAAGGGGCCAGCGCGCTGGCGGTCTACCAGAGCGATTTCTATGCCGGTAAACCGGCGCTGACGGTTAACAGCGTCGGTGCAGGTCAGGCCTGGTATATCGCTTCCCGTAACGACCGTGCTTTCCACCGTGATTTCTACGGCGCACTGATAACGAAGCTGGCACTGCCGCGTGCGCTGGCAGTGGACTTCCCGCCAGGGGTTACTGCCCATCGCCGTACCGATGGCGAACAGTCGTTTATTTTCCTGCAAAACTTCACCGAGCGGGTGCAGACGCTCACCCTGCCGCAGGGGATCAGCGATCTGATAGAGGGTACGCCGCTATCAGGTGCTCTGACGCTGCCGCCGTGGGGCTGTCGCGTGCTGCGCGCGCCGTTGTAACCAGCAGTTTAACCAGCGGGCGTAAGCCCGCTTTTTTTATATCTGAGAGGAGCTGAAACTATGGTAAGTCTGAAACTTTTTAAGCAATACTTCAGCCGCGAGACGGCAGCGGGCGAAGCCGCCAGCGATGAGAGCGAGCTGCTGGATCGCCTGATGACCTGTTTTGGCGGGCGTGAAAATATCGTGCAGGTGGATGCCTGTCTGACCCGGCTGCGGGTAACGGTGAAATCACTGTCAGCGGTCGATACCCATGGGTTACAGCAGGCGGGGGCGATTGGTGTAGTGATACTCGGCCATGAGGTGCATGCTATTTTTGGCACTCAGTCCGATCGGCTGCGTGAGCTGATGGAAGCTCGTTTTTTCCGTCAGCCATAAAAAAAATGGATAACCGGTGACGGTTATCCAAAATGACGATCCAGTACTTATCCAATGATGATGAAGGCGTTGATTAGCGTATTACCACCAGGCTTCAACCTGCACACCGAAGTTCCAGGTGTTGCTGGCGGTGCCGTCCTGGAAGCTGTGGCCCTGTTCTGAGTCATTCAGATAAGAGGTGAAGATGCGCAGCTCAGGACGTGACATAAACTCCGGGCCGGCAGCCAGACCAAGAGCCAGGGTATATTTCTGTCCCGCCTGCTTGTAGTCGCTGCCGTCTTTGTTTTCGTCTTTCTGCCAGAAACTGCCTGCTTCACCGATAGCGCGGACATAGTCGGTAAACTGATACTGTGCGCGGCCCACTACTGACAGCAGGGTGCTCTTATCGGTGAAGGCGGTAATGTTGTCCGCCGAGCCCCAGGTCAGCACCTGATTCAGCGAAAATCTGTCGGTGACCGGCAGCAGGCCGGTGTTGATAACACGGTAGCCTTTGGCATCGCGGGTATCATTCCACATATCGTACCAGCCGCCGCCCTGTGAAATCATATTCTGCGCCAGTCCTTTATTGGCGTATTGCAGCACCAGCTTCTGATAGCCGCCCCACATATCCTGGCTGACTTCACCGGTGAGCATAACGCCGTTATCGGCTTCGTATAAGCCGCCGTACTCTTCCTGCTTGTTGGTTGGGTTTGGCATGGCATAGTCAACACCAAACTCCGTCCATGCGCCGTTCCACGGCTTCCAGCCCGCATAACGTACGTCCAGATAGTTGATATTGACGTCGTTATCACCATCGGTGCGGTAATCCACATCGTTGGCGTCACCCCGGATCCAGGCAACGGAAACCGCCCCCGGGCCAACGGTGTAGTTTTCAATACCGGCACCTGAACCGGAGATGTTCCAGTATTTGGTATCAATGATATGCAGGTCGTGGCGCTGGTAGTAACGTTTACCGCCCCAGATCACCGCATTTTTATCTCCCGGGATCAGGCCTTTAATTTGCAGGTTCAGCTGACGCAGGCCGAACTGCGCATCGTCACCAAAGGTGGTTTCATTATCGTTAGAGCCGTCAGAGAACATGCTGACCATGGAATCAACATAGAAACTGACATCATCCTTTTTGTACACTTCGCTGCCCAGCTCGACTTCCCCGTAGGTATCGGCTTCGTTACCCAGACGACCAATTTTATTTTTCTGCCACTCTTCTATGCCTCCGTCGCGTGAAACGCCCACGCCACCGCGCAGATAGCCGTGAAAGTCGATGTTATCAATAGCGGCATACAACGCAGGAGAAGTCAGTGCTGCGGCAAGTGCCACAGCGGTAGCTGTTAGTCTTGTGTTCATCTCACCCTCTGTTTATATTTGTCATACGTTCACACGTTGGCGACAGTAAACGCCCGGAGATGAACTTCACGCAAATGGAGTGTCGAAATTGTGTGATTTAGTGCAAGTATTTAGCCGTAAATTGTAACGATTGGTGAGGTTGATCACCGAATTGTGTATGTGAACGTCTGACTTTTGTATGTATTTATCACAGTGTGACCGACTTAACCTGGTCAGCATTCGCGCTGTGATACAATTCCGGCATCGGTAAACAGGGAAGAGAAACATGAAATCAAAAAGCGCCACCCTGGAGGATGTCGCCCGTCACGCAGGGGTGTCATATCAGACGGTTTCCCGGGTGCTGAATAAGTCTGCAAACGTCTCGGAAGGTACGCGCAGCAAGGTAACAAAGGCGATTGAGGAGCTGCGCTATGTGCCGAATCGTCTGGCGCAACAGCTGGTGGGTAAGCAGAGCACCACCCTTGGCCTGGTGACCACTTCGCTGGCGCTGCATGCTCCCTCCCAGGTGGCGGCGGCGATCAAACGTTATGCTAACGCGGCGGACTATCAGGTGCTGATCGCCATGATTGATGAGAACGTCAATCAAAGTTTGCAGGTTTCTATCAACGAGCTGAAGTCACAGCTGGTGGATAAGGTGATTATTAACGTACCGCTGGAGACCGACTGTGCCGAGCGCATCGTGCAGGAGAACCAGGACATTATCTGTCTGTTTCTCGACGTCGATCCGTACTGCTCGGTATTTAACGTCTCGTTTAATCCGGCTGACGGCACCCGTGCCAGCGTGAAGTATCTCTATGAGCAGGGGCACCGCGAATTTGCGCTGCTGGCAGGCCCGGCAGATTCGGTATCAGCAAGGCTGCGGCTGAAGAGCTGGCTGGAAACCCTGGAGAGTTACGGCCTCAAGCCCGTCAGCGTGATTCACGGCAACTGGGATGCTCAGAGCGGTTACAGCGGAATATTACAGATGCTGCGTGAAACCCCGGATTTCAGCGCGCTGCTGGTAGGGAACGATCAGATGGCATTAGGCGTACTCAGCGCACTGCATCAGCGCGGCGTGACGGTGCCGGGGCAGGTGTCGGTGGTGGGCTATGATGACACCTATGAGAGTGCGTTTTTCCACCCGGCATTAACCACCGTTTCTCTGGATCTCGACTTACAGGGCAAAGAGGCGGTACAGCGCATTTTGCAGGCCAGCGAAGACGATCACAGCCGTTCGTCCTCCATTCTGCCTGCGCGGCTGGTGATACGCAGCTCTACGGCGGCATTCGGGCAGCAGCAGCAGGATCTCAAACAGATCGCTGAACAGTTACGAATGATAGCCAGCCGCCTTGGCTAGCCGGCCTGCTGGCGGTAGCGGGGGAAGGAGAGGGTAAAGCGCGTGGAAACCGCATCGGAGGCCACGCTGATTTTCCCCTGATGAGCGGTGACAATAGATTTTACGATCGCCAGCCCGATGCCGCTGCCCTCACTTTTTCTTTGCCGTGAGGGGTCGACGCGATAAAAGCGGTCAAATACCCTTGGCAGATGTTCCGGCGGGATGGGCGGGCCTGGATTTTCCACGGTCAGGTCAACCCATGCATGGCGGGAGCTGATGCTGACGGTAACCGCCATACCGCGCGGCGTGTGGCGGATGGCGTTGGACAGCAGATTATTAATCACACGGCGCAGCATTAGCGGATCCCCTTCAATAAGGGCCGGGCTGCCTTCGAGGGTGAGACTGACTTCCTGCTCTTCCGCCCAGGCTTCAAAAAATTCAAACACCTTTAGCGTTTCTGAACGCAGATCCAGCAGCGAGCGTTCAGGAATAAGCTGGTTATTGTCCGCCTGGGCGAGAAACAGCATATCGCTGACCATTTTGGCCATGCGGTGATACTCCTCCAGATTTGAATAGAGCACATCCTCCAGCTCTTGCTCTGTTCTGCGCTGGCTCAGGGCGATCTCGGTCTGCGTAACCAGGTTGGTTATCGGCGTTCTGATCTCATGGGCGATATCAGCGGAAAAATTGGCCTGGCGGGTAAAAACATCTTCAATGCGTGCCAGCATCTGATTAAAAGAGATGACCAGCTGCTCCAGCTCAATTGGTACCCGCCGTGGATCGAGTCTGACATCAAGATTTTCAGAGCTGATATTTTTAATTTTCTGGCTGACGTTGCGCAAAGGCTGATGCCCTTTATGCACGGCGATTAACACAATAATGATAATCATCAGGCTGATGGCGGCGGCGATCAGCACCAGATTGTGTTTAAGCTGATTGATATAGTGCAGATGAAAATCGATGGAGAGCGCAATCTGCATGTGATAGCTCACCGCTTTACCGTTTTCACTACTGGTCACCTTGGCGTTAATCAGCCGCCAGGTGGTGGGGCCGCCGCCGTGGGCCTCGTGGTTTTTATTCACCCCTGACCAGACAATAACCTGCTCCCCGGCAGCCTGGGGTAGCTCCGGGACGCTCAGTAAATCTGGCCCGTCATGGGAGTGATACAGCACCTGCTGCTGCTGATTTTTCAGCAGTACCGAGATATTGCGATAGCTCTTGAGCGCGTCACTCAGGCGTGCAACTTTTTGCTGTTCAGGGGTGTCCGGTGTTTTCAGGATATTTTCCAGCGTCATGCTGATTTGCTGTAGATCGTTGATATCCTGCTCGGCAAAATGCTGCTCTACCGAGTGCAGCATCATCCAGGTAAAAGCGACAAAAGCCACCGTCGTTGACAGGCTGATAAAGAAGGTCAGACGGGTGGCGAGAGAGAAAGGGCGGTGCTGCCAGCTAATCCGCATCGGGCACCTCAAGCACATAGCCAACGCCGCGCACGGTGTGAATTAACTTGGGTTCATAGTCATTATCCATTTTGGCGCGCAGGCGCTTTACCGCCACATCAATGGCGTTGGTATCGCTGTCAAAGTTCATATCCCAGACCTGCGAAGCAATCAGCGAACGCGGCAGCACTTCGCCCTGATGGCGGATAAAGAACTCCAGCAGGGTAAACTCTTTACTGGTGAGGGTAATACGGTTGCCTTTACGCATCACTTTGCGCGACACCAGATCGAGGGAGAGATCCGCCACCTGAAACTGGCTTTCGACGATCACCGCCGCCCCCCGGCGCAGCAGGGTTCTCACCCGCGCCAGCAGCTCGGCAAAAGCAAAAGGCTTAACCAGATAATCATCCGCCCCAAGCTCCAGGCCTTTTACCCGGTGCTCAATGGTGCCCAGCGCCGACAGCAGTAATACCGGCATGCCTTTATTGGCCGCCCGCAGCATTTTGACAATATCCCAGCCGTTAACATCGGGCAGCATAATATCCAGCACAATCAGATCGTAATCCGCCGTCATGGCCAGGTGGTAGCCGTTTAACCCGTTATCAGCCAGGTCGACAACAAAACCGGCCTCAGTTAATCCTTTACTGAGGTATTCGCCGGTTTTCACTTCATCTTCAACGATAAGTATTTTCACGCGTCCTCGGAAATGTCGAAATTATGCTGCCATTTTAGTGACCGGCAGTGCGATATCAACGAATTAAACTGAAAATGACCGTTTTGTCATTAAGCAGTCACCCGTCGAACAGAGTCACCTGGTTAATCTCATTTTCATCCTGATTGGTGATGCATTTGCATGACTTAACCCGTTTTTTCTGGACGTAAAGCACCATGTTGACCTTAAAACAGCTGACTCTCTGTACCACGCTTATTCTGGCGGGCTGTACTTCCCTGGCGCCCGATCATCAGCGCCCGGAGAGCCCGGTTCCGCAGCAATTTTCCCGTTCGCATAATGGGCTGGTGCCGGTAACCGCAGGCTATCAGAATACCGGCTGGCGGAACTTCTTTAGCGATCATAAGGTACAGACGCTGATTAGCGACGCCCTGCGCTATAACCGCGATGTGAGAATGGCGGCGCTCAATGTTCAGGAGGCACGCGCGCGCTACAATGTGACCGATGCTGACCGCTATCCGCAGCTGAATGCTAAATCCGGCCTCGACTGGCAGAGCGGTCTTAATTCTCAGCGCGGCACCAGCCGGGAATATTCGGCGGGCGGAGAACTCAGCTTTGAGCTGGATTTCTTCGGCAGGCTGAAGAATATGAGCGAAGCGGAACGGCAGAATTTCTTTGCCAGTGAAGAGACGCAGCGCGCGGTACATATTCTGCTGGTGGCTGATGTCTCACAGCGCTATTTCAGTCAACGGCTGGCTGACGGGCAGTTAAGCATCGCCCGTGAGGCGCTGAAGAACTACCAGCAATCGTATGCTTTTGTCGGGCAACAGCTGATCACCGGCAGCACCACCTTACTGGCCGTGGAACAGGCGCGGGGAGCCATCGAAAGCACCCAGGCGGAGATCGCCAAACGAGAAGGGGAGCAGGCGCTGGCAAACAGTGCCCTTCAGCTGGTGGTGGGCCGCTACAGCGAAGCGGCACGGCAAGCTCCGGCTGAACAGGCGCTCAATCCGGTGAAACTGCCAGCTAATCTCTCATCCGACATCCTGCTGCAACGGCCGGATATCCTCGCCGCCGAACATCAGCTTCAGGCCGCAGAGGCTAATATCGGCGCTGCCCGTGCCGCTTTCTTCCCCAGCATCTCCCTGACCGGTGGCATCGAAGCCACCAGCCCGCAGCTATCCGACCTGTTTACTGCCGGAAGTGGCCTGTGGCGTTTCGCTCCCAGGATTGATATCCCGCTGTTTAACGCCGGGCGTAACAGAGCCAACCTGACGCTGGCCGAAGTGCGCCAGCAGCAGTCAGTAGTGACCTATGAGCAGAAAATTCAGAACGCCTTCAAAGAGGTGGCGGATGCGCTCGCTCAGAGGGAAAGCCTCAGCGGGCAGCTGGCCGCACAGCAACGCTATCTCGACTCACTGAATATCACGCTGTTACGGGCGAAGGGGCTCTACGCCAGCGGCTCGGTCAGCTATATCGAAGTGCTGGATGCGGAGCGATCGCTGTTTGCCACACGGCAGAACATCCTCGATCTGATTTATGCCCGTGACGTGAATGAAGTCGCGCTGTTCACCGCGTTAGGCGGCGGCTGGGCTGAATAAGCCAGCTGAGGATAAAAATAATTATTCGATGTGGTGCTCTGCTGCGGCACATCGCCCGGTTTCTGTCTTGTTGAATGGAATTACACATGATGTCTGTAAAATTCAAATATACCACGGTGGGGCTGCTCGGCCTGCTGGCAGGGGGGCTGATTACAATGGCGGCATATCCCTCAATTTTTGCTACGCATAAAACGGAAGATGCGCCAGCTGAACGTAAAGTCCTGTTCTGGTACGACCCGATGAAACCTGATACCCGCTTCGATAAGCCGGGAAAATCTCCGTTTATGGATATGGATTTAGTGCCGAAATACGCCGATGAAGGCGGCGCTGAAAACAGCGCAGGAGTGCGCATCGATCCCACTCAGGTACAAAACCTCGGGGTGAAAACGGCAAAAGTTCAGCGTGGACAGCTGACGTACAGACAAACGCTTCCCGCTACCGTCAGCTTTAACGACTATCAGTTTGTGATTGTGCAGGCGCGATCGGCGGGTTTTATTGAAAGAGTGTACCCGCTGACGGTGGGAGACAAAGTTAAAAAAGGGACTCCGCTGGCAGAAATCACCCTGCCTGAGTGGGTCGAGGCGCAGAGTGAATATCTGCTGCTTTCCAGTACCGGCGGCTCTGCGGCTCAGTTGAAAGGGGTGCTGGAGCGCCTGCGACTCGGCGGCATGCCTGAAGACGATATCCAGCGCTTTCGCCAGACGCGCCAGATCCAGACCCGCTTTACCATAAAAGCACCGATTGACGGGGTGATCACCGCTTTCGATCTGCGCAGCGGGATGAATATTTCCAAAGAGAGCGTTGTGGCACGCATTCAGGGCATGGATCCGGTGTGGATCAGCGCAGCACTCCCGGCCTCGGTGGCCTGGTTATTACAGGACTCCCCACAGTTCGAAATTTCCGTACCCGCCCATCCTGAGACGACATTCACTATAGAGAAATGGCAGGTGCTGCCGAGCGTTGACCCGCAAACCCGAACGCTGGAGGTTCGATTGCAGGTGGATAATAAAGCAGAATTGCTGAAGCCGGGTATGAACGCCTACCTGACGCTCAATGCCCGCAGCCAGCAGATGCTGCTGATCCCGTCGCAGGCGGTGATTGATAACGGCAGTGAACAGCGGGTGATTACCGTTGATGCTGAAGGCCGTTTTGTCCCCAGGGCGGTCAAGGTTCAGCATGAATCGCAACAGCAGACGGGCATCAGCGCCGGTCTGGCGGAGGGGGAGTCGGTAGTGATGAACGGCCTGTTCCTGATTGACTCGGAAGCGAGCATCTCCGGCGCGCTGGAGCGGATGCGTCAGGCGGACAACCATACGCACCAGATGCCTGAAGTGCACGATCACACGATGACGGGGGCGCATGATATGCAGTCCCACGCGATGCCGGACACACACGCGATGCCGGATACACATGTGATGCCTGATATGCCGGGAATGGCAGACCATTCAGCCCATCAGCACAGCGGCCACTGAGGAGAGAGCAATGATTGAATGGATTATCAGGCGCTCTGTAGCCAACCGTTTTCTGGTAATGTTCGGCGCGCTGTTTCTCAGCCTGTGGGGGGCCTGGACTATTGCCAACACCCCGGTTGATGCGCTGCCCGACCTCTCCGATGTGCAGGTGATTATTAAAACCAGCTATCCGGGGCAGGCTCCGCAGATAGTGGAAAATCAGGTCACCTGGCCGCTGACGACAACCATGTTGTCCGTTCCCGGGGCCAAAACCGTACGCGGCTTCTCACAGTTCGGTGATTCGTACGTCTATGTGATTTTTGAAGACGGCACGGATCTGTACTGGGCCAGATCCCGCGTGCTGGAGTATCTCAGCCAGGTTCAGGATAAGCTGCCGGCCGGGGCGCGCGCCGAAATCGGGCCGGATGCCACCGGGGTCGGCTGGATTTTTGAATATGCGCTCCTGGATCGCAGCGGCAAACACGATCTGGCGGAACTCCGTTCGTTGCAGGACTGGTTCCTTAAATATGAGCTGAAAACCATCCCCAATGTGGCGGAAGTGGCGTCAGTCGGCGGCGTGGTCAAACAGTATCAGATCCAGGTTGACCCGATGAAGCTGGTGCAGTTTGGCGTTACGCTGCCTGAAGTCAATCAGGCGCTGAACGCGGCGAATCAGGAGGCGGGCGGCTCTTCGGTAGAGATTGCCGAAGCTGAGTATATGGTTCGCGCCAGCGGTTACCTGGCAAGCCTCGACGACTTTAACAATATTGTGGTCAAAGCCAGTGAGAAGAATATCCCTGTCTATCTGCGCGATGTGGCGCGGGTGCAGATTGGGCCGGAAATGCGCCGGGGTATCGCCGAGCTGGATGGTGAAGGTGAGGTGGCCGGAGGCGTGGTGATCCTGCGTTCAGGTAAAAATGCGCGGCAGGTCATTTCAGCGGTTAAAGAGAAGCTGGAGGCGCTGAAAGGCAGTCTGCCGCCGGGGGTTGAGGTCGTCACCACCTACGATCGCAGCCAGCTGATTGACCGCGCCATTGATAACCTGAGCTATAAACTGCTGGAAGAGTTCCTTGTGGTTGCCGTGGTCTGTGCGCTGTTCCTCTGGCATCTGCGCTCTGCGCTGGTGGCGATTATCTCGCTCCCGCTGGGGCTGTGCATCGCGTTTATTATCATGCACTTCCAGGGCCTGAACGCCAATATCATGTCGCTGGGGGGGATTGCTATTGCCGTCGGGGCGATGGTGGATGCCGCCATCGTGATGATTGAAAATGCCCATAAACGGCTGGAAGAGTGGCAGCATAAGCACCCTGGCGAGCAGCTGGTTTCGGAAACCCGCTGGAAGGTGATCACCGATGCTGCGGTGGAAGTTGGCCCGGCGCTGTTTATCTGCCTGCTGATTATCACCCTCTCGTTTATCCCGATTTTCACCCTTGAAGGGCAGGAAGGGCGGCTGTTTGGCCCGCTGGCATTTACCAAAACCTACGCCATGGCGGGGGCCGCACTGCTGGCGATTACGGTCATTCCGGTGCTGATGGGCTACTGGATCAGAGGGAAAATCCCGCAGGAAAACCGTAATCCGCTGAACCGTTTTCTGATTCGCATCTACCATCCGCTGCTGCTTAAGGTACTGCACTGGCCGAAGATGACGCTGCTGGTGGCCGCGCTGTCGATGTTTAGCGTGCTATGGCCGATTGGTAAGCTGGGCGGAGAGTTCCTGCCGGAAATTAACGAAGGGGATCTGCTCTATATGCCGTCGACGCTGCCGGGCGTCTCACCCGCACAGGCAGCCGTGCTGTTGCAGACCACGGATAAGCTGATCAAAACCGTTCCGGAAGTCGCTACGGTGTTTGGCAAGGCGGGCCGGGCGGAAACCGCAACCGATCCGGCACCGCTGGAGATGATGGAAACCACCATCCAACTGAAACCGCGAGATCAGTGGCGACCGGGTATGACCATTGAGGGCATTATTCAGCAGCTCGATGAAACCGTCCGCCTGCCCGGGCTGGCGAACCTCTGGGTGCCGCCGATCCGTAACCGCATCGATATGCTGTCGACCGGAGTCAAAAGCCCGATCGGTATTAAAGTTTCCGGTACGCGCCTTGGCGATATTGATCGCACCGCGCAGAAAATCGAGGTGGTGGCGAAAACCGTGCCGGGCGTGGTTTCTGCACTGGCCGAACGCCTGGAAGGCGGGCGCTATATTGATGTAGATATCCAGCGCGAGAAAGCCGCCCGTTACGGTATGACCGTTGCCGACGTACAGCTGTTTGTCTCATCGGCAATCGGCGGTGCAATGGTTGGCGAGACAGTAGAAGGTGTGGAGCGCTACCCGATAAATATCCGCTACCCGCAGATGTATCGCGACAGTCCGCTGGCGCTGCGACAGCTGCCGATACTGACACCGCTAAGGCAGCAGATCACCCTGGGTGATGTGGCTGAAATTAAGGTGGCGTCCGGTCCCGGAATGCTGAAAACCGAGAATGCGCGTCCTTCCGGCTGGGTCTTCATTGACGTGCGCGACCGCGATATGGTGTCAGTGGTACAGGATCTTAAAAAGGTTATTGCAGAACAGGTTGAGCTGACGCCGGGCACCAGCGTGACGTTCTCCGGGCAGTTTGAGCTGCTGGAACATGCCAATAAAAAGCTGGCGCTGATGGTGCCGGTGACCCTGATGATAATCTTTGTGCTGCTCTATCTGGCCTTCCGCCGCGTGGACGAAGCGCTGCTGATTCTGATGAGCCTGCCGTTTGCGCTGATGGGGGGCATCTGGTTCCTTTACTGGCAGGGGTTCCATCTCTCGGTGGCGACCGGCACCGGGTTTATCGCCCTCGCCGGGGTGGCCGCTGAGTTCGGCGTGGTGATGCTGATGTATCTGCGCCATGCTATTGAGGACGACCACTTACTCTCTTCGCCGGACACCTTTACGCCACAAAGGCTGGATGACGCGCTCTATCACGGCGCTGTGCTGCGGGTACGGCCTAAAGCGATGACGGTGGCGGTGATTGTTGCCGGGCTGCTGCCGATCCTCTGGGGCAGCGGGGCAGGTTCTGAGGTGATGAGCCGCATTGCCGCACCGATGATTGGCGGGATGATTACCGCACCGCTGCTGTCGATGTTTATCATTCCGGCCGCCTGTAAACTTCTCTGGCTGCACCGCAATAAGCGTGCGCTGCGCACCCGCGCTGTGACGCAATAACTGCGCAGTTGCTGAACGTCCTCCAGGGTAAGCATTAATGACAAGCGTTCATGATGCTTACCCTGGCCTCTCTCTTTATCTCTTCGTTCTTCGCCGCACGTTTCTGTGATGGCGCTTGTTGAAAGCCTGACTAAAATCATTGAGTAAACCAGATGCTACGGGCTAATCAGCATGCGTGACGATACGCATTGAAACGCCAGTGGCCCTGGGCGGGTAAACCCGGTAAGTCAATGGACGAAATAACAATAACGAGGTATCAACAGCGATGAAAACGATAGCCATTATCGGGGCCGGGCCAATGGGGATTTATACTCTTTATTCGCTGCTGAACAATAAGGAGCCGCTGTCGATTGTGGTGTACGAACAGTCGCGCGAGGCGGGCGTGGGTATGCCCTACAGTAACGAAGAGAACTCGCGGATGATGCTGGCGAACATTGCCAGTATCGAAATCCCTCCGGTTTTTATCACCTATATTGAGTGGTTGCGCACGCTGAGTGACAGCCATCTGGCACGTTATGGCGTTGATGCCGCTTCACTGCATATCCGCCAGTTTCTGCCGCGCATCCTTCTTGGCGAGTATTTTCGCGATCGATTCCTGGCGCTGGTGGAGCAGGCAAGACGGCAGGGGTTTTCCGTAGAGGTGCATGAAAACTGTGAAGTAACCGATCTTGAAGCCACCGATGAAGGCGTACGTCTTTGGGCTGAGGGAGAGGCTGCGCCGGTGCTGTTTGATCTCGCGGTCATTGCTACGGGGCACGTCTGGCCCGATGAGAGCGAAGCCACCCGCACCTATTTCCCCAGCCCCTGGTCGGGACTGATGGAGGCAACCATTCCGGCGGCAAATATCGGCGTCATGGGTACCTCACTTAGCGGGATAGATGCAGCGATGGCGGTGGTGCTCCAGCATGGCGAATTTGCTGAAACGGACGACCAGCAGATTAAATTTACTCTGGATCGGGGCAGCGAGGCGCTGAAAATCACGCTGATGTCGCGTTCAGGCATTCTTCCGGAAGCCGATTTTTACTGTCCTATCCCCTATGAGCCGCTGACTATCGTCACGCAATCGGCTATCGAAAATGCCATTGCTGCCGGATCTGCGGGGCTGCTTGAGCGTATTTTCCGCCTGATGGTGGAGGAGATCGAAGCGGCCGATCCCGAGTGGAGCAGGTCTGTCTCCCTGCGGTCGCTGGATGTCGACAGTTTCTCTGAAGCCTGGTTTGCCGACCGGCATAAACACGATCCCTTCCACTGGGCACGGGCCAATCTTGATGAAGTTGAACGCAATAAACGCGACCGGCGCACGGTAGCCTGGCGCTATGTGATTTTGCGTTTACATGAGGTCATCGAGGAGATCGTTCCTTTCCTGGATGAGCGCGACAGTAAGCGGTTTAACAGCGGCATCGCCAGAGTGTTTATCGATAACTATGCTGCCATCCCTTCACAGTCGATCCGTCGCCTGCTGGCTCTGCACGATGCCGGAGTCATCAGTATTCTGGCACTGGGTCATGATTACCATCTGCAACAAAAAGAAGCGGGTACCGTTATCTTCGCTGAGGGGAAAACCTGTCAGTTTGATCTGTTTATTGATGCACGTGGCCAACAGCCGTTAGCGACGAAAGACCTGCCATTTGCGACGTTAAGAAAACAGTTACTGGCGGCCGGGAACGAGATCCCGGAAGTCGGCGACAACTATACGCTGCTTGCTCCCAACTGCGCACGCGGGCGTATTGCGTTTGGTGCACTGCCTTATCTGATGCACGATCGCCCATTTGTGCAGGGGATTACCGTGTGCGCTGAGATCGGCGCCGCCATCGGCAGGGCGGTTTCTGCCTCTCCCTTCCGTACCCGCAGACGACTGCCGTTTATTGAGCTGTGAGTGTGGGCAGAGGGGCAATTATGTTTGAACTCAACCAGGGATGGTGCTTAACAGATGCGCATAATTGGTTGATATTTAAACACCTCATGGCATCTTTATGGATCTCTTTTGAAGTGCGGGGTAACTCAGTATGAATGTGCCGCAAACGAAATCTGAATTGCTGTTAGCAATTAATAAAAATTTCAATAAATTAATTAGTTATCTTAATGCCATCCCTCCGGAGCTCACCTCAGATAAATCTATGGAGGGACACAGCAAGGGAACGGAAATGAGTGTTCGTGATCTGGTCTCCTATCTGCTTGGATGGAACACTCTGGTTGTAAAGTGGATTACTGCTCGCGAGCAAGGATTGCCTGTTAATTTTCCAGAAACCGGTTTTAAGTGGAATCAACTTGGGCTTCTGGCGCAAAAATTTTACTCTGACTATAGCGAGTTGAATTACACCGTTTTAATTACTGAGTTAGAGGCAGTAAAAGATGAAATAGTGAAACTTATTGATGAACTTACTGATGACACTTTATATGGTAAACCATGGTATACAAAATGGACTATGGGCCGAATGATCTCATTTAACACTTCATCCCCCTACGCCAATGCTAATGGCAGATTAAGGAGATGGGCGAAAAATAATAATATCAGCTTAAAATAAAAAACGGTCTGAGATAATTTTTGAGCAAAAACTCTGTGTATTTGCTGTAAATATCCTGCTTAACAGGAAATTTTACAGATAGGGATATTTTTCCATGCACTTCATGCGGCATAGAGTAAATTTTGAATATTCGCGCACAGTGTTTCATGAGTGTTTTTTAACCATTTTACTCAGATGTTCCTGCGGCATGCTCGCAAGCAATATGAACAAATAACAGGGATGGAAAATGGATTTTTTTGAACGTCTGGAGCAGAGGCATTCAACCGGAAGCCTGGGCACCGTTTGCCGGAGGGCGCAACGGTCTGTTTCAGCATCCGGTTTTAAGCGCTATCGGCGATAAAGACAGTAAAAGCGTCGGGCAGGTGGTATTACGTTGGCGCTTCCATCGCGACATTGTCTCGCTGGCGAAATCAGTGTGCAAAGAGCGGATGGTTGAGAATATCAACGTGCTGGATTTTGCCCTGACCCGGGAGGATATACTGAAAATTACCGCACTGGACACCGCCACCAGCGTCTTCTTCCCGAACCGCGACCCGGCAATGGTCGAGTGGCTGATGGGTCGTAAACTGGACGTGTAATACAGGGCTGGAAAATATAATCCGGGGCAATCAGCGGTGTAATATTTCGTTTTCTTCCGTCTCTGACTGATCGTTTTTTATCCCGTGGGTAAGGACTTTAAGTCAAATTAAGGATCGGTTAGTATTGCCTTTGTTTTAAACCTTAAGGACAAGGAAAACAATGGACTGTCAATACACCAACGAACTTACCCCCGCAATTCTGGCAATAACGGATCAATCATCGTCTACGGCGGAACAACTGGCCGGGATGAATGACATTGATACGCTATTTCCGCATTCTTTCATCGTTGATGAAATAAAAAATAAAACCATCTCCGTCTTTTTAACAACAGGTCATCGCCTGTTTTCAGTCAGGGATGAATGATTATGGCAACCGGATACGTTTTATGCCTGGGAGATAAAACAACCTGTGGTGGCCGGATAATTAGTGGTAATCCGGGACGCAGAGCACATAGCCGGCCCGTAGCCCGTCACGGTGATATCGTGACCTGCGGTAAACACGAAGGGCAATACAGGATTACAGGCGGCATCAGTTTTATGACGGATGTGGAAGGCGCTGAACGAATACCTGTCGCCGGAACGCTGGACAGCGTCAGCGGCTGTCCCTGTCGTTCAGGATTCATTGTCACTCATTATCCGGCAATGAAATATGAGAGTCGGAGCAGTGGGTTAACTTCATCTGGTGGTTCTCCGGCGGTTTATGGCTCTATGGCTGGCTCAGGCAGCGCACTGAGTAGCGTGGCAGCTAATGCGGCAAAGAATGTTAAAACGCCCGTCTTCGCCAAATCCTGCCTCCGGGGTGAGGGCTGTAATGATGCCGGGCAGGAGAGTGAACCCCACACCAATTTTGCCAGGATGGCGTTCTATCAGGCAATTCCTCCCGCCGATCCCGCGTCGAACTATGATGTCCCTCAACATGCCCAGAGTGCCAGGAAAAAGAAACCTGCGGAAGATATTCCAAAGCCGAAGAAACGCAGCGCCCTGTATAAATGGTGGTTTAGTAACTACGAGGAAGTTGAATATCAGCGGGCAGCAGCGGCAGCAGCGAGTGCCGCTAACGCTCAGAGCGCGCTAGAAGGAGCCAGCGTGCTTGGCCTGATTGGCGGAAGTGCCATTACCTCAGGAACCTGGGCCGTCAGCAGCGCCACCAGACTTGGCGCCATTGCTGCCAGCGGCCCCGGAGCACCCATCGCTGCGCTGTTAGTGGGGATGATGCCCGGCAGGCTGAATGAGGGAGAACAGGATTTTATCGACCGGTTGCGGCTGGAGCAGATGCATGAAGCGCCCAGCAGGGTGCGTTATACGTGGGAAAACGACAGCAACAGCGATGCGGTTCCGCACGGCTGGCATACACCACCGGGTAAGGATATGGTGCGTGTGCGCAAAATGGAGTGGGACAGCAGCCGGAATGCGTATACGTTTATCACGGAGGAAGAGCCGCGTATCACCATCATCTGGACGCCAGACAGTTCAGGTGTCAATGTTGCTTCGAATACAGGCAACCAGAACCCCGTATGGATCCCAAACCCGGTCGTAGTTGATCCACTGCCGGAAGATACCCGTATTGAGGCTACAACCACTCCGGCACCGGAAGAGAAGAATTTTGCAGATTATATTCTTATTCTGCCGATAGCGGATATTCCGCCGATTTATATTTATTGGAGTAAGCCTCGTAATGGCTTACCACAAAATGGGCATGACTATCATCCAGCTCCAGACACCAGTGAGATTACTGGTATTTCTGGATTATCAGAGGCCAAGCCTAAAACTCCTAAGCAGGGCGGAGGGGGTAAGCGTGAACGTTGGATTGATGCGAAAGGGCGGCGTGTATATGAATGGGATTCACAGCATGGTGAACTTGAAACATATCGTGCAAGCGACGGTGAGCATCTTGGGTCGGTAGATTATAAAACTGGTGAACAATTGAAGCCTGCTGTAAAAGGCCGAAATATTAAACGTTATTTGTGAGGCCAAAATGGGATTGAAATTAAGACTGCAATGGTTCGATAAGTTAACAGAGTTGGGTGTAGGTAAGGAATATTCTATTGATTTTGGTGATGATGCCAGCATTATGACTGATGGCTTAGGCTTACCAACAAAAGATATTGTAAATAACGGATCTTTTGAGCTAAGAAGTGATTGGGTCATGCATTTACAGCCTCATTTCACACATCGTATCAATTTATCTTCTTATGATTATTTCATTTCATTCGATTATAGAGATAAATGGTAATAATAGAGTATGTCTTATAAAATGAGATTACATTGGTTCAATAAACAAACATCTGAGGGGGAAGGAAAGGAATTTTCAGGTGTTTTAGATAATAATGTTTATTTTTTGGATAAGATTGGTCTATCTAACGAACCTCAGATCTATGATGGTGTATATGACGTGGTAGTCGAATGGTTGCCATATATACAACCGTATTTTCAGCATCAACTAAATTTGCAGCGATATGATTATCAGCTGGCTTTTCGACCTATTTGATTGAATTAGTGCTCTATCAGTGGTGATAGAGCACATTCTTAACATTATATAATCACCAATTAATATATCTTTCGTTCCTTTTATCTTCGGATTTTTGTTCGCGAATAATCTCATAAGACTTCAGGTATTCGCATATCTGCCTCATAAATCAATTGGTTGTAAAGATCGATAGTTTCACTATTGATAGTTTTTGTCGATTAATATTGATAAATCGATCGCCCCAACAATTGTTTATATCGATCGATATTATGATTGTGATAGCCTGTGCCTATGGTGTCGTTTTTTTCGATCGGTACAAACGATATGACGCCCCGAAAAAATAAATGAATTCCAGCAGGCGATTACAGGCCAAAATCTGGTCTGCCTATGACCGATGAGGAAAAGGTATGCGTAAATTGCGAAAATGGCATTTTATCAGGCTGTTCCTCCAGCCGAGCCAGCATCAGATAATGATATTCCACAACACGCGCAGACAGCCAAGAAAAAGAAACCTGTTGACGATATTCCAGAGCCAAAGAAACGAAGCGCCCTGTATAAATGGTGGTTCGGTAATCATGAGGAAGTCGAATACCAGCGGGCAACAGCAGCAGCGACGAGTGCTGTTAACGCTCAGACGGCTGTTGAAGGTGCCAGTGTCCTTGGTCTGGTCGGTGGAAGTGCCATTACGTCAGGAACATGGGCGGTAAAACTGGGGGAAATGGCTACAGGACTTGGAAGGATTGCTGCCAGCGGCCCCGGTGCTCCCATCGCAGCAGTCGTCATGGGAATGATGCCCGGAAGACTCAATGACGGTGAACAGGATTTTATTGACCGGATGCGTCTGGAACAGATGCGTGAAGCACCAAGCCGGGTGCGTTATATGTGGGAGCAGGACGATAAGGGTAATCCGGTTCCTCATGGCTGGCATACACCACCGGGTAAGGATATGGTGCGTGTGCGTAAGATGGAGTGGGACAGCAGCCGGAATGCGTATACGTTTATCACGGAGGAAGATCCGCGTATTACCATCATCTGGACGCCAGACGGTTCAGGTGTCAATGTTCCTTCGAATACAGGCAACCAGAACCCCGTATGGATCCCGAACCCGGTCGTAGTTGATCCACTGCCGGAAGATACCCGTATTGAGGCTACAACTACTCCGGCACCGGAAGAGAAGAGCTTTGCCGATTATATTCTTATTCTGCCGATAGCGGATATTCCGCCGATTTATGTATATCTTAGTCAGGGACGTTCAGGTATTCCTGATAAAGGTCATGATTATCATCCAGCACCGGAAACGAGTGAAATTGGTATTTCAGGTCTAAGACAGGCTAAGAAAAAAACACCTAAACAAGGTGGCGGTGGACTTAGAGAGCGCTGGGTTGATACTAAAGGTAGGCGGATTTACGAATGGGATTCTCAGCACGGTGAACTTGAGGAATTCAGGGCGAGTAATGGTGAGCATTTAGGGTCTGTAGATTATAAGACAGGTGAGCATTTAAAAACTCCTGTTAAAGGTCGAAATATTAAAAGATACCTGTGAGGTGAAAGATGGGACTGAAATTAACATTAGAATGGTTTGATAAAATAGATGAGATTTTGATCAATAAAGAGACTTCTGCCGATTTAGGGCAAGATGGGAGTCTAATCAAAAAATTTAATTTACCCTTTGATGGAAGAATATATGATGGTGGGTTTGATGTATTAAGTTCGTGGAGGAACGATTTACAACCATTATTTTCACATCACATTGATTTCGATAAATATGACTACCAGCTAGTATTTAAACGAGATGAATAAAGCAATATATGCTTTCCATTCTAGGGTTTAGTAATCGGTATTTGTTCGGTAGCAGCACATTGTTTCTTATGTGCTGCTCATTTCCAAACCTCTCCAGCATCCAGCCAAAGCACGCCAACTGTAGCGAACCGTGGCTCACAATTACCATCAATCAATTAGGATAAAAGATCTGTCAATATACACGTTTTAGTTCAACGAATTTATTGAGTAAGCCGGAAGGTTTCTAAATGTGAATAGACGATTATGCGGGATACTTACAGTATAACTGAGAGCGGTTTATGGTGAGCGGGAGTGAACGACTGGAGAGGGATAACCAACAGACAGAAACGCAAAAAGGAGACTTCTGAGGAAGTCTCCTTTTTTAAATTTGGCTCCTCTGACTGGACTCGAACCAGTGACATACGGATTAACAGTCCGCCGTTCTACCGACTGAACTACAGAGGAATCGTGTGAACGAGGCGAATATTAATCATCGCGGAGGAGGGTGTCAACGTCAAAAGTCACCTTCGGCAATCAAGTGCCGATGTTTGCATCAACTTGATGATTTCCTGAACATTTCTGGTGCGCAATTACCGCTGAAGCAAGGTTAACCTGTGCGCTCATCCGCTTTTGTTCTAAAATCTTGGCATACTCAGCGTGTGCTGCATCGAGCAGGCAGCGTATCGGCATACGGTAAAACCGATGGTTAAGGAATGATTCTTATGAAACAAAGGTTTCCGCAGGGCTTTATGTGGGGCGGTGCGACCGCTGCTAATCAGGTTGAAGGCGCATACGATATCGACGGCAAAGGCCTGTCGATTGTCGATGCCATCCCGGGTGGAAAGCAGCGCCTGAGTATTGTTGCCTCGCCGGAGTTCGACTTCACGCTGGATGAAAGCCGCTACACCTATCCCAACCATAAAGGCATCGACCACTATCGCCGCTTCCGCGAAGATATCGCACTGTTTGCAGAAATGGGCTTTAAATGCTATCGCTTCTCCATCGCCTGGACGCGCATCTACCCGAACGGCATTGAGCAACAGCCTAACGAAGCGGGCCTCAGTCACTATGACCAGGTCATTGACGCCTGTATCGCTCACGGCATTGAACCGGTAATCACTCTTTCTCACTATGAGATGCCGCTTCATCTGGCGACCGCATTTGGCGGCTGGAAAAACCGTGAGCTGATCGCACATTTCGAACGCTTTGCCCGCACGGTGCTGGAGCGCTTTGGTCATAAGGTGAAGTACTGGATGACCTTTAACGAGATTAACAGTGCGGCACATTTCCCAATGATGAGCCAGGGACTGACGGTGAAAACTGGCGCACTGGAGGCGCAGGCGAAATTCCAGGGCTGGCATAACCAGTTTGTTGCCAGCAGCCTGGCGGTGAAAATTGCCCATGAAACAAACGCGCAGATCCAGATGGGCTGCATGATCCTGTTTGCCACCAACTACGCTTACGACTGTAATCCCCTTAACCAGCTGGCGTCACTGAAAGAGACGCAGGCGTTCAACTTCTACTGCGCCGATGTGCAGGCTGGCGGGAAATATCCGTACTATGCGAAAAAACTGTGGCAGTCACTGGGCGTTACGCTGGATATTCAGCCGGGCGACCTGGATCTGATTAAACAGCATACCGTCGACTATATCGGCTTCAGCTACTATATGTCTTCCACCACCTGTGCCACCGACCCGAATGCGGCAGCGGCCAGCGGTAATCTGCTGGGCGGGGCGCGTAATCCGTTCCTGGAGGCCAGCGCATGGGGATGGGAGATTGACCCGGTCGGCCTGCGTATTGCGCTGAACCAGCTATATGACCGCTATGAAAAGCCACTGTTTATTGTTGAAAACGGACTGGGCGCGGTGGATGAACCGGACGAAAACTTTACTATCGCCGATGACTATCGCATTAACTATCTGCGTAAGCATATTGATGCCATGGCGGAAGCCATTGATGACGGCGTTGAACTGATGGGATACACCCCGTGGGGCTGTATCGATCTGGTGAGTATGTCGACGGGGGAGATGAGCAAGCGTTACGGCTTTATCTATGTTGATCTCGATGACAATATCAACGGCAGCGGTAACCGCTATAAGAAAAAGTCCTTCCACTGGTATCAGAAGGTGATAGCCACTAACGGCCAGGATATCAGCTAAAACAGACAGCAACGGCGTCTTTTTCAGACGCCGTTGCTGTATTGAACTATGAGAGCACCATCCGTCGATCGCGGCGTACCGACCAGATAAACGCGATAATAAACAGCAGTGCAAATAGCACGACGATGGTCGGACCGGGGGCGCTGTCGAGGAAAAATGATAAATAGGTGCCGCTAAAGCACACGGTTACTGACAGCAGCATCGCGCAGATCATCACGCTGGAGAAGGTGCGCATCAGCAGAATAGCAATGGCACCAGGTGCTATCAGCAGCGCAATAGACAGCACAATACCTACCGCCTTCAGCGTAGCAACTATCGTCAGGGCAATCATACTCAACAGCCCGTAATGCAGCAGTCGGATGTTCAGGCCACAGGCTTTTGCCTGCTGCGGGTCGAAGGCATGCAGCATCAGATCGCGCCACTTCACGCCAATAATCAGCGCAATCACACAGGCAATGGCTCCGCTTTGCAGAATGTCACTGGTGGAAATTCCCAGCATATCGCCAAACAAAATATGGTCGAGATGCACTTCTGATTGCACCGCAATATAGAGGATCAGCCCGGCGGCAAACATCCCTGAGAAGACAATCCCCATCACCGTATCCTGCTTGATGCGGCTGTTCTCCTTCAGATAACCCGTTGCCAGCGCACAGAAAAGTCCGGCGCAAAAAGCCCCGATAACCAGTGGAATACCGATAATCCAGGCGATAACCACGCCGGGGAACACCGCGTGGCTCATGGCATCACCCATCAGCGACCAGCCCTTGATCACCATAAAGCTGGAGAGCAGGGCACAGGGAATGGCAACAATAACCGAGATGGTGAGCGCGGTATTCATAAAATCAAAGTCAAACGGGCTTAACAGCAGCTCTGTCATGCTCATAGCGCCTCCTGCTGCGGGTTAGCCGCGCGTCTGCGCCGTGCCAGCAGCCCGTGTTTGGGTGCAAATACAAAAGCAGTGAGAAACACCAGCGTCTGTGCCACAACAATAATCCCGCCGGTGGCACCGTCCAGATAGTAGCTGACCCATGCACCGAAAAAGCTGGTGCTGCTGCCGATCAGCACCGCAATAATCAGCAGCCGCTGGAAGCGGTCGGTCAGCAGATAAGCGGTAGCACCCGGCGTAACCACCAGACAGATCACCAGAAATGCACCGACGGTTTGCAGCGCGGCGATGGTGCAGGCGGCCAGCAGGGTGAAAAACAGCAGTTTCAGACGCGTCGGGTTTAAACCGACCGAGCGGGCATGGTTCTCATCAAAGAAAGTCACCATCAGATCTTTCCATTTGATTAGCAGGATCAGCAGCGAGACAAAGCCAATCAGCGCCAGCTGGATAATATCTTCCGGCGCAATTGCGAGGATATTACCCAGCACGATGGTCTGAATATTCACCGAAGTGGGATTAAGCGACACCATAAACAGCCCGAGTCCAAAGAATGAGGAGAAGATCAGTCCGATAATCGCATCCTCCTTCAGCCGGGTACGCTGATTCAGAAACAGCATACTGCCTGCCGCTAAACCGCCGGAAAGAAACGCACCCAGTGCAAAGGGCAGCCCGAGCATATAGGCTCCGGCTACCCCCGGAACGATCGAGTGTGACAGCGCATCGCCAATCAGCGACCATCCCTTGAGCATCAGATAGCAGGAGAGAAACGCACATACGCCGCCAACCAGCGCTGATACCCACATGGCATTAAGCATATATTGATAGTGGAAAGGTTCAGCCAGCCACGCCATCAGCCGTTCCCCTGTGCAGTGGTCAGTGCGGGCTGCGCTGTGCCATCGCCGAATACCACGTCGCGTAGCGCACCGCTAAAGGCATTTTCCAGATTTTCACGGGTGAAGGTGGTCGCCGTTGGGCCACAGGCGAGCACGGTGCCTTTGACGATCACCGTATGGTCGCAGTATTCGCTGACCGAGGCCAGATTGTGAGTGGAAACCAGCAGGGTACGCCCTTCAGCGCGCAGCTCGTGCAGCAGGCTGATAATCTGACGTTCGGTATTAATGTCCACGCCGGTAAATGGCTCATCAAGCAGAATTACCTGGCCGCGCTGGGCGATGGCCCGGGCCAGGAAGACGCGTTTTTTCTGACCGCCGGAGAGTTCACCAATCTGCCGATGACGGAAATCCGCCATGCCAACGCGCTCCAGCGCCTCGGTAACCAGACGTTTGTCTTCTGCGCGAGCAATGCGCAACATTCCCATATGGCCGTAGCGCCCCATCATGACCACGTCTTCAACCAGCACCGGGAAAGACCAGTCCACATCTTCAGACTGCGGCACATAGGAGACGAGGTTCTGCTTCAGCGCCCGGTGTGCGGGCTGATCCAGCAGAGTAATTGACCCGGCGGAGAGCGGAACAAATCCCATTATTGCTTTAAACAGCGTGGATTTACCGGAACCGTTGATTCCGACCAGCGCGGCGATACTGGCCCCCGGCACCTGCAACGTGGCGCTACGCAGGGCGGTATGGCCGTTACGGTAGGTGACCGTCAGGTCGGTAACCCGGATGCCATCCGGGGCAGCATGGGTATCTGTCATTTGGCTAACCCCTGTTGAATACCTTTTACGATGGTGTCACTGGTGACGCGCAGTAAATCAAGATAGGTCGGTACCGGGCCATCAGCAGCGCTGAGGGAGTCAACATACAGCACCCCGCCGTAGTGACTGCCGGTTTCACGCGCCACCTGGCGAGCGGCTTTATCGGACACGGTGCTCTCGCTAAATACCGCCGGAATTTTCTCCTGCTTCACTTTGTCGATGACCTTGCGCACCTGCTGCGGGGTTCCCTGCTGATCGGCGTTGATCGGCCACAGATACAGCTCTTTCAGGCCAAAATCACGGGTCAGATAGGAGAACGCTCCTTCACTGGTGACCAGCCAGCGTTTATCCTCCGGGATCTGCGCCAGCGCCTGCTGTACCGGGGCAACGGTGGCACTGATTTTCTGTTTATAGACGGTGGCGTTGTGGCGATAGGTATCGGCGTTGGCCGGGTCATATTTCACCAGCGCATCGCGGATGTTATCTACGTAGATCAGCGCATTCTCTGGCGACATCCACGCGTGGGGATTAGGTTTACCGCTGTAAGGGCCTTCGCTGATGCCCATCGGCACGATACCGTCTGAAACCACCACTTCAGGTACGCCTTTCAGATGCTGATAAAAACGCTGGAACCACATCTCCAGGTTGAGTCCGTTAGCGAGGATCAGCTGTGCTCCCTGCGCCCGCTTGATATCTCCGGGGGTGGGTTGATACTCGTGAATTTCTGCTCCGGCTTTAGTAATAGATGCAACGTCTGCGGCATCGCCTGCCACGTTTTTCGCCATATCGGCAATCACCGTGAAGGTCGTGATAACCTTGAATTTTTCCTGCGCCAGCGCGGGCGTCAGCGGTAACAGAACCAGCAGCGTGGCGCAGATCAGGCTTTTAAACGGATACAGAAAACCCATACAACCCCCCTAAGAATTTGCTTATAATTAGTACGCAATTAGCATTTGCTATAAGGTATAGCACAGGCTATACCTTAGTGTGAATGATTTTTATTCGGGATTACGTTGATTGACAATTTGATGGGCCGGATATCGCTAAATGCATTTACATATTTAAATCTTTAAATATAATGAGCGGCACTGATTCATTTGGAACTTGATGAAATTATGACTGATAAAACACTCTTTAGCCCGCTACAGCTCGGCGGTATCACCTTGCGTAACCGTATTGCACTTCCTCCTTTGACCCGCTGCCGTAGTGAACAACCCGGCAATATTCCGGGTGAAATGATGGTTGAATACTATCGCCAGCGGGCCAGCGCTGGATTTATGATCACTGAAGGCACACAGATTGAACCTCGCGGGCAGGGCTACGCCTGGACACCGGGGATCCACAGCGAAGAGCAGATCGCTGGCTGGAAAAAGGTAACAGATGCCGTTCATCAAGAAGGGGGAACTCTTTTCTGCCAGCTCTGGCATGTTGGCCGTGTATCGCACACTGCGCTTCAGCCAGCAGAACAGGCACCCGTCGCGCCTTCTGCGGTCACCGCCACCGGCGTGCGGGTGTTTATTGAGACCGGCCCGGGAGAAGGCGTTTTGACCTCACCCTCTGCGCCGCGTGAACTGACAACCGCAGAAGTAAAAGAGATCGTTGCGCTGTATCGCACCGCAGCAGAAAACGCCAAAAAAGCGGGTTTTGATGGTGTTGAACTGCATTCGGCCAATGGTTATCTGATTAATCAGTTTATCTCTGAGCACACCAATTTCCGTACTGACGAATATGGCGGTTCGCTGGAAAACAGACTGCGTTTCCTGAAAGAGATCGTGGAAGCAATCAGTCCGGTGTTTGGCAGCCAGCGGGTGGGCGTACGCTTTGCGCCACTGTTCACCAGTACTGATGAAGAGCGCGTTTATCTCGGGCTGGTAGAGAGCGATCCGTATGCCACCTATATTACAGCGGCGAAAATGCTGAATGATCTGGATATCGGCTATCTCTCTATCGCGGAAGCTGACTGGGATAACAGCCCGGAGCTGCCGGAGGATTTCCGCAGCGCACTGCGCCAGGCCTTCCGATCGCCAATTATGTATGCCGGGCGTTATACCCGCGAAAAGGCGCAGCGGGTTCTGGAAAATGGGTGGGGTGATCTATTTGGCTTTGGCAGAACGTTTATCGCTAATCCGGATCTACCCGCCCGCTTAGAGCAGGGGCATCCATTAAATCCGGCAGATGCTTCATCTCTGTATGGCGGCACCAGTAAAGGATATACTGACTACCCGACTTATCGTTGATGATTGTTTTGTGAGGCTGAATGTCACCTGAAAACGCCATGAAATTACTGTCCAACCCGGTACGGATGGCAGTATTACAATGGCTAAAAAGCCCGGCGGATGCGTTCGCCGGTTACAGCCAGCTTTATGATTTCAGCCAGTACGGCGTTTGCGCCAGCCTCATTCAGGATAAGGCGGGTTTGTCACAACCCGCCACATCGCTCTGCCTGAAGGTTCTGCAAGATGCAGGAATGCTTGAAGCGACAAAAGTAGGCAAATGGACTTACTATCGCCGCAGTGAGCCACGCATCGCTGAAGTAACCACCTCGGTTACGGATTTCCTCAAACTATTGTAATAGTCGCCCCTGTGCAGCCCGTTACTCTTTAGTCGGGCTGATGGCGGATAACAGACAAATAGTTAACCCAAATCAACTTGAGATAGTTGTGAAAAAATCACATTATGGTCACGCGTTGTCTATCAAAACTCATTGAGTTAAGCTGGAGATATGACTATACAGACAAACGAAACCCCCGCACGTGGTCCTTCTGAGCATAATATCCGTGACCAGGTAGTGGAAGCTGCCACAGCGCATTTTGGGCATTTTGGCTACGAAAAAACTACCGTGTCCGATTTAGCCAAAGCCATTGGCTTTTCCAAAGCTTATATCTATAAATTTTTCGATTCGAAGCAGGCGATTGGCGAAGTGATTTGCGCCAACCGGCTGGCACAGCTCGCTGAAATTGTTGATCAGGCCATCGCCGATGCGCCTACTGCCTCGGAAAAATTGCGGCGTTTGTTCCGGGCGCTGACCGAAGCCGGTAGCGATCTGTTTTTTCACGACCGTATGCTTTATGACATTGCTGCCGTTGCTTCGCGGGATAACTGGCCTTCGGCAGCTGCGCACCAGCAGCGTCTGCGTCAGCTGATACAGCTGATCATTCAGGAAGGCAGGCAGGCAGGCGAGTTCGAGCGCAAAACTCCGCTGGATGAGACCGCAAATGCCATCTATCTGGTTATGCGCCCCTATATTTGCCCTTTACAGCTGCAATATAGCCTGGATACAGCCTCTTCCGCTGCCGTACTGCTGTCATCATTGATACTGAGAAGTTTATCACCTTAAAAGTGACTGTTGACTAAAATGGTCATTTCCTGAGTAAGCCAAAAGCCCGCTAAATTTCTGAAGCGGGCATGACTGTTAATAATGGCTGCCTGATTATTGAACCCCAGAAACGACGGCCTTGCTCTATGCTGTCGCTGACAGCACCTTCTCACGCTAACCTGTTATATCAAACCATATAGGCACAGCGGCATGAAAACAAAAAGCCCGCTCAGGTTTCCCTGAGCGGGCTTTTCTAAATATGGCTCCTCTGACTGGACTCGAACCAGTGACATACGGATTAACAGTCCGCCGTTCTACCGACTGAACTACAGAGGAATTGTGGAACGAGGCGAATAGTAGCGAGACGCCATCAGACTGTCAACAGTAAAAAACGGTTTAGCTTTCAATTGGCTGCGTTTGAATCAACCCGACCGATTAGTGAACAATTCCACCGACATTATGGTGTAGCTGTTGCTGCTCCAGGCGCTGATGCGGATCCTGACGATAAAATTGACGAAAACGCTGATAGAGCGCCGGGAAACGGGCGATCAGCAGCTCCGGTGCGCTGAAAAAATACTCAGATAAAACGGCGAAACACTCGGCTGGTTCACTGGCGGCATAGGCATCAATACTGGTGGCATTTTCTCCTACCTGGTCGATCTCGTCCTGAATATTATTCATCGCGGCGTGCAGATCGCGCTCCCAGCCCACAACGTCACGCAGGGCAATGGCCGGCACCCCGTTAGCTTCTCCGCTACCGCGAGCATCAAGTTTGTGAGCGACTTCATGAATCACCAGGTTATAGCCGGAGAGATCGAAAGAGTCCTGCACATCAAGCCAGTTCAGCACAACCGGCCCCTGCTGCCAGCTCTGCCCGGCATGTACTATCTGCTCACGATGCACCAGGCCGAACTCATCCTGCCATTCATCGTCAACCATAAACGGGGAAGGGTAGATCAGCACTTCATGAAAACCATCCAGCCAGTCATATCCCAGGCTGAGAACCGGCAGACAAAACAGCAGCGCCAGACGGCAGCTTTTCAACTCATCGAGTTCAAAGCCCTGTAAAGGAACCAGGCGTTTCTGGCGTAAAAAACGAGTGGCAAGCTGGCACAATGCCTGATGCTCGGCATCCGTTAAGGTTGCCAGCAGCGGTATTTGCAGCGCCTGTTGCCAGGGCAGCCCACTCTCAGCGGCGTCATCTCCGCCTTTCCACGGCCATTTGATCATGCTGTTGTCACTCCCGCCTGATGAAAAACTTATCAGTAAGACATGTGTTTATTCCGACGCTGTAAACAGGCCCTGGCTACGAAAAAACGTAACAGAAAGGTGACCGCTACATCGGTGAATAAGGGGAATATTCAATCAGTTATATTGCAGTTTGTCTGTGATAAAACGCAAGCAGCGCTGAAAAATATCACAGCGCTGCTTAAATTAGAGGATCAGGTACGCTCAAATTCGATAACCCACACCCAGGGATTAACTTCCCAACTGGTGCCACCGTACTGAATGGCCCACTGCTTGCGGTAGGCATCTTTTGCTGACACGGCTTCACTGTGCATGGTGAAAAAGTTGTTAAGGAAGTGGGAATCCACCTGCACCCCTTCGGCCATCACATCATCATCACTGATATCCTGAATTCTTTCCGCGCGGATGGCAGTGATAGTCAGGTCAATACGGCTCGCCCAGCGCGGCATATGAATACCAGCCTGCCAGCCAAAGTTCGCATCTTCTTCATCCGTGGTATAGATATTGGAGTCAGCGCGATATTGGCAGTAATCAATGTTTTTAAACTGCGCCGGAGAGGCCTGATACCGCGCCATCTCTTCCGGGGGCACTACCGGGCCTCGCCACGTTTCACGAACCCACAGACGATCGCCCGGCTGCCCATAAGGGCAGTGATAGCTGAGATTTTCCATGCCCAGCACACGATTGCCTTGCAAATTATTGCTAAGTACATCAATACCGTAGCAACCCTCATGGTTGTCCTGACCAGGGCCAAACATTTGGGATTTCATGATGCGCCGTGTCTGATTTTGTTGGCCTGACAGCAGGGCGCGCACCCGTTGATCGCTAAATAGAATCGGGCGTTCTTTCATGTTTTAACCTCTAATATAACTTTCTTGACCAGTTCCTGGTTCATAAGCAAAGTAAAAATACAATACAGATAATTCCTAACATTAGCTCATAAAATTAGTTCAGCATGTTTATTTTACTAATCATCAGAAAATCTTATAAAAACAATAGCTGCGGGCAGATTTTGTCACCTGTCAGGCAACAGAAAGCAGGCCACTGGTGAATCTGAGTGCATCATCACTTACCCGCGACGAGGTTACCAAATGGAGATTTTACCATAATAAAATCTGTTAGTGCGATGAATGGTTAAGCGCCATCGCGCTACGTTCATTGCACCCTGTAATTCAGTTATCCCCCTGAGTAGCCTGATGAGCTCACCCCCTGATGGCCGTTCTGTTAAATTTTATGACATAACCATTGTTTAACATTTAGATCAAAAAACAGCCAGATAAAAATCCCCCAGAATTGACTGAAAATGCAAAAAATGCACCAGCGTATCTTTATCGACAATGGCTGGGTCGCCGGGGATTAACAGCATCGTTTTTTCCGATATATAGGTGCGGATTGAAAATAATCAAGGGATAGCCTGGCCCAGGGGGTACATCATCAATTTCGCTTTTTTTGGAGTCGTCGCCGCATAAGAACACCACCGATAAGTGCACCGATAACAACGGAAAGAGGAGTGCTGATAAGAAATAACACCACGTTTTGGTTCATCTCATCGTTACTGACTACCGGGCCGGTTATCAGCAGTGCCAGACGAGGAAAGCCTGCAATCAGCGCCGCCAGACACAGTGCAGCACCAGCCAAAGCGGCTACAGCAATTTTGAGTCCATTCATCTCATCTTCCAAAACCAGATCTCTTTAGATTTAAAAAAGTCGCTTGCAATGCCGTCGTAATGCCAACCCCATTGTATACGGAACCAGGTTGCTTTGGCGGTCAGACGCTTGCCGTTCCAGAGGTCAATATGATCGCCTGAACGATTTGCAAAAGACTCATTTCCTCGCCGCCAAAAATCTTTAAAGAATATGATTCCCCTCTCGTTTCTTAAAACCTTCTCAAAGTTCTCAGGAGTGACTTTAACCATCGGCAGCATTCCTTCGAAAGGGGCGTATCGCAGGGAAATGGCAAGTTCTTCAGCGCGTAGTATATGGCCTTCCTTTTTAGGATGATGCCAGCAGAAGGTAGCGTTGAGCCGGGCGATATTCGCTCCGCAGCGAGCAAGGGCTGTTCCGATTCTTATCGCGCACTGGTCTTCAAAAGCTTTGAGGCCGTTGGGCAGGCGGCAGGGGTTTGCATCGCCTTTAATTTCAGGGTGCGCATTCCATAAAACATCAAACGAGATAGTCATAACGTAGTCCTTTAACGTTAACAAAATAACTTTCTAGCATATAAAAACTGGCTAAAGAATAGCCATATCTTTGAAAATGAAATGTGCAGCGTGGGTAATTGACAGAAACTTCATCTGTTTATCTCTCTTAACAGGTGTGGAATTGCTTGGTGCACTGAGTGAAGTCTGGGCTGGTTGATGAAATCAGGCGGCGCTGATCAAATAGCATTCAATATATATATTCAGAAATAAAAAATTCATCTGCCTGGTTTTTTCTTACTGTATGATTTAAAAAGTAAAATATTGCATCCCCCGCTAAGAGTGAATTAGCGATAAAACAACTAAGGATGTCTATGACACTAAGCGACTGGCAATCTCGTTTTGAACACTGGCTGCATGAGACCTGGCAGCATGATGATAAAGCCCACGATGTGGCACATCTGACCCGGGTCTGGCAGTCAGCACAACGTATTATGGCGGGAACGGAAGCGGATGAGCTGGTGGTACTGGCCGGATGTTACTTCCATGACATCGTTAACCTGCCGAAAAACCATCCGGAACGTCATCTGGCTTCAGCGCAGGCCGCCGACGAAACGCGCCGGGTGCTACGGCAGGTGTTCGCTGATTTTCCGGCTGACAAAATTGAAGCGGTGGCCCATGCGGTGCATGCACACAGCTTTAGTGCAGGCGTTGCCGCAGAGACAATAGAAGCGAAGGTTGTGCAGGATGCCGACCGCCTGGAGTCGCTGGGCGCCATCGGGCTGGCGCGGGTATTCTACGTTTCTGGAGCATTAGGACGTTCGCTGTTTGATAGCCACGATCCGCTGGCGCGCAACCGCCCGCTGGATGACGCAGAATGGGCGCTGGATCATTTCCAGAAGAAACTACTTAAATTGCCCGAAACCATGCAGACGGCGGAAGGGCGGCGTTTGGCAGAATTTAATACCAGTTTCCTCGTCACCTATATGGCTAAACTCTGTGCGGAGTTGAAAGGTGATTTCTGCGCGTTGGATCAAAGCGTTATCGATGAGTTCGCGCCAGGTGGCGTCAAATATTAAATTTTTATGACAGTATGGTTAAACCGTAAGTTACGGGTTACGTTGTCTGGACAATAATCAGGAGAATCAGGCAATGACCGACAAAGTCAGTTTAACCATTAAGATTGATCCCGCCTTAAAAGAAACGATTAAAGCGCTCGCCCTGGAGAGCCAGCTCTCCCTCAGCGATCTGGTTACCCAGCATCTGGTTCAGAGCTTCTCTGCTCAGGCACCGGGCGCGGTAGACAACACTAACACGGAAGAAGAGACCTCTGAGCAGCTCACTCAGGCAGAACTGAAACAAATTCGTGCGCTGCTGAAAAAGTCTAAGAAGAAAAAATAACCCGGTATCCAGCGTCTTTCACTCAGAGAGACGCTGTCGCGCATAGCGCTTGAGATGATGTTACTGACACCTGCAACCCGTCGGCCAGCCTGCTTAAACCCAGCGGCATTTTCTGCGGTTACTGCTCTTCATCACCGTAATAAAGCACACCGAGCTTGATTAATGGCCGGCCCTGGCTTTTACGATGCAGATTACTATCACGCAGCGAATAGACACAGCCGCAGTACTCCTGCTGATAAAAGCGTTCGCGCTTGCTGATCTCGATCATCCGTGCAGAGCCGCCTTTTTTGCGCCAGTTATAGTCCCAGTAATGAATACCAGGATAAGGCGCTGCCGCCCGATCGCCACACTCATTAATCTGCTGCATATTCTTCCAGCGCGAAATACCCAGTGAACTGGAGATCACCGGAAAACCGTGCTCAAAGGCGTAAAGAGCGGTGCGCTCGAAACGCATATCAAAGCACATCGTGCAGCGCACCCCGCGTTCCGGCTCCCACTCCATGCCTTTCGCACGGGCAAACCAGTTATCGGTATCATAATCAGCATCAACAAACGGAATGCCGTGCTGCTCGGCAAAGCGGATGTTCTCCTCTTTGCGTAACAGGTACTCTTTCTGCGGATGAATATTCGGGTTGTAGAAAAAGATAGTGTAATCAATTCCCGACGCTTGTAACGCTTCCATTACCTCGCCGGAGCAGGGCGCACAGCATGAGTGTAGCAGCAGTTTTTTAGCGCCATCGGGCAGGGTAAGCTGCTCGCGTTCCAGGGTGCTCATCGGCATTAACTCCTTTTTTATCAATCAAACAGCGTCAGTGTAGTGGCATCATTTCCCGCTGTCATTAATCACCAATGGCGCAGGGGAAATTTCTGCCTGTCGCTGGGTCAACTAAGTGATAGACTGACACCTGTTTATCCCTTGAACTGAGTGAATATGAGCGATTTTGACCGCGTGGCCGCAGAGCTGGCCGAACAGGCACGAGTACAGGCGCAGCATAAAGAAGAGCAGGATCGCCAGCTGCTAATGCGCGTGCTGGAAATTTATGACCAGAAAACCGTAGCGGCGATCCTGCGCAAGGTCAGCCAGCAGGAGTGGACGCGGGAGTCGGTAAACCGTTGGGTCAAGGGCAACAGCCGTAAAACCCTGAATGAAGCTGAAGTCAGCCTGCTGCACAGTATGCTGCCCGCGCCTCCGGCACATCATCCTCACTATGCGTTTCGCTTTATTGACCTGTTTGCCGGTATCGGCGGTATCCGCAGCGGCTTCGAGGCGATTGGCGGTCAGTGTGTTTTCACCAGTGAATGGAACAAACATGCAGTACGCACCTACAAAGCCAACTGGTACTGCGATGAAGAGCAGCATCGCTTCAACCAGGATATCCGTGATATCACGTTGAGTGGTGATGCGCAGGTGGGGGAAGAGCAGGCGTATCAGCATATTCGCCAGCAGGTGCCGGATCACGACGTGCTGCTGGCAGGTTTCCCCTGTCAGCCGTTCTCGCTGGCGGGCGTATCGAAGAAAAATGCGCTGGGGCGTAAGCATGGCTTCGAAGATGAAGCGCAGGGAACGCTGTTCTTCGATGTGGCGCGTATTATCACGGCTAAAAAGCCGGCAATATTTGTGCTGGAAAACGTCAAGAACCTGAAAAGCCATGATAAGGGCAACACCTTCCGCATCATTATGTCAACGCTGGACGAGCTGGGTTATGACGTGGCGGATGCGGCGATCGTCGGTTCGCCGGATCCGAAAATTATCGACGGCAGGCATTTCCTGCCCCAGCACCGCGAACGTATTGTACTGGTCGGCTTCCGCCGCGACCTCGCGCTGCCCACCTTCAGCCTCAGCGCCTTGCCGACGCTCTATCCGCAGCAGCGCACGCCGTTAAAAGCCCTGCTCGATCCGGTAGTGGATGCGAAATATATTCTGACCACCACGCTGTGGAAGTACCTCTATCAGTACGCGAAAAAGCACCAGGCACGCGGTAATGGCTTTGGCTATGGGCTGGTTGACCCGGAGCTGGAGCAGGGCGTGGTGCGTACCCTGTCAGCACGCTACTACAAAGATGGATCAGAAATCCTGATCGATCGCGGCTGGGATAAAGCGCTGGGCGAACAGGATTTCGACAACGAGGAAAATCAGCAGCGTCGTCCTCGTCGCCTGACGCCGCGTGAGTGCGCCCGGCTGATGGGTTTTGAACAGCCCGGCAAAGAGCAGTTTCATATTCCGGTGTCGGACACGCAGGCCTACCGTCAGTTTGGTAACTCGGTGGTGGTGCCTGCTTTCGCTGCCGTGGCAAAGCTGCTGCAACCCTGGATTGAACAGGCGGTAAAGCCGCGCCGGTGAAATGTGGCTGGCGACCACCACGGCAGAGCCACGATTAGCTACACTTAAGGTCTTCGTTAAAGGAATATCAAGATGGCCGACGTTCACTCTTCAGAAGTGCGCAGTAAGAATATGCGCGCTATACGTACCCGCGATACGGCAATCGAAAAACGGCTGGCAGAGCTGCTGGTCGAACTGGATCTAAGCTACCGGGTACAGGATAAATCACTGCCCGGTCGTCCGGACTTTGTGCTGCCCGACTATCAGGCAATTATCTTTGTGCACGGCTGCTTCTGGCATCGCCATCACTGCCATCTGTTTAAAATGCCAGCCACCCGCACCGCCTTCTGGCAGGGAAAAATCGACAGTAATGTGGCGCGTGATAAACGCTATATTGATGAGCTAAGTGCCAGCGGCTGGCGCGTCCTGCTGGTGTGGGAGTGCGCGCTACGCGGCAAAACGCGGCTGGAAGAGGAGGCTCTGCGCACCCGTCTGGAAGAGTGGATCTGCGCCGCAGAAGGCAACGGCGAGATCGACGAGCAGGGTATTCGCCAGCTGGAACGTTAAGGCTCGCAGGTCTTGACGATCGGTTTGGCCGGGAAGATATATTTGCCCAGCGTGACCAGCACCACCGCCAGCACAATAATCCCCAGCGCCAGCCATTCGCGTCCTGACAGGCTTTCACCGGCAAAGGCAATACCCAGCAGCACGGCTACGACCGGATTAACGTAGGCATAGCTGGTTGCGATAGCCGGTGTGACATTGCGGATCAGGAACATATAGGAGTTGATAGCGATGACTGATCCAAACAGGCTGAGATAACCGAGGGCGAAGAAGCCTGACAGGGCCGGAGTCTGCGTCAGGTGCTCACCGCTTAACTGACTCGCCGTGAGCAGCACCACGCCTGCTGCCAGCATCTCTATCGCTCCTGCCATCATGCCGCGCGGCAGAGCAATGCGCGAGCCCCATACCGAGCCAAACGCCCACGTCAGTGAACCGCCGAGAATCATCAGTGCGCCCCAGGGATTCCCCGCCAGATGACCGGCACTGTTAAGCAGAATAATCCCTACCAGGCCCACGGCAATCCCCAGCCACTCGATCCAGCGGGTCGCAATACCGAATAACCGGCTAAAACACATGGCAAACAGCGGCACGGTGGCAACCATCACCGCTGCCAGTCCGGAGGGCACATGCTGATGTTCGGCCACGGTGACCGCGCCGTTACCCATCGCCAGCAGCAGGATACCGATCATCGCCGCATTACGAGCTTCACGCCAGGAAGGCAGCTTCTCACCCCTCAGCAGCAGAAAAGCCAGCAGCACCACGCCAGCCAGTAAAAATCGCAGTCCGGCCAGCAGCATTGGCGGCCAGCTTTCTACACCGATACGGATCACCAGATAGGTGGAACCCCAGATAAAATAGAGGGAAAACAACGCAGCCAGCAGCGGCAGTAGGGCAGGGGCACGGCGTAACATGAGCGGATCTCCGTGATACATCAGTCAGAAATATCAGGTTGTGAAATTGTTATAAGGGAAGGATTCTGCCACTATTTTTCCCGGATGGGCGTAATTTTTTTACAAAATTTGCACTCCATGTCCATAATTGCTTAGATTTGTCCCCTCTTTTCATACAGCCAGCCAGGGGTGAACCATGGCCAGTGTCAAACTGACGGTAAGACGTCTGTATAAACTCAGCGGCGAACGCATGGTCACCACCCAGGCGACGGCGCGTATTTTCGTGGGCGATCGGCTGATTGCCACCGAAGAGATCAGCGGGATGACCGAAAGCCCGGTAAGTAAATATCTGCACCATGCAGAAGCGCCGGGGCAGCCTGTGCGCGTTGAGTGGGACTGTGATGGTATCGCCGATATGGCGGTGGCTGAAATCGAGCTGTGCCCCTGTTGTCAACATGATGAACATGAATAAGGAACGAGATTTTGGCTGGAAGTAGTTTACTGACCTTACTGGACGATATTGCCACCCTGCTGGATGACGTATCCGTGATGGGCAAAGTGGCGGCAAAAAAAACCGCCGGCGTATTGGGGGATGACTTATCGTTGAACGCACAGCAGGTCAGCGGGGTGAAAGCTAACCGTGAGCTGCCGGTAGTATGGAGTGTGGCGAAAGGTTCTTTTCTTAACAAACTGATTCTGGTGCCGCTGGCGCTGCTTATCAGCGCCTTTGCTCCCTGGGCTATTACCCCGCTGCTGATGGTGGGCGGTGCCTACCTCTGCTACGAGGGTTTTGAGAAAGTGCTGCACAGCCTGCACAAAGATAAAAGTCAGGAAACGCCGGAAGCGCGGGAAGCACGCCTGCTGAATGCAGCGCAGCAAAATGCGGCAGAGTTTGAGAAGAAGAAGGTTAAAGGGGCGGTTCGGACCGATTTTATTCTGTCAGCAGAGATTGTGGCAATCACCCTGGGTATCGTGTCTGATGCTCCGCTGCTCAACCAGGTGATTATCCTGGCGGGCGTGGCCATTGCGGTAACCATTGGCGTGTACGGCATTGTCGCGGGCATTGTCAAAATTGACGATCTCGGCCTGTGGTTACAGCAGAAGTCATCTTCAGCGGCGAAAGCCATCGGCGGCGTGCTGCTGGTTGCTGCCCCCTGGCTGATGAAGATTCTGACGGTAGTCGGCACGCTGGCAATGTTTCTGGTGGGTGGGGGGATTATCGTCCACGGACTGCCGTTCCTGCACCATATGATCGAAGGGTTCAGCGCCGGTATGCAGGGCCTGCTGGCAACGCTGGTCAGCAACCTGGCTAACCTTATTCTGGGTGTTATTGTGGGGTCGATTGTGCTGTGCGTAGTAAATTTGATTGCCAAAATGCGCCAGTAATCAGTATAAAGACGGGCTGTAACCAGTAAATCTGTAGGGGTTAACGATGAACGAAGATATGTTTGAATTTGATATTGATGCACAGCTTGAGCAGGCAGAAGCCAATGCTCAGAAAAAAGCAGCTGAAGTGCCTGCTGATTTAGGCGACGAGGCAGACTGCGAAGGCTGTAAAATCTAAGCGCAAAATGCGACGGGTTTCACATAAAAAGCGTGTAGTAAAACTACGCGCTTTTTTTATATTCAGTGTTTTTAACTGCTTATTTTTATTTAACAAATGTTTTACCTGGTGTTAACAGCAGTTTCTCTGTTGAGATGCTATAACCTGAATAGCTCGATTTGCAGTATTAAATGGCTGTTGTCTTTGGAGCAGCGTATCTGCTACTTGAAAAATGACGGTATAGTGATAACCAGATAGGGAGGTGCTTTACATGAGTTTTATCGTCAGTGATGAAGTGCAACATAAGGATGGTGGCCCGGCGATGATTGTCACGGGTGTTGCCAGCGGTATGGTCGAATGTCGCTGGTACGACGGCTACAGTGTGCGCCGCGAGGCGTTCCGTGAAGAGGAGCTGTCATCATCGTCCGGTTCGCTTCTGGCCGGTTAACCAGCATAACGGTCAGAGCATACAGAGCGGGACGCCTTTTATCCGGGCGTCCCGCTGTGATTACAATTCGTTTTTAATACAAAACTCTTCCCAGCTCATCCCCAGCGCTTCAGCATGGGTATGCAGATAGGCTTCAATAGCCGCAACCATCACCTCTTTATCCGGCTCTGCCAGTTGAATGGCAAACAGCATGCCGTCCAGCTTCTTCTCACGCACGTAAGCTGCATAGGCGCGATCTTTCTGCATCGATTGAAGCTGTTCCACGCTCATGCCGAGAGTGGCGGCCTGTTCAGCCGTCAGGTTTTCAATGCCGGATTTCAGCGTCGGGTGCGCCTCAAGAAACAGATCTTTGGCGATAGCGTAATATTCTTCAACGGTTTTCATAGTGCAGGCCTGAATTGATGCAGAGAAATTGACAGGCGCTAGTGTACACGGCGCGATCGGCGGGGGAAAGCCGGGCAGACGTTCTGCCCGGTGCGGATTAAGGGTTGGTTTTGGCGTAGATATCGCTGACTGCCTGCTGGTTGCGTTTCAGGGTTTCATCCAGCGTCAGTTTGCCCTGTAACAGCGCGGCGATGTTTTCGCCCACAGCATTGCCCATCTGATCGAAACCGGGAATGCTGACGTACTGCACGCCCTGATAGGGCACCGGCCCGAGCGTCGGCTGCTCCACGCTGGCGCTCTCCATTGCCGCCTGTACCCGTTTTGCATAGGGGGCAAGGCGTTGATAGCTGGCCTGCTGATAGGTGGAGTAGCGGCTGCCCGGCGGAACCGCACCCCAGCCTACGGTTTTCGCCACCAGTTGAATATAAGCAGGCGACGTCGCCCAGCTGATAAACTCCTGCGCGGCACTTTTGTTAGCGGCACTGGCAGGTACCGCCAGCGCCCATGACCACAGCCAGTTTGAGCCGTTACGCGTCAGTTCACCGGGGGCCGGGGCAAAATCAATCTTATCGGCCACCCGTGAAATCTGCGGATTAATCAGCAGGCCGGCAGCCACGGTACTGTCCACCCACATGGCGCATTTACCTTCGGCAAAGAGCTTGAGGATCTGACCAAAGCTGTTCTCCGCGCTCTCGGGCGGGCCGTAATCATGCACCATCTGCACATAGTCGCTCAGTACTTCGCGCCACTCAGGGCTGTCCAGGGTCGGCTTCCAGTCAAGATCGAACCACTGCGCGCCGTAACCGTTGGCCATGGTGGTGATAAACGCCACATTGTCGCCCCAGCCGGGACGACCGCGCAGGCAGAGGCCGTATACGCCATTGGCTTTATCGGTCAGCTTCGCCGCCAGCCGTTTAATGTCGCTCCAGTTGACGTCATCGGGCATGGTCAGGCCACGGGCGGCGAACAGATCTTTCCGGTAATAGGTCATGCTGCTCTCGCCGTAGAACGGCAGAGCATAGAGTTTATCCTGCCAGGAGAGCGCTTTACGCACTGGTTTTAGCAGATCGTCCACCTGATAGTCTGCGGGCAGGTTATCCAGCGGCGTTAACCAGCCGCGCTTGCCCCACAGCGGCGCTTCATAAGTGCCAACGGTAATCACATCGAAGGTTGACTGGCCGCTGTTCATCGCCGCCAGCACCTGTTTGCGCAGTTCCGCATCATCCATCACCTGCCAGCGCAGATGAACACCGGGATGCGCCTGCTCAAAACTACCCGAAAGCTGCTGCATAATGGTCATATCACCATTGGCGATTGTCGCAATATTCAGCGTGGTGTCAGCCCGGGCAGCGCCCGCTGCCAGCATCAGCAGCAGGGCGGTGGTCAGTTTGTTACGCATAGTCGCTCCTGATTTCACAGCGATGGGGAACGGGGGCGGTCACCGCGTAAACGGAAGAAGGCCATTTTTTCCACCAGCAGTTCAGCGTGCTGATTCACCGTCTGGCTGGCGCTGCTCGCCTGCTGCACCAGGGCGGCATTTTGCTGAGTCGCGCTGTCCATCTGAATCACCGCCACGTTGACCTGTTCAATGCCGCTGGACTGCTGACGGCTGGAGATGGCGATCTCACCCACGATATCCACCACCCGTGCCACACCGCCGTTGATCTCCTGCAACATTTCGCCTGAGCGCAGCACCAGAGAGCTGCCGGTATCGACTTTGCTGACGCTGGTCTGAATCAGCGTTTTAATCTGCTGCGCCGCCTGAGCTGAACGCTGGGCCAGCTGGCGTACCTCAGCGGCTACAACGGCAAAGCCGCGTCCCATTTCACCGGCGCGAGCGGCTTCCACCGCGGCATTGAGTGCCAGCAGATTGGTCTGGAAGGCAATCTCATCAATCACCCGGTTTATATCGGCTATCTGCTTGCTGGAGCTCTCGATTTCACGCATCGCACCAACGGCATCGTCCAGCACTTTGCTGCCGCGTAATGCCTGTTCACGCACGGTCATCGCCAGTTCGTTCGCCTGTGAAGCGTTATCTGCATTATGTTTTACCGTGGCGGTCATCTGTTCCATGCTGGCAGCGGTTTGCTCCAGCGAACTGGCCTGCGCAAGGGTACGGCCGGAGAGATCCTGGTTACCTTCAGCCATCTGATGGGCGGCATCATTGAGCGCCACGGCGCTGTCGCCGACCTCACGCACAATACCGGAGAGGCGGTGATCCATACTCGCCAGGGCACGCATCAGCTCACCCAGTTCATCCGGCGCGAAATGTTCAATATGGTGGTCAAGCTGGCCGTTGGCGATCTCTTCCGCCAGCTGACGGGCATTGCCCACCGAGCGGCTGATCGAGCGTACCAGCATCATGCCGGCAATCAGCGCCATCAGCAGGCCAACGGTGAGAATAGCGATCAGGCTGTTACGTGCCAGCTGGTAGGAGTGTGCACTTTGCTGGTAGGTGTGTCCGGCGTGTTCGCGCATCAGCAGGTCAAGCTGGTCAATGCCCTGCTGCAACGCCAGACTGCCGCTGCGCAGTCGGGTTTCGATGATCACCAGCGCGGCTGAAGGGTTGCCGGTTTTTAGCAGTGCACCGGCATCGTTCAGCGCCTGCTGCCATCCGGTGAGGTCGCGCACAAATTGCTGACTGACTTTTTCGGTTCCGGGGATCTGTGCCAGACTCTGGTACTGAGCGCGCTCCTGTTCGATCTGGCTGGCATAGTGTTGAATAGTGGCAAGGCGTTTATCGACTTCTCCGGCGTCAGTCCAGTAGCGCAGCGCTTCAAACAGCGTGGCGGATTGTAATTGTGCCAGGCGATAGAGGCGGGCAGAACTTTGTAACGGCAGCAGTTCGGTACGGTAGGTGGCGGCGGCGCGCTGGTCAGCGGCGCGAAGCCCGATAATTCCCCATACTGCGGCGATAATCAGCAGTATGCACAGCAGGCCCACGATCCCGATCAGACGGGCGCGAATAGTTAATCGCATAGCAGTTGTTTCCCCTGAATTGACAAAGCAATGGTCTGGGAGGGTTGGTTGAATCTCTGCGCGGCTGGTTCCCTCAGATAACTGCTATCGGCAGCACATAAGGCAAACTTTAGCGATTTGCTTATTTTTCCTGCAAACTAAGTGCCGGAAAAGAGATGAAAAAACAGAAAGCGCGGTGGCAGGGCGCGCCGGGCTTGCGGCAGGGCAGGTAAAAATTATAACGTAACGCCTAATTGATAAAATCAGGATGAATAAAATGAAAAAGTGGATTGTTGCAGCGGCGGTGGTCACGGCCTTAAGTGGCTGTGCGCAGTTACCTGATTACGCCAGCGCGGTGAAAACTCCGCCTCCGGCAGCGCTGGTGGGTAACTGGCAAACCTTTGGCCCGCAGCGCGGTCTGGTCAGCGATCAGGCAAAAGCCAGCCTGATTATCACCGCTGAGGGTGATACCCTGGACTGCCGCCAGTGGCAGCGCGTCATCGCCAAACCGGGCAAAATCACCTATTTTGACGGCGAGTGGGTAAATGTGAATAACGAGGTGCGCGTAATGCCGCTGGAGCTGGAAGGCACCGAATTGCACTACGACAAGCTGATTATGCAGAAAGTGACGCAGCTTAGTGCCGAGTGCCGGAAAGCACGCGACGATCTGGCAAATGCAGCGGCGGCAAAACCGGTAGCGACGGCCGCGCCGACGGCCTTTGATACCGATGAAGAGCACCAGAAGAAACATAAAATGACATATATTGAGAAAGAGAAGAAACCGAAAAACTAAGCGTGGGATGTCGTGGCCGAACAGGCCACGACCGGAGTTTAAATCAGCACCCAAACGCTAACGCTGCCACCCTGACAGCGGAACGTTGCGTTACCCTGTTCGTCGCTGCCAACCTCTTCCGGGATATGCCCCAGCAGATCGCGCCAGCTTTTCCCGGCGTAATTCTCGCCCAGATCCAGCGTTTTCTCGCCAGCCTCTCCGTTAGACATGATCACCACGCAGCCCGGCATCTCATCGGTACCGCTGCGGGAAAAGGCGATGCAGTTGGGATGATCAAACCATTCGCGCTGCTCGCCGTGGGCATACTGCTGGCGTGCGCGTACCAGGGTTTCCAGTTCGGCAATCACTGGTATCTCAATTTTGTACTGCTCGCCGTCGCCGCCTTCATCTTCATAGCTGGCACCAAACAGGTCGGGATAGAACAGTGCCGGAACGCCGTTTTCACGCAGCAGGATCAGTGCATAGGCCAGCGGCTTAAACCAGGGGTCAACCGGAGCCTCCAGCGCCTGCAACGGCTGAGTGTCATGGTTAGCAACAATCGTCACGGCATGCCAGGGGTCGGTCGCCACCAGCGTATCAGTGAAAATCTGCGTGAGATCGTAGTCAGCGCCCTGTTTTGACGCGTTGTGGAAGTTCATTTGCAGCGGGGCATCAAACAGCATGGTTTTGCCTTCCACCTGGTGAATATACTGTTGCAGCTTATCCACCTCATGTGACCAGTACTCAGCCACAATAAAGAGCGGTTCCTCGGCCACTTCCTGTACGTGCTCAATCCACTCTTTATAGAACCAGGCCGGAATATGCTTCACGGCATCAAGGCGGAAGCCGCGACAGTGCACTTCGTTCATCACCCAGCGCGCCCAGTATTTCAGCTCTTCGGTCACCGCATGATTGCGGAAATCGATATTGGCTCCCATCAGATAGTCAAAATTGCCCAGCTCATCATCAACCTGATCGTTCCAGCCGTCACCGGTATAGTCGTTGACGATCTTGAACACGCCGTTTTCATCAGGATTTTCGATATGGTCGACGCCGCTAAAGCATTTGTAGTCCCAGATAAACCGGGAATATTTTCCGGCACGCACCGGGAAAGTAAAGCGCGTCCAGGCTTCAGCGGTAATCACTTCCGGATCAATCTCTTCGCGGTTATCCGGGTTTACCCGGTTGACCTGAACCTGCTCTTTTTCGTCGGCACCCATTTTATGGTTGAGTACCACGTCGAGAATTACGCCAATCCCATGAGATTTCAGCGCCTCTACGGCCGCCAGCAGTTGCTCTTTATCACCATATTTCGTGGCGCGGGAACCTTTCTGATCAAATTCACCCAGGTCAAACAGGTCATAGCTGTCGTAGCCAACGGAATAACCGCCGGATTCGCCTTTATACACCGGGGGCAGCCAGATATCCGTAATGCCAATCTCAGCCAGCCAGGGCGCTCGTTCTGCCGCTTCCGGCCAGAGTTTGCCGCCTGTAGGGTAGTACCAGTGAAAAAACTGCAACAGCGTGGGGTTCTGCATGTTTTGCTTCCATTTTCGCCAGACGGGAAAATGAAGTATGAGCGAGGCGGCAGAAAAAGTGCGGGCCAGGGGGGAATTATTTTCTCCGCGCTGGCCCGACTGGTGTTGAATAAAGGCATAACGAGTTAAATATCAGCTGTATCCGTTGGCTCCGGTGGGAAACAACACCACTCCAGCCCCTTTTGTATAGGCACTGTTTACCGACTTTTGGCGGCCGGCCTGCTGGATAAGACCGGCAATTTCATCCTGACGGTACTTAAGCAGCTTCTTCAGCTCGGCTTCATTATCAAGGATATGGCGCAGTACCGGGCGCAGCTGTTCCTGCGCATGAGTCGGTACCGGTTCATTTTGGGTCGCTTTCGCCAGTTTTTCCACGGCGCTGAGGTAGTTAACTTCCATATCAATCAGTTCGTCCCACTGTCCTTCTCCAGCCAGACGCAGCATAGACTGGCTGTGAGTCAAAATTTCCTGATAAATCGCGAGCAGATTTGGGGCAATTTTCATGTATACAGAGTCCTAAACCAGAGCGGTTGTGCCGGAAACCTCTTTCCAGGCGTCGGCGATATTGCGCAGCAGCGCTTCAACTTCTTCAATCCCAGCGGGATCATTGTCGATGTTAGCGCGCAGCAGGCGATGCACCATATAGCGGTACAGTCCCAGCAGATTTTGCGTTAACTCATCTTCAGTGGCTTCATCCAGGCCCAGTTTCAAACCATTTTCAATGATGTTAATGGCCTTAGATAATGACTCTCCTTTTTTAACCGTATTGCCGTCCTGTAAAAAAAGGCGCGCACGAACCAGGGCACTGAGTGCCCCATCGAACAGCAGAGTGATCAGCTGGTCATTGCTGGCACTCATCACTGCACTTTCTACGCCGATTTTTGCATAGGCTTTGGTACCGCTTGCGCTATACATTATGGTTCCTTACTTACGATGAACTGCTGCTGGAGCTGCTTGACGTCGCAAACTGCGTTGTCAGATAGCTACTGGTGGAGTTCAGTTTACTGATCATCACATCCAGCGCAGTGAACTGGGTTTTTAAACGAGCAATGGTGGCATCGATATTGTCGCTCACCTTGTTGTACTGCTCGGTCAGATTGTTCAGGGTCTTGCTGACGCCATTCGTTGCTGCCTGAATCAGGCCGGTGCTGGATAACCAGCTGGTCAGGTTGGTGGCCAGTTTGGTGGTGATACCGGTGGTTTTGCCGTCACCAATAATCATCGCTTTGATACCGTCCGGATCTTTCGCCAGCGCTGCATCCAGTTTGGTCTGGTCGGTGATCAGCTTGCCGCTGGTCGGATCGGTGGTAATACCAATCTGCGACAAACTTTTAAAAGTTGAGGTGCTGGCGGTATTGGTCAGCATATTTTTCATCTGCGACTGAATGGAACGCAGGGTGCTGTCACCCAGCAGGGCGCCATTGCTGCTGTCCTGTGCCGCTGTACCCGCATCCACCGCAGTATATTTAGTCAGCGCGTTGAGACTGTCCTGTAAAGCGTTATAGGCAGTTGCCCATGCGGCAATAGTACTTGAGGCAGTCGTGGTGTCTTTGGTGATCGTCAGCGACTGGGTGCCGCTGGTCTCCGCCGTCAGATTCAGCGTGATCCCCTCCAGCGCATCGCTGACGGTGTTGCTGCTGTTTTCAATATCAACGTTGTTCACTTTCAGCTGGGCGTTCTTTGCGGTTACGCTCTCGGTAACATTTCCGCCTGCTGTTCCGTCATAGGCGAGCAGGCTCTGCACCGCGCTGTCACCGGTAACGCTGATGGTGGCGGCATTATCAACACCGGTTTCATCAGATGTCAGCGACAGACGGTAGCTGCCGTCGCCGGTTTTAATAATGCTGGCGGTCATGCCGGCATCTGCTTTATTGATAGCATCGCGAATACCGGTCAGCGAGGAGTCTGCCGCCGTCACTTTGACGTCAACTGCTTTAGTGCTGCCCGCCAGCTTGATCGAGATGGTGCTGTCAGCCGTGGCCAGGGCAGTGGTGTTACTGGTCTGTACCCCGGTAGTCAGCGTCTGCGCCGCAGCCAGCTGTGAAACCGCGATAGTGTATTTACCTGCTACGGCACCGGTGCTGGTGGTGGCGCTGAAAGCTGTGGAGCTGCTCACAGTTTTGGTGGCGCTAAACAGGTCAGCTTTGTTCAGTTTATCGTTGGCAGTCTGAAAAGTGGTCAGTGCGCTCTTCATGGAGCTATAGGCACTCAGCTTGGCGGTAAAAGCGGTCTGCTGCGTTGAAATAGGAGTTAATGCAGCCTTTTCAGCCGTTTGCATGCTGGTTAATATGTCGCTTAACTGTAGGCCGGAGCCAATACCCAGGGTAGATACACTAGCCATGATGTTTCCTTTATTTAATCAGGACGGAGTATGAATACCGAGGTTATCGGCCATTGATGAGCAAAGTTTACGATTATTTGTGCAGCGGCAATAAAGCGAATAGCAGCCATAAGGAGGGGTATTTCTGCGAGTAGGGCAAAACGAAAAAAAACAGTGAGAGGCAAAAAAAATTCTAAAGGTTACTGGGGGACAGACGATAACAACTTTGACGGCGATGAAGCCGGGGGGCAAACAAGCCCAACCACTTAACCCGAAATGATTTAACAGGAAACTTTATCATGGCACAAGTAATCAATACCAACAGCCTCTCGCTGATCACCCAGAACAACATCAACAAAAACCAGTCTGCACTGTCTACTTCTATTGAGCGCCTGTCTTCTGGCCTGCGTATCAACAGTGCGAAAGACGATGCTGCTGGCCAGGCGATTGCTAACCGCTTCACCTCTAACATCAAGGGCCTGACTCAGGCTGCTCGTAACGCCAACGACGGTATCTCTGCTGCGCAGACTACTGAAGGCGCACTGTCAGAAATCAACAACAACTTACAGCGCGTTCGTGAACTGACCGTTCAGGCTCAGACCGGTACTAACTCTACTTCTGACCTGTCTTCAATCCAGGACGAAATCAAATCCCGTCTGTCTGAAATCGACCGCGTATCTGGTCAGACTCAGTTCAACGGCGTGAACGTACTGGCTAAAGATGGCAAAATGTCCATCCAGGTTGGCGCAAACGACGGTCAGACCATCGACATCGACCTGCAGAAAATCGACTCTTCTACTCTGGGTCTGGGCGGCTTCTCAGTATCTGGTAACGCGCTGAAAACTGGCGATACCATCACTCAGATCACCGGCGCTGCAGGTGTTGCTCCTGTTGCTGTTAACCTGTCTGCTGCTGCAACTTCACTGACTACCGCAACCGGTAAAACTGTTGATGCATCAAGCCTGACCCTGCACAACACCCTGGATTCAACTGGTGCGGCAACTAAAGAGTTCGTAGTACAGAGCGGCAGCGACTTCTACTCTGCATCTATCGACCACTCTACCGGTGCTGTTACCCTGAACAAAGCTGACGTTGAGTACAAAGATACCGACAACGGTCTGACCACCGCAGCAACTCAGGCTGACCAGCTGATCAAAGTAGGTACTGACTCTACTGGCGCAGCTAAAGGCTACGTGACCTTCCAGGGCAAAAACTTCGCCACAACCGTTGGTACTGCACTGGCCGATGACAACAGCAAAACTGGTACTGACAACAAAGTTGTTGTTGAACTGTCAACTGCAAGCCCAACTGCTGAGTTCGCTGGCGCAGCATCTGCTGACCCACTGGCACTGCTGGACAAAGCGATTGCACAGGTTGATACCTTCCGTTCAAGCCTGGGTGCGGTACAGAACCGACTGAACTCAGCGGTAACTAACCTGAACAACACCACCACTAACCTGTCTGCTGCTCAGTCCCGTATCCAGGATGCTGACTACGCAACAGAAGTGTCAAACATGTCTAAAGCGCAGATCATTCAGCAGGCTGGTAACTCAGTGTTGGCTAAAGCTAACCAGGTTCCACAGCAGGTTCTGTCTCTGCTGCAGGGCTAATCGATTAATCGATAAGCATACGAAAGGCGACCTCGGGTCGCCTTTTTATTAAGGCAATAACTCGATTTTAAGCGGGACAGAATATGAAAGAGATTACAGTTGTTGAGCCGGTTTTTGTCACTGACTTCAGGTGCGTAGGCAGTGAATGCCGCGACCACTGCTGCAAGGGGTGGGATGTCACGCTGGATAAAACAACGGTTAATCGCTATCTGAAAAGCGCTCAGATTGAAATCAGAAATATTGCTTCTGAAAACATTGTTAAAGTTAAAAAAAGTTTCAAGAACTGGGGGTTAATGAAGCTTACCTCAAAGGGAAACTGCGCGTTTATGGATGAAGAGAAGCTGTGCAAGGTACACAAACAGATGGGGCCGTCAGCTCTTAGCCCGACCTGTGCAACCTACCCGCGTACCCAGTACATGCATAAATATGAAGTCAAGAAATCGCTGACTCTCTCCTGCCCGGAAGCGACCCAAAAGCTTTTAACTCGACCGGATGCGATGCTGTTTAATCAGACTGTACAGATTCAGGCTGAAGCCAACAAAAACGAAGACGTTGATAATGAGCATAAATTAGTCAATCTGATGTGTGCCAATATGGTTAAAGCGGCGGGCTGTAACGCTAATGAAGGCCTGTATGGTATTGCGATGTTATTGCTTCATCTTGAGCAGATGAAAAAAGAGCAGGGTTTTAATAGCGAAGCATTAGAGAATGATTACTTTAATATCATGGATGCTATCGGCAACGGTTCAGCGGCGCAGAACATTGCGGAGATTAACAACAACCAGGAGTTACAGTGGTCATTGTTAATGCGGATGCAAACCTATTTCTCAAGCAAAACAAAAACACGCTCCTCAGATATGTTGCAGCATTACCTCACCAAGCTGGTACATATTCAGATTAGTGATGCCAAAGATCATGATATTGGTTCATCAATGACGCGTCTGGATGCGGTTTGGAACGAGAAAGTGATGCCCTGGATGGCAGAGCGACCACATTTGATCAGCAATTATCTGCAATACCGTATTTACAGCGACTCATTCCCCGGCTATCAGGGGCGTTCACCGTTAGCCAGCCTTTATCTGCTGACCGCTGAATGGTTTATGATCCGCTCGCTGATTGCGGCCTGCGTTGAGCTGGTGGGGGAGATATATGAGGATGATATTATTAATATTATCTACAGCTTCCATGCAGTGACAAAACATAATAACTCTTCAATGGCAGCGTTCTTTGAAGAAATTGATAACGTTAAAGTGAACGACGATTTGTCTTTAATTTATCTTTTAAAGTAATACCGTGATACTTCAGGGTTCAGGATTGCTGGCTCTTGCTGCTCACTCCAGTTACTACCGGAGTGAGCTTGTGAGAATTCGCTGCGTCGTTGCCTGCCTGCATCTCGAATTATTTAGGGTAGATATTAAATCCTTTTTACCTTTATTAAATCCCGCACTATCGCGGGTTTTTTCTCTCTGGAGTGTGCTATGCGCTTCAACTATGACTTGTTACCAGGGGAACTACTGCCGTTTGAGGAGATAAACGACCGCTACAGCAGAAAATACCCCGATGATAAATCGTTGACGACCCGTGGATTACTCAGCCCGTCAACTTCAAGCAAAAGCTGGACTATTCGCGCTATCTTTGCCAGCAAAGATAACCATATTCCGCTGGAAGACCTGCTGTTTATAACCAACGACAACGAACGTAAAAACTATCTGCAACGCTTCGAACACTATTTGCAGCGTCAGGAGAGTTTTCTCTACTTTCGTCGTCCGCTGGAACCTGCACCATGGAATACCTGGAAGGTAATGGGGGAGAGCAAAGTTCTCGCGATGCTCGATCCCGCCTCGATTATGGCGCAGAGCCTGCTGCAACAGCGTGGTTATACTCTGACACTGTTACGCAGCGATGAAGAAGATGAATACTGGCAGCTGTATGACCGTCAGTCGCAGCCCTGTTTCGAATATTCACGCCAGCTTCAGTTTATTGTGGTGCTGACCTCGCCGCTGCTGCCGCCACCCGGCGGCGTGATCCCGGGCACTCAGGTCGGGCGGCGCGTTAAAGCGCGCCTGTGGCAGCGTGCCAGCCAGCATGAGTTCACTCATGCGGTACGCCAGCGTTATGGCGCCTGTGTGATTACCGGTACGCTGCTGACGGATGAACACGCCTGGCCCTGGGTGGAGGCCTGCCATATCGATACCCGCGAGAATGAGCAGGGCTACCTGCTGGATAACAGCGTTGATAACGGGCTGTTTCTGCGCAGCGACCTGCAACGACTGTTTACCAGCCGCAGAATGACCATCGATCCGCTACACGGAACGGTGCATTTTCGCCGCGCCTTGCAGGAAGACCACACCCTGTTACCGTTCTATCAAGAGCTGGAAGGGAAGGTCTGTGCGCTGTGGCACCGGGTGCCGGAAAATACCCGTCAGCGTCTGATGCGTAAAAACTGAGAATTACCCTGAAATGAGATCCCCGCGACAAAAATTCGGTCTGCGGGGAGTGTTCAGCCGCACAAAAATTAAATAACCCGCCTTTTTAACCGCTATTCCCCCAATCAATATTCCCTACAGAAACAGATAATCGTGCCGATAACTTAATTAACGCAGGGTAGGTCAGAGTGAACGATCTATATACCGCCGATGGCGTGATGGACAAACATTCGCTGTGGCAGCGATACATACCGCTGGTTCGCCATGAAGCACTGCGCTTGCAGGTACGCCTGCCAGCCAGCGTGGAACTGGATGACCTGTTACAGGCGGGTGGGATCGGGCTACTGAATGCCGTAGAGCGTTACGACGCACTACAAGGCACCGCATTCACGACTTACGCCGTACAGCGTATTCGGGGGGCGATGCTCGATGAACTTCGTAGCCGCGACTGGGCACCACGCAGCGTGCGCCGCAATGCGCGCGAAGTGGCAGGGGCCATGCATCAGGTGGAACAGGCGCTAGGACGCTCCGCCACCGAGCAGGAAGTGGCTTCACAGCTTGATGTGTCGTTGGAAGAGTATCGGCAGATCTTGCTGGACACCAATAATAGCCAGTTGTTCTCCTACGACGAATATCGTGAAGAACACGGTGACAGCGCAGAGCTGGTGACGGACGGCCATGAAGAAGCCAATCCGCTGCACCAGCTTATGGAAGGAAGTCTGCGCGAGCGTGTCATTGAAGCGATTGAAGCACTGCCCGATCGCGAAAAAATGGTGCTGACGCTCTATTACCAGGAAGAGCTGAATTTGAAAGAGATTGGCGCAGTGCTGGAGGTGGGCGAGTCCCGTGTCAGCCAGCTGCACAGTCAGGCGATAAAACGCCTGCGCGCCCGGTTAACGGGAGCGCGCTGACGAAGTCAGTTTTGCACTCTCAACACCAACCGGGGAATCTCGAATGGGATCCAAAACTAAAATGAGGCCGTTGAGCCGTTATTTGAAAGACTACAAACACAGCCAGAGCAACTGTTCTCATTGTGGAAAAGTTCTAGATCGCATGGCACTGGTTTTTCGTGGTCAAATCATTAACAAAGAGGCCATCGCCCGGATGGATCAGCTGATCGACGATCAGGTCTGGTTAAAATTACAGAATGAGCTTACGGCACTGTGCCGTTTTTGTAGCGACATTTATTGCAATACTCATCCGACTTACTTTGACATCATGGCATTCAAGCAGTATCTGTTCGAGCAGACTGAAATGAGCCACAGTACCATTCGCGAATACGTTGTTCGCCTGCGCCGTCTGGATGACATGTTATCGGCGCGTAATTTCCCGGCAGAGCGCCTCAACGGCCCAAGCTGGCATGAATGTCTCGAAAATGATTTACCAGATGCAGGTAATAACAATTACCGTATTGCGCTGCGGAAGTACGATCAGTTCCTCGGCTGGCAGCGCAACTGAATAGCCTTCATCCTTGAAGCCGCAGCGGCGTTGGCTGCATTCGTTTACCCCAGTCACTTACCGGATGTAAGCTCCCGGGGATGCACGAACTTGCCGCCTTGCTGCGCCTAAACCAGGCCCTATAAGAAGGGGGCTCCAATTATTTTGGCTATTCTCTGGCTTCACACCTGAAGCCGCAGCGGCGTTGGCTGCATTCGTTTACCCCAGTCACTTACCTGATGTAAGCTCCCGGGGATGCACGAACTTGCCGCCTTGCTGCGCCTAAACCAGGCCCCATAAGGGGGCTCCAATTATTTTGGCTATTCTCCGGCTTCACACCTGAAGCCGCAGCGGCGTTGGCTGCATTCGTTTACCCCAGTCACTTACCTGATGTAAGCTCCCGGGGATGCACGAACTTGCCGCCTTGCTGCGCCAAACCGGGGCTTCAATTATTTTGGCTGTTCTTCTAAGGTTTGAAGCCGTTACCAGCGGAATCCTCGCGTTGTAATGCTGAAATTCGAAGATGACCATCAGGTCATCTTCTGCAACACTGTAGAGATAATCTGAAAGCCTGCCTGGAGGCCGCGTTGTCTTTACATAACATAGCTAATTTCCCCCGCCTTGAACTGCTGGGCTCGCCCACGCCTTTAGAGCATTTACCCCGTCTGTCCGATTATCTCGGGCGTGATATCTTTATCAAACGTGACGATGTCACGCCGGTGGCGCTGGGCGGTAATAAACTCAGAAAGCTGGAGTTCCTGGTGGCGGATGCCCTGCGCGCCGGTGCTGACGTGCTGCTGACCGCCGGTGCCATCCAGTCTAACCACGTGCGCCAGACGGCGGCGGTGGCGGCGAAGCTGGGCCTGAAGTGTGTGGCTCTACTGGAAAATCCCATTGGCACTACCGCAGAGAACTACCTGCATAACGGCAACCGTCTGCTGCTGGAGCTGATGAACACCGAAATCGTGATGGTGGATGCGCTGCATGCGCCTGATGTTCAGCTGGAGCAGCAGGCAACTCTGCTGGAAGCCCAGGGCTTTCGTCCTTACACCATTCCGGTTGGTGGCTCAAATGCGCTGGGAGCGCTGGGCTACGTTGACTGTGCGCAGGAGATTGCCCATCAAAGCGAAGGCGTGGTTGATTTTGCCGCGGTGGTCGTGGCCTCCGGCAGCGCAGGCACCCATGCCGGCCTTGCAGTGGGGCTTGAACATCTGCTGCCCGATACGGAGCTGGTAGGCGTCACCGTTTCCCGTAAAATTGCCGATCAGCTGCCAAAGGTGGATAAAATCCGCCATGAGCTGGCGCGCTCGCTGGAGATGGTGAGTTCCGCTCCCGTTACTTTGTGGGATGACTATTTTGCACCGCGTTACGGCGAACCGAATGAAGAGGGCATGGAAGCGGTGAAGCTGCTGGCCCGTCTGGAGGGGATCTTCCTCGACCCGGTCTACACCGGCAAGGCAATGGCAGGGCTGATTGATGGCATCAGCCAGAACCGTTTTCGCCGTGAGGGGCCGATTGTCTTTATCCATACCGGCGGTGCGCCAGCGCTGTTTGCCTATCGCTGACAGGCGGGGAGAAGGGCTTAAATCAGGCCCTTCTGCTTCAGTGAGTGGCGTGGAGTTAAGCAGAAGCAGCTTTTAAATAAAGCGCCCTCGCTAAGGATATTCTTAATTTCAAATACTACCTGCCTGAAATCAGTGGTTATTGCTGACTATACTTTATACAACCAGAAACATTTGGAATGATTTAGGATGATCCTCATAGTGATCCGCAGAGTATCAAGGGATACTTCTGAGATAATATGATGAGATCAGGTTTTATTATGTCTGTTTCTGGCAAGCAAGAAGTCCTGTGGATTAATACCCTCAAGGGCGGGTGCATATTATTGGTGGTTTTACATCACACCATTATTACCACCTTTATTCCCTCTTTGCAGTATCTTACGGCTGGAATGCTACCGGCTGAAATGTGGGTTGTATTTAATAAATATCTTTCGCCGCTGCGTATGCCGGCATTCTTTTTTGTCTCAGGCTTACTGGCAGCCAGTGCCATCAGTAAAAAGAGCTGGAACGAGGTATTTACTAAAAAATTCACTAACATCCTCTACCTCTATATTCTCTGGGGTGTGATTCAGTGGGCGAGTATTTACAATATTTCCGCCAATCTGATCGGTCAGAAGCTCTCAACGGCAGTGAATGCGGCCTATGCCAGTTCGCCGCTGGAGTTCGTTAAACTGTTGACGCTGTCGATGACCAGCCTGTGGTATCTCTATGCGCTGGCAGGATATTTCGTCGCCGCGAAGCTGTTCCATCGGCAGAAGGTGCTGCTGCTGGTTGGAGCGATACTGCTTAACTATGCCACGCAGTTCCATCTGGTGCCCGGCTGGGGGCCGAACGGTGTAGTGCAGAACTTTGTCTATTTTGTGCTGGGTGCTTTCTTCAGCCATACGCTGGTGGAGTTAAGCCAGCTGACGCGCCGTCACCTTGCTCTGCTCGGTGCCATGGTGCTGATTGGCGTGGCGCATCATGCTGCCGGGATGATGAAAAACCCGTTCTACTGCATCGTGGCAATTGTGGCCGGGATTGTGCTGTGCCGTGCGCTGAATAACCGCTTTAATATGGCCTGGCTCAACTGGATAGGCCGTAATACGCTGCAAATTTACGTGCTGCATCGCATCTTTATCGAACTGCTGGGCCTGACCATGCTGACGCTGGCGGTGAAATACGGCCTGTTTGATAGCCAGGCCTTCTCACTGACCTGGGCGCTGTTGCTGCCGGTGGTGGCAGTCACGGTTACTACCTGTATTTCGCTGGTGGCGTGGAATCTGCTTAATCGCGGCCCGGGTAAAGCACTGTTTATCTATCCGCGACTGCTGCGAAAACCACAGCCGGTGGAGAAAGCCACTAACAACGGCTAATGACAATTAATAATGGCCGATAGTTAATATCGGCCATTTTTTATACCAATTATAAATATAAAAACCGTGCACGTAACGGAGGACAGTTTTTTTCTTTACACACACCAGTACTCATTGTCGGAGTCATTACCATGACAACCAAAAAAGAAATCCCCTGGGTAAATACCCTGAAAGGCGGCTGTATTTTACTTGTGGTGCTTTACCACGTGATGCTGCCAGGCTATGCCGATACCGCGTCGTTACTTACCGCCGGGCAGTTACCGGCTAAATTATGGCTGGCCTTTAATCAACATCTTTCCCCATTACGCATGCCGGCATTTTTCTTTGTCTCCGGAATGCTGGCGGCTAATGCCATCCTGAACCGGCCCTGGAAACAGGTGTTCACCAGCCGCGTCACCAATCTGTTTTATCTCTATTTCCTCTGGGGCGCGATCCAGTGGCTGATGATTAACGGCGTTTCGCAGGGGATTATGGGTGAACATCTCTCCGATAATATCAACGCCGCCTGGGCTGACTCCCCGTGGCAGTTTCTTAAGCTGATGCTGCTGGCAATGAGCTCCTCATGGTATCTCTATGCACTGGCGCTGTTCTTCCTGTTTGCCCGCCTGTTCCGGCAGCAAAAGCCGCTGATACTGCTGGTGGCTGTGGTGCTGAACTACGCCGCCGTCAGCAATATTATTCCAGGCTGGGGGCCGGAGAGCCTGTCACAGTACTTTATCTTCTTCCTGTTTGGCGCTTTTTACAGCGAGCTGCTAATTCGCTGGAGCGAGTGGCGACGCGATAACCTGCTGCCCTGGGCGCTGCTGACGGTGCTGGCCGCAGGACACAGTCTGCTGGGGCTGCAACAGAGTCTGTTCCTCTGCGTGTTGGCCATCCTTTTCTGCATTGCTTTCTGCCGCTGGCTGAATCAGACGTTTTCTATGCGCTGGTTAAATTGGGTGGGGAAAAACACATTGCAGATCTATGTGCTGCACCGCATTTTCATTGAGTTCTTTGGTCTGTCAGCAATCCTGTTTGCCGTCAGTCATCAGCTGTTCGCCAGCCCGTCATTCTCACTGCTGTGGGCCGTCGGTTTCCCGCTGCTGATGGTACTGCTGTGCGTTGGCTGCTCCGTGGCGGTGTGGACACTGCTGAATCGAGGCTGGGGACAGTCGCTGTTTATCTATCCGAAACTGCTGCGTATGAAGTTTGATGCCCGGTAATCAAAAAGGGCGACCACTATGGTCGCCCGTATTTCTGTGCCTGCTGGATCAGCCGATGGTCATCAGGCTGGCATTGCCTCCCGCCGCAGCGGTATTCACACTGAGTGAGCGCTCCAGCAGCAGGCGTTCCAGCAGCAGGTTGGTCTCACCGCGAGCAAAGCCCTGCACCGATATAATCGCCCCGCTGCGGGCTGCCACCGCCTGACAGAGATCGCGCAGCTGATCGGCATCACCATGATAGATCACCGCATCAAAAGTGGTGCTCTCCAGCGGCCTGGCGGCAAACGCTATGCGCTGCTGTACCGCTTCCGGCAGCTGCTGCCACAGGCTGCGATGCAGATCGTCATCACTCCACAGCGCACGGCTGCCAACGGCGGTTACCGCCGCCAGCTGCACCAGCGCATCCTGCTCATTATCTGCCAGACAGAGTACCTGCTCACGCGGCAACAGCGTAAACGTATTGCGCTCCCCCGTTGGGCCCGGCAGCAGACGCACGGTGCCCCCCTGGCCCAGCTCGGCAAAGCGTTCGCAGCAGGCTGCCAGCTGCGGGCGGTCTGCGGCCCAGGCGGTAAGAGCCTGATGCGCCAGCAGCAGCGCCGGACGCAGCGTGGCGTCCAGCGGGCGCTCTTTATCCTGACGATTCAGGGTAACGCAGAGTGCATTATCCGGACGGTGCGACAGCAGACGATAGAGATAGAGCGGGCCACCGGCTTTCGGCCCGGTGCCGGACAGCCCTTCACCGCCAAACGGCTGCACACCCACCACTGCACCGACCATGTTGCGGTTCACATAGAGGTTGCCGACGTGGGCTTTCTGCACCACCTGATTAATCGTCTCATCGATACGCGTATGCACGCCCAGCGTCAGTCCGTAGCCGGAGGCATTAATCTGATCGATCACCTGCGGCAAGGTATTGCGCGCAAAGCGCACCACGTGCAATACCGGGCCGAAGATCTCTTTGGTCAGATCCTCAACCTTGTTCAGCTCAATCAGCGTTGGCATCACAAAGGTACCGCTCTGCCATTCGTGGCGGCCTGGGGCCTGCGGCTGTGCCGCCTGAAATACGCTAAAGCCTTTGCTGCGCATTGACTCAATATGCTGCTCAATTCCCGCTTTGGCTTCGGCATCGATCACCGGGCCAATGTCGGTTGAGAAGCGTTCCGGATTACCCATGCGGCATTCGGCCATCGCACCGCGCAGCATCTGTAAGGTATGTTCCGCCACATCATCCTGGACGCAGAGCAGGCGCAGGGCAGAGCAGCGCTGTCCCGCACTGTCAAAGGCGGAGGCAACGATATCGGTCACCACCTGCTCGGTCAGTGCGGATGAGTCGACGATCATCGCATTCATCCCGCCGGTTTCAGCGATCAGCGGCGTCGGACGGCCCTGCGGATCAAGGCGTCCGGCCAGATTGCGCTGGAGCAGGGTGGCAACGGCCGTGGAGCCGGTAAACATCACGCCGCGAACCCGTTCATCCTGCACCAGCTGCGCGCCAACGGTTTCCCCTGCGCCTGGCAGCAGTTGCAGTGCGCCCTGCGGCACACCTGCTTCATGCAGAATCGCCACCGCCTGGGCAGCAATCAGCGGCGTCTGTTCGGCGGGTTTCGCCAGCACGCTGTTACCGGCGGCCAGCGCGGCGGCAATCTGACCGCTGAAGATCGCCAGCGGAAAATTCCACGGGCTGATGCAGACCACCGGGCCTAACGGACGATGAGTTTCATTATCGAAATCGTCGCGAACCTGGCCCGCATAATAGTGCAGGAAGTCTACCGCTTCACGGACTTCTGCGATGGCGTTACTGAAGGTTTTACCCGCTTCACGCACCAGAATGCCGATCAGGCGTTGCATCTGGCCTTCCATCATAATGGCCGCCCGCTCAAGGATGGCGGCACGCTCCTGCGGCGGCGTGGCAAACCAGATCGGCCCGACACCCGCAGCGGCATCCAGCGCCGCAGAGACCTCTTCCGCAGTCGCGCTGCGCACATATCCCACCACATCCATTGGTTCAGCCGGGTTAATTACCGGGCTGCTTTCGCCTGCTGCCAGCGGAGCATCAATTATCGGCTGCACCTGCCAGGTCTGGCTGGCGCTGTTCAGCAGTGCGCTGGAGAGTGAAGCAAGGCGATGTTCATTGGCCAGATCCAGCCCGGCGGAGTTCTGGCGATGCTTGCCATACAGCTCACGCGGCAAAGGGATTTTTGGATGCGGCAGGCCGACGGCCCCTTCGCTGCGCGCCAGCGCTTCCACGGCGGAAACCGGATCGGCGACCAGCTCATCCAGCGGCAGGGTGGCATCGGCAATACGGTTAACAAATGAGGTGTTGGCACCGTTCTCCAGCAGGCGGCGCACCAGATAGGCGAGCAGGGTCTCATGAGTACCAACCGGAGCATAAATACGGCAGGGGCGATTAAGCTTACCGTCCGCGACTTTGCCCACCACCTGTTCGTACAGCGGTTCACCCATGCCGTGCAGGCACTGGAACTCATATTGACCCGGATAGTAGTTATTGCCTGCCAGCTGATAGATAGCCGCCAGCGTGTGCGCATTATGGGTGGCGAACTGCGGATAGATCAGGTTTGGCACCGCCAGCAGTTTGCGAGCGCAGGCAAGGTAGGAGATATCGGTATATACCTTGCGGGTGTAGACCGGATATCCCTCCAGCCCGTCCATCTGGGCGCGTTTGATTTCGCTGTCCCAGTAAGCCCCTTTCACCAGGCGGATCATCAGGCGGCGACGGCTGCGCTGGGCCAGATCGATAAGATAGTCGATCACCATCGGGCAGCGTTTCATATAGGCCTGAATAACAAAACCGATGCCGTTCCAGCCTTCCAGCTCCGGCTCAAAGCAGAGTTTTTCCAGCAGGTCGAGAGACAGCTCCAGGCGGTCGGCTTCTTCGGCATCGATATTAATGCCGATGTCGTAGCTGCGCGCCAGCAGGGTCAGTGATTTCAGAATAGGGTAGAGCTCCTCCATCACCCGCTCATACTGCGCACGGCTGTAGCGCGGGTGCAGGGCAGAGAGCTTAATCGAGATGCCCGGGCCTTCATAGATACCGCGACCGTTTGAGGCCTTGCCGATGGCATGAATCGCCTGCTGATACGAGAGCAGATAGGCTTTCGCATCCTGGGCCGTCAGCGCGGCTTCGCCGAGCATATCGTAGGAGTAGCGGAAACCCGTCTCCTCCAGTTTACGGGCATTAGCCAGCGCTTCGGCGATGGTTTCTCCGGTAACAAACTGCTCACCCATCAGGCGCATCGCCATATCGACCCCTTTACGGATCAACGGCTCGCCGCTCTTACCGATAATCCGGTTCAGGGAGCGCGAAAGATTCGCTTCGTTATGGGTGGCGACCAGGCGGCCGGTAAACAGCAGGCCCCAGGTGGCGGCATTGACGAACATTGACGGGCTGCGGCCAAGATGCGAATGCCAGTTGCCGTTGCTGATTTTATCGCGGATCAGCGCATCGCGGGTTGGCTTATCAGGAATACGCAGCAGCGCTTCAGCCAGGCACATCAGCGCCACCCCTTCCTGTGAGGAGAGGGAGAACTCCTGAAGCAGGCTCTGCACCATTCCGGCGCGTCCGCCTGCACCTTTCTGGTGCCGCAGCTTGTCCGCCAGCTGGTATGCCATACGGTGGGTGGACTCTGCCAGCGGCTGTGGTAAACGCGCCTGCTCCAGCAGCATCGGCACCGCTTCCGTTTCAGGACGACGCCAGGCGGAGGTAATGGCGGCACGGGCGACCGACTGTGGCAGAATCTGCTCGGCGAAGTCGAGGAAGGGCTGATGCGTCTCCTCCGGCGGGCGTTCCTCAGTTTCAACCGGGGTGCTGCCGGTTGGAAGTTCAGGCAATGCAGTACCTTGCTCAATCTGGTGCAGATAGTTGAAAATAGCCTGCTTGATCAGCCAGTGCGGGGTGCGGTCAATTTGCAGTGCGGCCTGTTTAATCCGGTCACGCGTGGCATCGTCCAGTTTCACGCCCATGGTAGTTGTGCCCATGCCTTACAGCTCCTGAATCAGTGGATAACAAATGATAGGGTGCAATATCACTGATGTTGCAACTTTGTGCAACCTCGTTAAATGTGACCCTATCCTCAAACTTTAAAACTGGCTTTTTGTTAACGCACAAAAAGCGGCATGGATATTGCTGCAAGAATCTCGCCAGGTTTACAGAGTGCCGTAAACCCTGGGTTTAATGAGGATGTTGTGCGGGTGCAACCGGGCGAAATGTGATGGAGTGCAACCTGCCAACATTTAGAGGTAACAACCTGGTGAAATGGATGTGCAAGCTGTGTTAAATCGTTTGTGCCACACAGCCGTTTACGGCAGGATACCGCCCCCGGCTGGATGCCATAACCTTGCGCTGGCTTGCTACGTTCCGGCAGCTGACGCATATACAGCCTCCCGCTGTGGAAACTAATAATAAGTGGAGAACCTGAATGACTGTAAGTACGCCAATGATGGTGACATTTTGTATTTATATTCTCGGCATGGTGTTGATTGGTTTTATTGCTTACCGTTCAACGAAAAACTTTGATGACTATATTCTGGGTGGACGCAGTCTGGGCAGCGTGGTAACTGCGCTCTCTGCCGGTGCATCGGATATGAGCGGCTGGCTGCTGATGGGGCTACCGGGTGCCATCTTCCTTTCCGGGATTTCCGAAAGCTGGATTGCCATCGGCCTGACACTTGGTGCCTGGCTGAACTGGAAAATTGTTGCGGGCCGTCTGCGTGTGCAGACTGAGTATCATGATAATGCCCTCACGCTGCCTGACTATTTCTCCAGCCGTTTTGAAGACTCCAGCAAGCTGCTGCGGGTGATCTCAGCGCTGGTTATCCTGGTGTTCTTCACCATCTACTGCGCCTCGGGCGTGGTGGCGGGCGCACGACTGTTTGAAAGCACCTTCGGCATGAGCTATGAAACGGCGCTGTGGGCCGGTGCCGCAGCCACTATCGTTTACACCTTCGTTGGCGGGTTCCTGGCAGTGAGCTGGACGGATACTGTTCAGGCCACCCTGATGATTTTTGCTCTGATCCTGACGCCGATCATGGTTATCCTCGCCGTCGGTGGCCTGGATGATGCGATGAAAGTGATCGAAGCAAAAAGCCTCGGCAACGTTGATATGCTGAAGAACCTGAACTTTGTGGCGATTATCTCTCTGCTGGGCTGGGGACTGGGCTACTTCGGTCAGCCGCATATTCTGGCGCGTTTTATGGCTGCTGATTCTCATCGCTCCATTCGTACCGCGCGCCGTATCGGCATGGTCTGGATGATCCTCTGCCTGGCGGGTGCCGTTGCCGTGGGCTTCTTCGGTATTGCCTACTTCCAGAACCATCCGGATCAGGCGGGCGAAGTCTCGCAAAACGGTGAGCGTATCTTTATAGAGCTGGCGCGTATTCTCTTTAACCCCTGGATTGCCGGTATTCTGCTGTCGGCAATTCTCGCGGCAGTAATGTCCACTCTTAGCTGCCAGCTGCTGGTCTGTTCCAGCGCGCTGACGGAAGATCTGTATAAGAACTTCCTGCGTAAGGGTGCCAGCCAGCGTGAACTGGTATGGGTCGGGCGTCTTATGGTGCTGCTGGTGGCCGCCATTGCCATTGCGCTGGCGGCGAATCCGGACAACCGTGTGCTGGGGCTGGTGAGCTACGCCTGGGCGGGCTTTGGCGCTGCATTCGGGCCGGTAGTACTGCTTTCTCTGGTGTGGAAGCGCATGACGCGTAATGGCGCACTGGCCGGTATGATTGTCGGTGCGGCAACGGTTCTGATCTGGAAACAGTATGCATGGCTGAATCTTTACGAGATCATCCCGGGCTTCCTGTTTGCCACGATTGCCATTGTGGCGTTCAGCCTGCTGGGCAAAGCGCCATCTGCCGCCGCGCAGCAGCGTTTTGATGCCGCTGAAGCGGAATACCAGGCCGACTAATAATCGTTCTCTGTGCGCTGGCGTTGTCTGATGCCAGCGTATAGGCTTGTTTTCTGCCATTCCCGCTATACGTTCAGGCTCTCTGACGGGGCCTGGCGTTGAGGAACTGCCCGCCCGCAGCTACCTCGAATGCTTTTACCCTCCTCGCAAAACACGAAAATATCTTCCAGCCATCTTGTAATTTAATGCGCGATAATGATAATCAGTATCGTTTTTATTTTACTTATCTTTACGGTTTTTGACCTGATTTCACGCTCTGAGGTGTATGGCATGTTTGTCCCGTTTCTCATTATGTTACGCGAAGGATTGGAAGCGGCGCTGATTGTCAGCCTGATAGCCAGTTATCTGAAACGCACCCAGCGCAGCCAGTGGTTTGGCGCGATGTGGATTGGGGTGTTTGTTGCCGCCGCTATGTGCCTGGCACTGGGCTGGTTTATCAATGAAACCACTGGCGAATTTCCGCAGAAAGAGCAGGAGCTGTTCGAGGGCCTGGTTGCCGTTGTCGCCGTAGTGATCCTCACCTGGATGGTGTTCTGGATGCGCAAAGTCTCCCGAAACGTAAAAGCGCAGCTGGAAGATGCTGTCGACAGCGCATTGCAGAAAGGCAACAGCAGCGGCTGGGCGCTGGTGATGATGGTGTTTCTGGCCGTGGCACGTGAAGGCCTGGAGTCAGTCTTCTTCCTGCTGGCGGCATTTCAGCAGGATGTGGGCTACGGCCCGCCGCTGGGAGCGATGCTGGGCCTCGGTACCGCAGTGGTGCTGGGTATGCTTATTTACTGGGGCGGGGTACGCCTTAACCTTGCCAGTTTCTTCAAGTGGACCAGCCTGTTTATCATTTTTGTCGCAGCCGGTCTGGCCGCCGGGGCGATCCGCGCTTTCCATGAAGCCGGGCTGTGGAATCACTTCCAGCAGCTGGCATTCGACTTCAGCGGCGTGTTAACCACTCACAGCGTTATCGGTACTCTGCTGGAAGGGCTGCTGGGCTACCAGGAAGCGCCAAGCGTCAGTGAAGTGGCCGTATGGTTTATCTATCTGGTTCCTGCGTTGCTGCTGTTTGCTATGCCCGCGCGCACCATTTCGACCTCTGCGCGTACCACGCGCTGATTCTGTCTGGCAGACCACTGGTCTGCCGCTTATAACACTTTAACTGGGATCACTTTATGACCACACACTTTCGCCGCCAGGCACTGAATGCTGCTCTGCTTGCGGCTCTCACCTCGTCCGGTGCTGCGCTGGCTGCCGATATCCCGAAGGTTAACGTTAGCGTGACCGATAAACAGTGTGAGCCGATGACGCTGACGGTTGATGCCGGGAAAACACAGTTCATCATCAAAAATAACAGCCAGAAAGCGCTGGAGTGGGAGATTCTGAAAGGCGTGATGGTAGTGGAAGAGCGTGAAAATATCGCGCCATCCTTCACCCAGAAGCTGACGGCTAACCTGGAAGCCGGTGAGTACGACATTACCTGCGGCCTGTTGAGCAACCCGAAAGGCAAGCTGATCGTTAAAGCCAACGGCAGCAAAGTCAACGATGGCAAGCCTGATGTGCTGCAACTGGTTGGCCCGATTGCTGATTACAAGCTGTATGTCACTAAAGAAGTCGAACAGCTGGTTGCGGGCACCAAAGCCTTTACCGATGCGGTGAAAGCGGGCGATCTGGAGAAGGCAAAAGCGCTGTTTGCACCAACCCGTCAGCACTATGAGCGCATCGAACCTATCGCTGAACTGTTCTCCGATCTCGACGGTGCCATTGATGCCCGTGAAGATGATTTCGAGAAGAAAGCATCCGATCCGAAGTTCACCGGTTTCCACCGTCTGGAAAAGGTACTGTTTGCTGATAACACCACCAAAGGTATGGATAAATTCGCCGACCAGCTGTACAAAGATGTGCTGGATCTGCAAACCCGAATCAGTGAGCTGGCCTTCCCTCCGGGCAAAGTCGTGGGCGGTGCTGCCGGTCTGATTGAGGAAGTCGCTTCCAGCAAAATTTCCGGTGAAGAAGACCGCTACAGCCGGACTGATCTGTGGGATTTCCAGGCCAACGTTGATGGCGCGCAGAAGATTGTTAACCTGCTGCGTCCGCTGGTGCAGAAAGCTAACCCGCAGCTGCTGGCGAAAGTGGACGGTAACTTTAAGAAAGTCGACACCATTCTGGCGAAGTACCGTACCAAAGATGGCTTTGAATCCTACGAAAAATTAACTGATGCCGATCGCACGGCGCTGAAAGGTCCTATCACGGCTTTGGCCGAAGATCTTGCACTGCTGCGCGGTACGCTGGGGCTGGATTAATTATAAATGGCAAAACCTGTTGATGGCGTGGCGTTAGCGTCACGTCGTCGTTTACTGAAAGGGATGGGCATCCTCAGCGGTGCCCTGGTCGTGGCGGGTGGTTGCCCGGTTCATGCGGCCAGTGAAGAGAAAACCTCATCGCCGGGAACCCTGCCACCCGGTGCCCGCCAGGAGCGCCAGCCATTTTATGGTGCTCATCAGGCCGGGATCACCACGCCGCAGCAGGCGTCAATGATGCTGGTGGCTTTTGATGTGCTGGCCACGGACAAAGCCGATCTGGTGCGTCTGTTCCGCCTGTTAACCGACCGTATTGCGTTTCTGACCGCAGGCGGTAAAGCGCCGCTGGTTACCAATCCGCAGCTGCCGCCAATGGATTCCGGGATTCTGGGTGATGATATCTATCCGGATAACCTCACTATTACGGTTTCCGTCGGCACTTCATTGTTTGACGAGCGTTTCGGTTTACAGGGTTTAAAACCGCTGAAGTTGCAGCCGATGACGCGCTTCCCGAATGATTCCCTTGATGCCCGGCTGTGCCACGGCGATCTGCTATTGCAGATTTGTGCAAATACCAATGACACGGTGATCCATGCGCTGCGCGATATTATCAAGCATTCGCCGGATCTGCTCAGTGTACGCTGGCGGCGTGAAGGGTTTATCTCGGATCATGCGGCACGTAGCAGAGGCAAAGAGACGCCGATAAACCTGCTGGGCTTTAAAGACGGCACGGCGAATCCGGACAGTACCGACGGCAACCTGATGGATAATATTCTGTGGGTCAGCAAGGGGCAGGGCGAACCAGCGTGGACGCTGGGTGGCAGCTACCAGGTGGCGCGTATTATCCAGTTCCACGTAGAGTTCTGGGATCGTACTCCGCTGCGTGAACAGCAGACCATTTTTGGCCGTGAGAAACATAGCGGTGCGCCGTTGGGTATGCATAAAGAGCATGATGTGCCTGATTATGCCAGCGATCCGCAGGGCGACGTTATTCCGATGGATGCCCATATCCGTCTGGCTAACCCGCGCACGCCGGAAACGCAATCCAGCCTGATGCTGCGTCGTGGTTACAGTTATTCTCTGGGAGTTTCTAATTCTGGCCAGCTGGAGATGGGATTGCTGTTTGTCTGTTATCAGCACGATTTAGAAAAAGGTTTTCTTACCGTGCAGAAACGCCTTAATGGCGAAGCGCTTGAAGAATATATAAAACCGATTGGCGGTGGATATTTCTTCGTGTTGCCAGGCGTGGCGGACGCACAGCACTATCTGGCCCAGGGGCTGCTGGAAGCCTGATCTTATTTAGCGGATTAATCTTAATCCGCTAATCTTTTGCTGCTCCAGGTAATAAGCGCAATACAATTGATCTGATTAAAAATCACCCATTTACTCTTTCCTGCACCTGCGTTAAAAATAAATTCTCTTTCGTAACTTCATGATAAAAAACAGGTTCATCTAACTGTCATATAAACGGTAAAAAAAATGTTGCTTTTTTTAGCTAATATGAAGAATATGAAATTGCTGTTGATTTTCGCATCGAGTTTTTATGGGTGGAGATAGCGAATGCAGAGATCCCTTAACGGGTTATTAGTCGTAACGTCTTATATCGCAAACATTTGTGAGGAATACATTTCCTCTGTAACTTTCACTTCTTTCACAATCCAACGGCAACTCAACTCCTTTAACCCTTTCCGGTGCACTGCGGGCATGCGCTCTGCTTTGCATTTGTTCCAACGGCCAGACAAGGCTTAAAAGGAAGCCACAACCTCTAAAGCGTTCACGTAATCGCATTGATATAACTGATGCGGGAAATGAAACCAACTGTAAGGTGCCACTATGGGAAGACAGAAAGCAGTGATCAAAGCGCGTCGTGAAGCAAAACGTGTGCTTCGTAGTGATTCACGCAGTCATCGTCAGCGCGAAGAAGAATCGGTCACCTCGCTGGTGCAGATGGGCGGACTGGACTCTATTGGCATGGCTCGCGATACCCGCGACCACTCGCCGATTGAAGCCAGAAATGAAGCTCAGGCGCACTATCTCCACGCCATAGAAAGTAAGAAGCTGATCTTTGCTACCGGCGAAGCAGGCTGCGGTAAAACCTGGATCAGCGCCGCAAAAGCGGCTGAGGCCCTGATACATAAGGATGTCGACAGGATCATCGTTACGCGCCCGGTGTTGCAGGCGGATGAGGATCTGGGATTCCTGCCTGGAGATATCTCAGAGAAATTTGCCCCGTACTTCCGGCCGGTATATGACGTTCTGGTTAAACGTCTGGGATCGTCCTTTATGCAATACTGCCTGCGTCCCGAAATTGGCAAAGTGGAAATCGCTCCCTTCGCTTATATGCGTGGCCGCACCTTCGAAAACGCTGTGGTGATTCTGGATGAGGCGCAGAACGTCACCGCCGCCCAAATGAAAATGTTTTTAACCCGCCTCGGAGAAAACGTCACGGTTATCGTCAATGGTGATATCACTCAGTGTGATTTGCCTGCTCATGTGAAGTCCGGACTCAGCGACGCGATGGCGCGCTTCGAGGAGGATGAGATGATTGGCGTGGTGCGTTTTGATAAACAGGACTGTGTGCGTTCAGAGCTTTGCCAGCGTGCACTGCTTGCTTACAGTTAGTCAGACAGGTCAGACAGAATAGCAGGAGCTGTTATTCTGCAAGCCCCCGTAATAACAAAGCCCGGCACTGTCCGGGCTTTTTTATGCTTATTTATCGATGCCAAAGCCCTGTTTCAAAATTGCAGGCTGCACTTTAGGGAAATAGATATTCTGATAATAGCTGGCGGTGTTATTGCCCCAGTTATCCCCATCGGTACGCCCGGTACTCTGCCAGTGGGCAACCAGTACCTGATTGTAGGCTTTAATCACATCCGGCAGCGAGGCTGAGTCATAACGTTCTTCATGGCGGAAGCCTGCCAGCGACATCCGTGGTTTCTGGACGGCGGGTTCATCAACATAGCCAAGCACAACACCAGCCACCGGGAAGGTCAGCTCTGGTAACTGCAACAGCTCAATCAACGCCTCAGGTTCACGACGGATACCGCCAATTGGCACCACGCCCAGTCCGTGAGAGCGCGCCGCCGTCATCACTGCACCGAGAGCAATGCCAATGTCGGTGGAGCCGGAAATCAGGCTTTCAAGGCTTTCATGGGCAATCTGCTGTTTGTTTTCTGCGGCAATCCCCAGCTGGCTTTTATGCATATCAAACACAAAGGTGATGAAAACCGGTGCCTTAGCAATCCACGGCTGCCCTCCGGCCAGTTCTGCAATACGTGCACGAGTGGCCGGGTCGCGAACCACCACCAGCGAAACCTGCTGCGAGTTTACAGACGTTGGGGCACGCCATGCGGTTTCGATGATGTCATCAAGAATGTGGTCGGCGATCGGCGTATCAAGATAGCTGCGCTCGCTGCGATGGCTTTTCAGCAGTTGGGTAATATCATTCATAGGGAGCCCTGAGAGTAAGGTAAGAAAAATTAAGAAGTTAATTTTAAAATCAGAAAGAGAACATACGTGATATTGATGGGGGGGAGGGTAAGCAGATTGTGCGCCGGATCACACTTTCGTGGTGCGAGGCACGCAATATGTTATGTGTAGCGCAGGTGCGAGGCACGCCTCGTCCCGGGTCGGGCATGCCCGACCCCTACACCGGCGAAATATGCATAAAAAAATGCCTGAACTTTCGCTCAGGCATTCTCTTTGAATATGGTGGTGAGAGAGGGGTTCGAACCCTCGATACGTTGCCGTATACACACTTTCCAGGCGTGCTCCTTCAGCCACTCGGACACCTCACCATATTTTTACTGCCGTCACCCGCAGGGGGCAACGGGGCGCTACTATAGGCAGTAGCGGTTAATGGGTCAAGTAGTATTTTTCCCTGTGCTTCTATTCGCTTAACTCATGAGCAATCGCAAAAAATCATCAACGTACCCGCCGCGCAATGAAATCTCCTCGTCATCTCACTGACACAGAAATGAAATAGTTGTATCGCAGACTGACCACCTGAAATATTAAGTAAAATTTATTCATGGAGATCGCCACAAATGAAACATAAAGCCTTCGCACTTTCCCTGCTCACATCCCTGGTCTGCTCTTCAGCAGTCGCTGATATCGCCACCTATAATCGCGCAGCACAAGGGGATATTACCCAGCCGGGCGGGGCGCGGCGTCTCACCGGTGACCAGACCGAGGCAATTAAAGCATCCCTGAGCAACACGACGGCGAAAAACGTCATCCTGCTGATTGGTGATGGCATGGGGGATTCGGAAATTACAGCCGCGCGAAACTATGCGGAAGGAGCAGGCGGTTTCTTTAAAGGCATCGATGCACTGCCGCTCACCGGGCAGTACACCCATTACTCGCTGGATAAAAAAAGCCATAAACCTGATTACGTTACCGATTCAGCAGCATCTGCGACCGCCTGGGCCACGGGCGTTAAGTCTTACAATGGTGCCATTGGTGTGGATGTAAACGGCAGGGATCATCCGTCACTGCTGGAGCTGGCCAAAGCAGCCGGAAAGGCGACGGGTAACGTCTCGACCGCTGAACTGGAAGATGCTACCCCGGCTGCACAGATTGCTCATGTAACCTCACGTAAATGCTACGGCCCGGTAAAAACCAGTGAGCTTTGTGCCACCAATGCGCTGGAAAAAGGCGGGAAAGGTTCGATAGCTGAACAGCTGCTGAATGCCCGCGCAGACGTCACCTTCGGAGGCGGCGGTAAAACGTTTAAAGAGACGGCCACTGCTGGCGAATGGCAGGGCAAAACGCTGGCAGAGCAGGCGGAGCAGCGTGGCTTTCAGCTGGTTAACGATCTGAATGCGATGAACGCCCTGAACGAAGCCAGTGATAACAAGCCGGTACTGGGACTGTTCGCCGATGGCAATATGCCGGTGCGCTGGAAAGGGCCAAAAGCGGTTTATCACGGTAACCTTGATGGCAAACCGGTCACCTGCGAAGTGAACGCTGAACGCCCGGAGTCAACGCCGACTCTGGCCCAGATGACAGACAAAGCCATCTCCCTGTTAAGCAGTAAACAGCAGGGTTTCTTCCTCCAGGTTGAGGGCGCGTCAATCGATAAGCAGGATCACGCGGCTAACCCTTGCGGTCAGATTGGTGAAACTGTGGATCTGGATGAAGCGGTGCAAAAGGCGCTGGAATTTGCGCGTAAAGATGGCAACACGCTGGTGATTGTAACCGCAGACCATGCGCACTCCAGCCAGATCATCGCCAATGACAGCAAGGCGCCCGGACTGACTCAGACGCTGATCACCAAAGACGGCAGCCCGATGACCATCAGCTACGGCAATTCCGAAGAGGATTCGCAGGGCCACACCGGTACCCAACTGCGCATCGCGGCATACGGCCCTCATGCGGCCAACGTGGTTGGCCTGACCGATCAGACCGATCTGTTTTATACCATCAAGGACGCGCTGGATATCAAGTAACGGATGTTTATCTGACGGTATACCGCGGGGGCGAGGCAGGCAGTCTGTATCGGGTATCGCAGGGGCGAGGCACGCCTCGTCCCGGGTCGGGCATGCCGCCCCCTGCAGCCGTCGGCATATTCTGTAATGTGTATCGTAGGGGCGAGGCACGCCTCGTCCCGGGTCGGGCATGCCGCCCCCTGCAGCCGTGGGATATTCTGTAATGTGTATTGCAGGGGCGAGGCATGCCTCGTCCCGGGTCGGGCATGCCGCCCCCTGCAGCCGTGGGATATTCTGTAACGTGTATTGTAGGGGCGAGGCACGCCTCGTCCCGGGTCGGGCATGCCCGCCCCCTGCAGCCGTCGGCATATTCTGTAATGTGTGTTGTAGGGGCGAGGAACGCCTCGTCCCGGGTCGGGCATGCCGCCCCCTGCAGCCGTGGGATATTCTGTAATGTGTGTTGTAGGGGCGAGGCACGCCTCGTCCCGGGTCGGGCATGCCGTCCCCTGCAGCCGTCGGCATATTCTGTAATGTGTGTTGTAGGGGCGAGGCACGCCTCGTCCCGGGTCGGGAATGCCGCCTCCTGCAGCCGTCGGCATATTCTGTAATGTGTGTTGTAGGGGCGAGGCACGCCTCGTCCCGGGTCGGGCATGCCCGACCCCTGCAGCCGTGGGATATTCTGTAACGTGTATCGCAGGGGCGAGGCACGCCTCGTCCCGGGTCGGGCATGCCCGACCCCTGCAGCCGTGGGATATTCTGTAATGTGTATCGTAGGGGCGAGGCACGCCTCGTCCCGGGTCGGGCATGCCCGACCCCTACAGCCGTAGGATATTCTGTAATGTGTGTTGTAGGGGCGAGGCACGCCTCGTCCCGGGTCGGGCATGCCCGACCCCTACAGCTGCGAAATATGCATAAAAAAAATGCCTGAACTTTCGCTCAGGCATTTCTCTTTAAATATGGTGGTGAGAGAGGGGTTCGAACCCTCGATACGTTGCCGTATACACACTTTCCAGGCGTGCTCCTTCAGCCACTCGGACACCTCACCATATTGTTGCCGCAAACAGGTTGCTGACGGGCGCTAATGTAGGGGAAAACGCCTGCTGCGGTCAACAGCCATTCCTGAAAATTGAGCGCGTTTAGTCAGTTTTAACGCACTTTGCTGTTTAAAACGGCAATGGAGACCGCCAATCAAGGCGTTACATCAGATCGCCACCGATCATCTCGCGGAAAAAGTGCATAATAACCGGCTTAATTTGGCAGGAAAAACTGAGGTTAGTTGTGGAACAGACCAGGCCTATACCCCAACAGCAGGTGCCGGGCGGAACCGGCGCGCTGTTCTTTATCCAGATCTTCGCCACTATGGGCTTTGCGGTGCTCTATTCCAGCCTTGTGCTGTATGCCACCAAACGGCTCGGATTCAGTGAAGGGCAGGCGAATACTATGATGGGCGTATTTGGCGCCTTTAACTACGGGCTGCACCTGTTTGGCGGCTATCTCGGCGGACGTTTCCTCAGCAACCGTAATCTGTTTGTGCTGGGTATGGTGCTTCAGGTCGCTGGCTGCTGGACGCTGTCAGGGCAGAGCGCCGAAGGACTGTATTGGGGGCTGGCAATGTTTCTGACCGGTAGCGGGCTGAACGTTACCTGCATCAATATGATGCTGACCCAGCGCTTTGCTCCGGAGGATAACCGCCGTGAAAGCGCCTTCCTGTGGAATTACGCCGGGATGAATCTTGGCTTCTTCCTCGGCTTTACCGGGGCCGGGTATTTCCAACTCAGCGAACATTACGAAGCGCTATTCCTGTTTGCTACCGTCGGTAATGCTATCGCCATCGTTATCTCGCTGCTTTGCTGGAAAATCCTGGGAGATATCAATACGCCACTGCTGCATGCCAGCAAGCGGCAATTCCGCTGGCGTATGCTCGCCGGGCTGGCAGTACTGATATTGCTGGTTCCAACCATACGTCTTATGCTTAACCATGCAGGCTTTACCGGCAGCTTTGTACTGGTGCTGGGCGCAGCAATCTTTCTGCTGCTCTGCCTCACCACCCTGCGCCATCGCCCTCGCGATGAGCAGCGGCGGATGGGCGCATACCTGATCCTTGCCCTCGGTTCACTGGTGTTCTGGACGCTGTATCAACTGGCACCAATGGGATTAATGCTGTTCACCGAACACAATATCAACCTTAACGTTTATGGCATCCGGGTTGCGCCGCAGTGGGTGCAGAATATTAACACGCTGGTGATTGTGGTCGGCGGCCCGCTGCTGGCGATGGGGTTCCGCAATCTGCGTGAACGAGCATGGCGTATCGATATCCCGCTGCAATTCTCAGCCTCTTTATTCTGTATTGGTCTGGGTATGCTGGTGTTGCCGCTTGGTATCGCGCTGGCTGGCGAGGACGGCATGGTGGCGTTTAAATGGATCGTCATCAGCTACGTGCTGCAAAGCCTGGGTGAGCTGCTGATCTCTCCTATCGGTTACGCCATGATTGGTAAACTGGCCCCGGTACGCTATCAGGGGGTAATGATGGGCTGCTGGATGATGGTTACCGGTGTGGCATCGGTGCTCTCAGGCCATATTTCTGCGCTGATGCCGGAAAACAGCGGCAGTACACCGCTGATCACTAACCCCGGCTACAGCCATATTTTCAGCCTGCTGGGCTGGGGCAGTGCGGCAATCGGGCTGCTGATGATCTTCCTTATTCCGATGTTGCGCCAGCTGATTCATCAGGTTGAGCGCCGCTAATCGTCAGGCGGGGCAGGCAGCTGCCCCATATTTCACTTGCCAGTCGCTCTGTTTTCTTCCATAAACAGAAAAACAGGAGAAAAACGTGGATATCATTTTTTATCATCCGTTCTTTAAGGCAGAGACCTGGATCAACGGCTTACAGCAGCGTCTTCCTGATGCCCGCATCCGGCAGTGGCAGCCCGGCGACAACGGCCACAGTGACTATGCACTGGTGCGCCAGCCGCCGGTTGAGATGCTCCAGGGGCGCAAGCTCAAAGCAGTATTTGCCCTCGGGGCAGGCGTAGACGATATCCTCGGACAGCTGCGTGAACATCCTGAAATGCTGGCACCAGGCGTGCCTCTGTTCCGTCTGGAAGATACCGGAATGGGGCGGCAGATGCAGGAGTACGCGGTGTACCACGTACTCGGCTGGTTCCGGCGCTTTCCTGAATATCAGAAGCAGAAAACCGAAACGCTCTGGCACCATCTGCGCAATCGCAAGCGCAGTGATTTCTCTGTTGGTATCCTGGGGGCCGGTGTCCTCGGCCGCAGCGTGGCACAAAGCCTGCTGGCGTGGGACTTCCCTGTTAGCTGCTGGAGCCGCACAGCGAAGCAGATCGACGGCGTTACCAGCTTTCACGGCGAGCAGCAGCTGGGTGCGTTTCTTTCCTCAACTCAGGTGCTTATCAACCTGCTGCCAAACACGCCGCAGACCCAGGGGATTCTTAATCGCCACCTGCTGAGTCAGCTCAAACCAGGTGCATTTTTGCTGAACCTGGCGCGCGGTGCTCATCTGGTTGAGGCGGATCTGCTGGCGGCAATAGAAGCGGGTGAGGTCAGCGCTGCCGCACTGGATGTGTTTAATCACGAGCCGCTGCCCGCAGAACATGCTTTCTGGTCACATCCTGATATCGCTATCACACCTCATAATGCGGCTGTAACCTTGCCAGACGAAGCTATGGACTACATTGCGCAGGCTATGCTGCGATGTGAAAACGGCGAGATGCCGGAGGGGCGCGTGGATATCAGTCGCGGCTATTAATCTAAAGGAGAGAACCGATGTACCCAGTTGACCTTCATATGCACACCGTTGCCAGCACTCACGCTTACAGCACGCTGCGTGACTATGTGTTACAGGCGCAGACCTGCGGCGTTAAACTACTGGCGATTACTGACCACGGCCCGGATATGGCCGATGCACCGCACTACTGGCATTTCGTCAATATGAAGGTGTGGCCTCGGGTGATTGACGGCGTTGGCGTGCTGCGCGGTATTGAAGCGAATATTAAAAATATTCAGGGGGAGATTGATTGCAGCGGGCCAATGCTCGACTCCATAGATATCATCGTGGCGGGCTTCCACGAGCCGGTGCTGGCGCCGCAGGATAAGGCGAGTAATACCGAGGCGATGATTGCCACCATGGCAAACGGATTGGTGCATATCATCAGCCATCCCGGAAACCCGAAGTATCCCATTGATATTCAGGCCGTTGCCGAAGCCGCCGCGAAGTATGACGTGGCGCTGGAGCTGAATAACTCCTCATTTACTACTTCCCGCCTGGGCAGCGAGCCTAATTGTCGTGCCGTTGCTGCTGCGGTGCGGGATGCCGGAGGCCGCCTGGCACTGGGATCGGATTCGCATACCGCCTTTACCCTTGGCAACTTTGAGCACTGCCTGCGTATTATGCGCGAAGTGGATTTTCCGGAGGATCGCGTGTTAAATGTCACGCCACGTCGCCTGCTGGACTTCCTGCAACAGCGTACCGGCAGGGAAATTGCTGAATTCGCTGACATGTGACAGTGTCACACATTACTCTTAACGGAATTGAAATTACATGAATGAGTTTTCCATCATCTGCCGCATCCTTGGCTCTCTGTATAACCGTCAGCCTCAGGATCCGCTGCTGGTTCCGCTATTTACCATGCTGCGCGAAGGTAAACTCCAGCAGCACTGGCCGCTGGAGCAGGATGAGCTGCTCACCCGCTTACAGCAGAACAGCGATCCTGCGCTGCTGGCAGCGGATTACAACGCGTTATTTGTTGGCGCGGAATGCAAGGTGTCGCCGTACGGTTCTCAGTGGGAAAATGGCCCGCAGGAAGCGGATATTCGGGCGTTTCTCAGCCAGCGCGGCATGCCGCTGACCGACGCGCCTGTCGACCATATCGGCGCGTTACTGCTGGCCTCGTCCTGGCTGGAAGATCAGTCAGAAGCCGATGAGTCTCAGGCACAGATTCAGCTGTTTGATGAGTTCCTGCTGCCGTGGGTTGGCGCTTTCCTTGGCAAGGTCGAGGCGCATGCGGGTACGGCGTTTTACCGTACCCTGGCGGCTCTCAGCCGGGAAGCGTTACAGGCAATGCGCGATGAGCTGGAAGACGAGAACGCCTAACTGTCGGTTACGCGCGATCCCTTCTTCAACGCAGGCGCGGCCTGCCGCGCCTCTACAGCCACTCTGCGGCGGCAGAACCAAAGGGCGATGGCGCTCGTGACCAGATCAGCGGCATTCCCGGCAGCCAGAATGGTGAGCGTAAGCGGTAGCTAATTCCCCAGTGAGAAATCAGTGCTTCGGAGTCCTCATCCTGCGGCTGGCGGGGGGCGAGGCCTGCGGGCTGTGCGTCCTGCGGGTAGGGGGCATCCATTAACAGGCAGGCAGTGCGCGCCAGTGAAAGCCGCGCAGAAAAGCCGGTATGATTCAGCACTCGCTGGCGTAATCCTTCCAGCACGGCGGCGGCCATCATATAGCCAGTGGCATGATCCAGCGCCTGAACGGGCAGCGGCACCGGTGCATCGCTGTGCTGCCACAGTCGGCCACGCTCGGCAATTCCGCAGGCCATCTGCACCAGGCTGTCAAACCCGCGGCGATTGCGCCATGGCCCTGTCCAGCCCCAGGCGTTCAGACTCACATCTACCAACCCCGGATGCAAACTTTGCAGGGTGTCGCTGTCATATCCCAGGTCGCCAAGCGCATCGGCGCGGTAACCATGAACCAGCACATCACACTGGCTGAGGAGTTGTTCAAACTGACGCCGTCCCCCGGCAGATTTAAGATCAAGTCGCGCACAGCGTTTGCCTGGCGTGATCTCCTCCTCCAGTGACGGTTCCTGCCAGCCGGGCGGATCGATGCGTAATACTTCTGCTCCCAGTCCGGCGAGAAAACGCGTTGCCACCGGCCCGGCAATAATGCGCGTCAGGTCAAGTACCCGCACACCGATCAGGGGGCGGGAAGTGCAGAGACGCCAGGCAGGAGCCGGGCCGCAGGCATGAAGGGTTTGCCCGATTAATGCTTCCCTGCTGACGCTTTGGCCCTGGGCGTGCTGCTGCCATTCGCTGTGGCTACGCAGGGCAGCGGCACAGCCTCCGGCATCCACCACCGCCTGCTCAAGTTCCTCCCCTTTCCAGCGGGCGACGGTGGCCGCCAGCTGTTGCCGATCGCCGTGCTGCCCCAGCACTCGCTCCATTGCCGCCCGGTGATGGGGTGCATTGGTGTGCAGGCGCAGCCAGCCGTCTTCCGTGGCGTAATCCCCGGCGAACTGATCCCACTGCGGCGGTGTCGCGCGGTTAACCGGGCGCAGTGCGGACTGGAACCAGCGCGAGGCCAGCGGCCCGTTGATTTCAGCCGTGTGGGTATTCTGTGTCAAACGGGCGGCGGCGGTAGCGGCCAGCCCGATACTGGCTGCGGCGAGTTCGCTGACCGGGTAAGCCGATATCAGCGCCTGGTCGCCGTTAATGATAAGTTCAGGCAGCGGCGCGGTGTCGTTACGCAGACCATGCCACAGCTGTTGCCACAGTGCATCGCTCAGGCGGTTATCCATCAGACTCTCCTTGTGAGGTTTCAGGGGCGGGTACGTTTTTTCCTGTAGCGGTCATAACGGAAGCGCGGCAGGCGAGCATGCATTTTCAGGTTACGCAGGTTAATCACGGCAATCGCGGTGCCGGCAATCACCAGCAGCGCCCCTGCGGCTTTATAGCTGTTCATACTGTCGCCCAGCACCACAACCCCCATAATCACCGCCAGCACGGGCGTCAACAGGGAATAAGGCATAATAAGATTGACGTTGTAGTGCTTCAGCAGGCTGTACCACAGGGAATACGCCACGATCGACGAGCCAATGGCGCTGAACAGAATGCCAAACCAGCCCCGCCATGAAGAGTGTAGCAGCAGATTGAGCTGGTCAGATTCAACCACCCAGGATGCGCATCCCACCAGCGGAATGGCGAAAAATGAGAGCCAGCCGGTGAGGGTGAGCGGGCTGATGGCGGGTGATTTTTTTACAATCATATTGCTGATTGCCCAGCCAAAGGCGCTAAGTAGCAGCAGCACCAGCACCCACCAGTTAGGGATGGTCGGGCTACCCGCCAGCACGACCACGCCGCTCAGTGAAATCATGATGCCAAGCAGCTGCACCAGCCGCAGTTTTTCTTTCAGGATGACCATCGCCAGCAGCATGGCGATCGGTGTACCGAGCTGCACAATCACCGCCGCCGTTCCTGCATCGGTGTAGTTGAGGCTGACAAAAAGCAGAGCGAAGTGCATAAATCCGAAGGTAAAACCGAGGGGCACCAGATAATAAAGCTGCTGGCGAGTCACACGGGTAAAGGGCACCAGAATGATCGCCACCACCACAAAGCGCATGGCGATCATCAGCAGGGGCGGCAGGTCAAGCAGCCCCCATTTTATAGCGATGTTATTAAATGCCCAAATCGACACCACCAGCAAAATCAGCAAAAAATGACGCAGAGCCACTGCACAGTCCTTAGAAAATAACGAAGTATTCCTGATAAGCATGGCATGAAATGCACCAAATGAGGCGCTGAACTCAGCGGTATTTTTAGCAGCCTGTGGTGCAAAGCAGGGCAAACCTGCCGGGTTAAGCCGATGCTTTGTTTATAGAATGACAGAAAATGTTATGAGACAGGGTTGAAACCCGGTGCCATGATAGCCAGCAGGGTAAGCGACCCTGCCGTGATATCGAGGATAGAGCAAGATGACAGTGAGACTTCCGTTAGCCATTATCCAGCTTGAAAAACCGCCACAGGCGGTCAGTGGTGTTGTCGGGGAGCAGAATCAGTGGTTTGTTGAGGCCCTGAATCTCTCAGAGGATGACTATATTGTCGTGCGTCCGGATCTCGGAGAAGACCTGCCAGAGCTGACCACCATCTCTGCGGCGATCCTTAGCGGATCCTGGGCGATGGTCACCGATCACGCTGACTGGAGTGAGCGCACTGCGGCATGGGTTCGTCATGCGGTCGCTGAAAGACTGCCGCTGCTGGGTGTCTGCTACGGGCATCAGCTGATGTCCTATGCGCTTGGAGGGCAGGTAGGTGATAACCCTAACGGCTGGGAACGGGGCTTATACTCTCTGGAAGCGCGCTCCGAGAGCCATCACGATCCGCTGCTGGCTTCGCTTCCGTCGCGGTTCTCTGCCTGGTTGTCACATCGTCAGTCAGTGCTGACGCCGCCGCCGGGTGCACAGGTGCTGGCTGCTTCAGCTCAGGATGGATGCCAGATTATTCGCTACTCGGCGCAGGCGCTGTCGGTGCAGTTTCATCCGGAATTCACAGCAGCGATTATGACCGCCTGCCTGAAAAACAGTCTGAATGATGCTGAGGTTGCCCGTTTGATGCCGGTAAGCCCGGAACCCGAATGGCCGCGTCAGCTGCTGCGCGATTTCTGGCAACAGGGTGTGCCGCTGGCAAAACGCGCCTGACGCCTTGTTTGTCGGTCGGTTGCTGCTTAACTGGCGTGGCGCTGATTAATCAGCTGATCAAGCTGCTCTTTTGGCACCGCCTCAGAAAACAGGTAACCCTGAAGCTGATTGCATCCGGCCCGTGCCAGTGCGGTCATCTGACCGTGGGTTTCTACCCCTTCAGCTGTAACGGTCAGTCCCATGGCATGACCCAGCTTCACTACGGATTCAATAATGGCGCTGGAATTGCTGGTGACGCCCAGCGACTGGGTAAATGAACGGTCAATTTTGATTTTATCGACGGCGAAGTTGCTCAGATAGTTGAGGCTGGAATAGCCGGTGCCGAAGTCATCGAGCGCGATGCGGAAACCGGCTTCACGCAGCTCGTCGATAATTCCCTTCGCGGTTTTTTCGTCTTCAATCAGTACTCCTTCGGTAATTTCCAGCTCAATATGGGTGGGTGAAATCTGCTCTTTATTGACGATTGCCTTAATGCGTTCGACAAAGCCAGGAGAGCGAAACTGTAAAGGTGAAACATTAACGGCAATCGAGAGGTCGGGCCACAGACGGGCAACGCGACAGGCTTCACGCAGCACCCACTCGCCAAGCTGGGTAATCAGCCCGATATCTTCCGCAACCGGGATAAGTTCTGTGGGCGAAATCCTGCCGTGTACCGGATGCTGCCAGCGGATCAGCGCTTCCAGTGCCACCACCTTCTGTCCGCTGATATCCATCAGCGGCTGATAAAAGACGTGAAGATCCCGCTTAGTCTGTAAGGCATGGCGCAGGTCGGCACCAATCTGCTGGCGGGTTTTTAGTGACTCATCCATCGAACGTTCAAACATCCGGTACTTACCCCGGCCCTGATTTTTAGCCTCATACAGAGCAATGTCCGCTTTGCGCATCATTTCCATCCGCTCCGTGGCATCGTCTGGTGCCAGTACCACCCCAATACTGACGCCCACCCAGGTTTCATTACCCAGCAGCAGAAACGGCTGGCTCATCGCGTTAATAATGCGCTGACACAGCTCGGAGGCATCCCTGGATGAGGTGATCTCCTTCTGAATAATAACGAACTCATCTCCACCCAGGCGGCCTACAGTATCGATATGGCGTACCAGCCCGTTGAGGCGATGGGCCACCTGCACAATCAGCTCATCTCCGGCCTGATGACCATAGGTGTCATTGATGGTTTTAAAGCGATCGAGGTCGAGCAGCAACAGCGCCACTTTGTCTTTCTGACGGGCGATGCGCACCAGTGCCTGGCTCATACGCTCTTCCACCAGTGCCCGGTTAGGCAAACCCGTCAGCACATCGTGAAAAGCCAGATGCTGGGCCTGCGCTTCCGATGCTCCCAGCTGAAGCAGGGAGTCTGACAGGTGCATTGCGGAAACCCACAGGCGACGCATCATCACAATACAAATCAGGATAATGACCAGGGATACCAGCAGCATAACGGGCGTAATAGCATGCAGCATACGTGAACCCGGGCGTTCTGCCTGCCATTGCAGGCTGCCGATGGCAAGCCCGTCGAATGAAGTCAGCGGGTAAAAGCCAGAGTCAGCTTCGCGGGACAGAGTATTGGTAAAATGCAGGTCGCGCAGCAGGCTCCGTTGAGCAAGTGATGCCAGCCAGCCGCTGTCCATCCGGCGAATACTCAGCATTGAATACTGGCCGCTATCAGCGGCATTTCCGCTAATTTGCCCAAGTGCAACAATTGCCGGGCCATCATCAATCAGGGCAAAACCGACGATATCGTGACGGCCATTTTTCAGGCTGTGTTGCTGTTGCAGGCTCTGCATAAAAGCACGCACCGGGAAGGCAACATGGCCAAACTGTTCTGCCGGAACATTGCGTCCGTTCTCCCACAGGTACACAGGGTGGCCCGAAGCATCCAGCAGATAGATTAACTGATGATCAAACATCGTTGAGAGCCAGGCACCGACATTTTCATTCAGCCACTGAAGGTCAGGCTTATCCTGCGCCAGACGATCTGCCAGCGGCTGCCATTGCGTCAGGCTGCGCTGCTGCTTCAGCATATCGCCCAGGGCCTGCGACAGCGTGGTCTCTACGATTTGCTGCTGAAGGGCCGTCTCGTCATTGTTGGTGCGAACGCCAGCCCAGTGCAGGGTAAAAAAACCGGCACTAAAGGTGATAAGGAGAACAATAATCAATGGGATCAGCACTTCTTTAAAGAAATGATGACGAAAATTGTCAGAAATTTTCATGATTTTTATCATCCGGTTTGTTCCTGGATGTGACCTGAGGCTGTTATTCAGGCTAGCATAAATGCGGCACTACACGTTTTCAGCTGCTCAGAGATTTGAGCTGTGATCGAATTTAAATTCATTTTTTGTACAGTTTGAGTTAAGTAATAAAGTAAATTTATCATTGGCAGGTGAATTGCTGCACCGGAGCCTCGTTTACGGGTGACTGGCAGCGATTTCTGGCGCTTTCTGGCTGGGATAAAGTGTTACTTGTTGTGCATCTGTCACCGCTGATAAAGTCAGCCAGGTCGGAATCGCTCGGTATTGTGTATCGGGCTTATGAGTTGAAAGTGATGGTTCAATCAGACTTTTCTGTTTCCTCGTGCGTGATCAACGATTTTTAAGCCGTTTAATCCGGCATTCTGCATAAAGGGGCGTACTTTAAGCGTAAGTAGTTATTACATCACAACGAGCAGGTCTTGCCGGGTTAGGGTGGCGTCACCACTACTAACCTGTCGATTTTGATAGCAATTAACAGGTGGAAATAACCTTTATTTTTTAATTTGTCAGATAATCCTTATTATAAGATTTCCTGCTGAAACATAATGCTCCTGAGATTTATCCTGGAGTGTAAAGGCGTTGATGCTGCGTTAATGTTGTCATAATTTATTCATGCCTGGACTTTATTGAGCTATTTATACATTAATAGTTCATTGATATATTTTACCGCGCGACAGAGTCTGACTATGAGTTGTTTACCATAGGTTTATAAAGAGAATTATTAATCATTGGCAACGGTTCGTTTAACTTTCGTTGGGCTTTTGTTTCTGTGGTTCTAATAATACGCCAGGTATTTTCCTAAACCATTGCTGCTGCATGAAGCGGCGTTGATCTTTGAATTTTTCTGGTGTTAATTAAACAGGTGCCCAAAATGGTGAGACAACCGAAATGACGCAAAAAATTCTGTCAGTAATTATCCCTGCGTATAACGTGGCGAATTATATCGTTGAATGCGTTGATTCATTGCTGGCGCAAATACCGGCACCGAATGAGTTAATTATCATTAATGATGGTTCCACTGATGATACTCTTGCACGTATTGAGAAGCGTTATGCCGCACAGGAACAGGTACATATCGTGACCATTCCCAACGGTGGGCTGGGCCAGGCGCGGGACTACGGCATTGCCCTGGCGCAGGGGCAGTATATTTTCTGCTGCGATCCGGATGATGTTGTATGTGAAGGATTTTATCAGGAGTTAAGCCAGACCATTGCCACTTATCCTGAGGTGGAGCTGTTCTGTTTTAATTCGCTGATGTTTGAAGATGGCGATCCGTCCCGTACCTATCCGAAGGTACAGCATCATCAGTTTGGCTTACTGCGTGCCCAGGATATTTTCCGTGGGCTGCTGCACAGCGGGGCCTATACTTCGGCAACATGGAATTACGTTCTGAAAAAAGAAATTATCGACAGATTTAAATTGAAATATATTACCCGGCTGCATGAAGATCACAGTTTTACTGTGGAAGCATTTATGCGCTGTCGCATTGCCTGGGTGAGTAAAAATCTTTACTACCGGCAACGTATTCGCAGTGGTTCTCTTACCAATGGTAATAAAAGTGAAAGTTTTTTCCGGCAGCGCTATGACGCCTTTGTCTGTTCTTACGGTAAATTAATCGCCCTCAGCGAGGGAATGAATGAAAAGGCTGAATTACGCCGTCTTTATCTTATTCATTCTTTCAAGTTAATGATTCACCTTTCACTGGCGAGTGGCCAGCGCGTACCGGATTATGTCATGCATGCTATCTATTATTTCGGGAAAAGTCTTAAACCTGAAGGGGCGGTCAACTGGCTGCTGTTAAGGCAGCCGGAGTTATATTCTAATCTGGTTAAGGTTAAACGAAGTCTGCGCAAAGCATGAATGGATTTTCATATAAGGTCAGGGGCTGATGGCTAAAGTAATCGATAAAACGCTGTTAATTAATGTGCTTTCACTGCTGGCGTACCGTGGGACGTCGTTTATCTTTCCGCTGGTAACCCTGCCGTATCTGGCACGTATTCTCGGCGTTGAGCATATGGGGTTACTGGCTCTGGGGCTGGCCTGCGTGATGTATTGCAGCACTATTTCCGACTGGGGATTCAATGTTTACACCACCAAAGACATTGCCCAGCACCGGGACGATAAGCTGCGGGTGACGCAGTTATTTTGGTCTACGTTTAATGCCAAACTGATTCTCGGCTGCTCCACGCTGGCTGTTCTGCTGCTGGTGACATGGTTTAACCCGGCATGGCACGCGCTTTTTTATATTGTGCTGGCCAACTCTACGGTGCTTTTTGGCCAGCTGCTCTCATTCGGCTGGCTGATGCAGGGGTTTGAGAAGCTGGGCAAAACCTCGATTATCTCCACCATCGGGCAGTTCTGTTCCATTCCACTCACGTTTCTGCTGGTAAAAACGCCGCAAGATACCTGGCTGGCGGCACTGATCCCCGGCGTAGTGGCCTTTATTACCGCCATTATCACCATGAGTCTGGTGGTGCAAATGCGGGTGATTGGCTTCTATCGTTTTGAACCGCGCGAGATTATGCAGCGCATCAAAGACAGCCTGCATGTGTTTCTGGCTATCTTTGGTGCCAACATGTTTAACAACATCAATGTGCTGATCCTTGCCAGTATGACCAGTACCTATATGGTTGGCCTGTATAACGGTGCCGATCGGTTGAAAAAAGCGGCAAACTCGGTGCCGGAACAGATTGGCAATGCTTTCTTCCCACGCGTCAGCCACCTGTTCCATAAAGACCGTGCTGCCGCCATCGCGGCGACGCAAAAAAGCATCAGCCTGTCATTTCTGATCAGCCTGTTTATCGTGATATTTACCTTTTTCTTTGCGGATTTTGTGGTGCGTATCCTGCTGGGCGCGGCGTTTCATGAATCCGCCAATGTGCTGCGCGTGGCGGTGTGCGGTTTTATCTTTGGCAATATCAGCTACCCGGCCGGGCTGCAAATTCTTATCCCGCACGGGCTGGCAAAGCAGCGGATGCACGTAATGTTTATTGTCGGGCTGATAAATATTCCCATCTGCTGCCTGATGGCGTGGAAATTTGGTGCCATCGGCGCTGCCGGTTCGCTGGTGCTGTCTGAGTTTCTGGTGTTTGCCGGGATACTGCGCATTATGGTTAAGCACGATATTTTAAAAACCTATCTTGCCCGGCCAGCGGTTTTTAAGCAGCCGGGCAATGAACAGGCGTAGCGGAGCGGCACTACTCCCGGCGGATGCGTGCCTGACGCCAGTTCAGCAGCGGGGTGACGGAGATGCCGTGTACCACCACGCTGGCAACGATAAGCGTAAACGCCATATCGGCCATGCGCGCGGCCTCAGGGCCATCCAGGCCGTGAGTATAGGCCCAGGCAATATAGTTAATACTGCCGATGCCGCGAATCCCCAGCCAGCCGATAGTGGCTCGCTGTAATCCTGGCGTATCAACACCCAGGGTAGCGATCCAGACCGACAGCGGACGGATGGCGAAAAACAGCAGGGCGGCGAGCAGCAGGCCGGTTGGATTCCAGTGCTGTGCCAGCGTCACGCCCAGCACGATAATAATCGCCGCCGCAAACATACGCTCAATGGTGTCGCCAAAGGAGAGGGCATCGCTGACCACCAGCCCGGCCGATCCCGCCGGGTTAGTCTGTTCAGCCCGGTGACGGGCATTAGGGTTTACCAGCTGCTCCGCAGGCGGATGGTAGTCACTCTCCAGGAACTCTTTACTAGGGAAGTGGCGCACCACGCGCATCTCGGCGCGGCGCAGACCCACCCCGGCCGCAAATGCCGACAGAAAACCGGAAGCATCCAGCGACTGAGCGATAGCATAGCTGAGGGCGATTAACGCCAGCGCGAGAAAATCATTTGGTGCCACATCCTGATGGGTATGACGCAGATAAGAAGCGTACTGACCTATAAGCCGTCCCAAAACAAAACCAATAGCGCTGCCTCCTGCCACCGCCCAGATGACGTCTTTCAGCGCCCAGTGGCTGAAAAATTCCCAGGACATCTCGCCGCTCCCGGTGATGAGTGCCACCGCCAGCATCAGCAGGGGCAGTGCGGTACCGTCATTTAACCCTGCTTCACTGGAGAGGGAAACGCGCAGGTTGTCATCATCGCGTGCATCGTTAACCGAAATCAGGCTGGCCAGCACCGGATCGGTAGGGGCGACAATGGCACCAAAAGCCAGAGCCAGCGGCCAGGAGAATCCGCCCAGCCAGTGTGCTGCCAGCGTCACACCTGCGACGGTCAGCAGCATGCCGGGAAAGGCCAGCCGCAGCCCCATCCGCCAGCCGGGGCTTTTAAGGGGCAGGCGCAGTTTCAGCCCGGTGATAAACAGCGAAGCCGCCATGGCAATTTCAGTCAGATTTTTGGCAAGGTGAGCGTGAGCGGCAATATCAATGCGTAGCAGATCGAGCACCCAGGGGCCGCAGAGAATACCGGCGATCAGGTAGAGCGAAAAAGAGGTTACCGGCCCACGGCTTATCCAGCCCGAGGCCAGCGACATCAGTAATAACAGGCCACCAGTGGCGGCCGTCCATCCAAGAAATCCCATTATCAATCCTGTTGTGTTAACTCATTGTTTCAACGTGCTCTATACAGGATAGATAATTTCTCGCGAGATGTTAGCGGCGTGCGGCCTGAGCCAGCGCTTCCAGCTGTGCAGTCAGATGCTGCCGGGTGCTTTCATCGGTGATGGTACCGTTTTCGGCGTCGATACGGCTGGTGGCCTGGCCGATCATAATTTCCGGTTTATTCAGCACCTGAGCATTGAGAAATACCATGCTCTGGCGCAGATGATACTGGGCGCGTGCTCCGCCAATGGCTCCGGGTGATGCTGTCTGAATTGCCACCGGTTTATTGGCAAACGGATTTTCTGGCAGGCGCGACAGCCAGTCGATAGCGTTTTTCAGTGCACCGGGCACCGAGTAGTTATATTCCGGCGTAACAATCACCACGCCGTCGGCGGCAGCAATAGCTTGACCCATTGCGACCACTTCAGGCGGGAAGCCTTCAGCCTGAATGTCTGCATCATAGTGCGGGAAATCAGCAATTGAGCCGAGCGCGCGGATTTCAATTCCGGCCGGAGCCAGCGCAGGAAGGCTGTTTGCCACAACGGCATTCAGCGAGGCTTTGCGCAGGCTGCCGAGCAGGGTGACAAATGTGAGGTTGGCGTGTTCAGACATCGTTTTTCCTTTGATCAATTTGGAGAAAGCAGAATAAAAACTATTCATTATAGAGCGCTAAACTGCGTTAACTTACAAGGGAAAAGCGGCACCAGATGCTGAGAAAAATAAAGCATTCTGTGCCCGAGAGGGGGGCGAAAGGCGTGCAAACATTGTCTTCGTGCGCCCGGAGGTATACTGTTAGCCCACTATTCATGTTTATCATCATCGGTGCATATTGCCGGTGCATGACCCGCTAAACCGAGGTTGTTTTGTCCAGCTATTCTCCAGCCCAGCGCCCAAGACGCTTACGTCAGTCTGCTTCTCTTCGCACCCTGTTTCAGGAAAATACCCTCAGCCTGAACGATCTGGCTCTGCCGATCTTCGTTGAGGAAGGCCTTGATGACTATAAACCTATCGCCGCCATGCCGGGCGTGATGCGTATTCCTGAGAAACGCCTTGCGTATGAAATTGAGCGTATCGCTAAAGCTGGCGTGCGGTCGATTATGACCTTTGGTATTTCCCATAATACGGATGCCGACGGCAGCGATACCTGGAATGAAAACGGCCTGGTGGCGCGTATGTCGCGTATCTGCAAGCAGACCGTGCCGGAAATGATCGTTATGTCCGATACCTGCTTCTGTGAATACACCAGTCACGGTCACTGCGGCGTGCTGCACGATCGCGGCGTGGATAACGATGCCACGCTGATCAACCTTGGCAGGCAGGCGGTTGTGGCAGCAGCAGCAGGGGCGGACTTTATTGCTCCCTCGGCGGCAATGGACGGTCAGGTGGCGGCAATTCGCCATGCGCTTGATGCCGCGGGCTTTACCGACACGGCCATCATGTCGTACTCCACGAAGTTTGCCTCATCTTTCTACGGCCCGTTCCGTGAAGCGGCGGGGACATCGCTTAAAGGCGACCGTAAAACCTATCAGATGAACCCGATGAACCGCCGTGAAGCGATTCGCGAGTCGCTGCTTGATGAAAGCGAAGGTGCCGATGCGCTGATGGTAAAACCGGCGGGTGCCTATCTGGATATCCTGCGCGAGGTGCGCGAACGCACGCAATTGCCATTAGCGGCATATCAGGTGAGCGGTGAGTACGCGATGATTAAATTTGGTGCGCAGGCGGGGGCGATTAACGAGCTGGACGTCACGCTGGAAAGTCTTGGAGCGATTAAGCGCGCCGGTGCCGATATCATCTTCAGCTACTTTGCGCTGGATCTGGCAGAGAAGAAAATTCTTTCCTGATGCTAACGGGGTCAGGCAAACCTGACCCCGGATTTATTCCTCGCTCAAGATTCTGTTAATCAGTGGCCCATCGGCACATTGAACGACTCCGCATTTTTTGCGCCTGCCTTTGCCCCCAGCAGTTCTGACTCATCCACTTCAACATGGAATTTTTTCAGCACCAGCGCATGGATTTTCTCCAGCGAGACCCCTGCGGTTTCTGGCAGATAGCGGAAGGTAAAGAAGTACATTCCCAGCGAGAAGATAGCGAACAGCAGCAGCGGGAAACCACCGTGGAAAATCTCCAGCAGGAAGGCATTGCTGTTCAGGATCGGGAAGGTGGTACTGATAACAAAGTTCGCCATCGACATCATACAGATTGAAATCCCGACGCAGACTGAACGAATTTCAGTCGGGAAGATTTCCCCCAGCACCGTCCAGACAATCTGACCCCATGAGATGCCGAAGAACACCATATAGGCGAACAGCCCGACTACGGCCAGCAGGCCGGGCAGCTGATAATAGAAGGCGACAAATGAATAGGTCAGGAATACGCAGGATGATATGGCGCCCATCAGCAGCAGTTTACGGCGTCCTACCCGGTCAATTAATGACATGCCGATAAGCACACCCACCAGCTGGCAGATAGAGAGCCAGAAGGTGACCAGCAATGCAGTGTCAGTACTGGAGGAGACATTCTTCAGCAGGGAAGGGCCAAAATACTGAATCACGTTGATGCCGCTAATCTGATTACCGATAGCCAGACCAATACCGATCACCAGTAAAGGCACCGTGGTTTTATTCAGGCGGAATTTAGTTTTGTGCTGCGTGGCTGCCTGCTGGCTGAATGAATGTTTGATCTCGTTAAATACTGATTCGGCATGCTGTTTATTGGAAATTTTAGTCAGGGTATCCAGCGCCGCTTTATCACGCCCTTTCAGCACGTTCCAGCGCGGTGATTCAGGAATAAACAGGATGCAGAACAGGAACAGCGCGCAGGGAACCAGAGCTGTAGCCAGAATATAGCGCCAGCCGGTATCGGTCATGGCTTCCGGCGTCATAGATTTATTGATAAAGAAGTTGGTTAACAACACCACTGACTGGCCGCCAACGCAGCAGACGGAGTAGAGCGCTGAAGTACGGCCGCGAAATTTCGAAGGAGACAGCTCTGCCAGGTAGATTGGCGAGATCACCGACGCCAGGCCAATAGCCAGCCCGCCCAGCATGCGCATAATCACAAAGGTGGTGAAATTATGTGCGATTACGGTACCCAATACCGACAGGGTAAAGATAAAAGCGGTAATCGCCAGCGAATTTTTTCGCCCGAGTTTATCGCTCATTTTTGGCGCGATAAAACAACCTATCAGGCTGCCCAGCAGGATGTTTGAGACTGCCCAGCCCGTTTCACTGGGGGAGAGCTGGAAATACTTACTCAGAGGTTCGATAGCTCCTGAGATCACTGAGGAGTCGTACCCCAACAGCAGCCCGCCAAAGGCCGCTACCGTGCAACAAAGCATTACGTACTTCATATTATAACGCGTATGCCTGGTGTCCATGTTTAAACCCTTCTAATAGCCGGCCGCAGAGCAGCCTGTCACGATGGAACTGCGATTCCCATCTCGTTTTATCATTTAGCTGGATGGAATGTATGTTCTATTCGGTTCATATTGAATTGAATATTTCGTAATTTGTGAGCGGGTTAAAAAAATTTCACTTAATTTTGCAACCGGTCGCGGGCAGGCTGTGAAACAGGCGGTATTCTTCACCAGAAGTTATGGTTAAATGATGCAGTTCGAAATAGCTAATTGAATCAACTTTCTGAGAGTGGCGGGGTGGTGGTTCATGCACATGGGGCGATCGGCGTACAGAGGTAAAACCCTGTTTAATACAGGGAGAAAAGGAAGATCAGCCGCCTTGTGGTGGACTGAAATTTTCAAAATTTCGATTTTTATTGCACCGGACGGAATTTATATTCCATTCGTGGCGGGTGGTAATTTATCCCGCCAGGTGGAATAGCCCGCAACGCAGGTCAGGATACTCTTAGTGCCATACAGATAAACGCACCGATATCACGGGTCGCAGCCTGATGGGTGGCAGCAGTCGGGGAGAGGATCAGCTGGTCTGCATAGCCGTTAAGCATGGCTCCGAGCTGTCTTGCTACCAAATCGGGATCCGGGCTGGTGAATTCTCCGGCATCGACGCCCTCTCTGATGATATCTGCCAGCATGGTCTGCCATTGATCCATCATTCCTTCGGCCATATTTGCCCACTCGGTGTCATGGATGGCAAGCTGCCAGAGTGAGCTGTAAATCTGCCAGGAGGCATCGGGCGTGGCGGGCAGGTAGTTAGCCACAAAGGCAGTAAGACGTTGTGCCGAGTTCAGTCCGGTAATGGTGGCTGAAAATGCGGTGCGATCCTGGAGTAAATAGTGCCCCATGGCCTCTTTAGTCAATGTTTCCCAGTCACGAAAGTAGTGATAGATATGGCTGCGCGAAATACCAAGGTGCTCGGTCAGTTCACGTGTAGTCACTTTCTCAATGCCTTTCTCCATAAACAGCGCAATAGCGCCCTCAAGGATTTTAGCTCTCAGTACTTCCCGGGTCTCTTTCATTCCTGTTCCTGTATTGACTTTGAGCAGGTGCTCAAATAGACTTTCGGCGGTTTTGAGCAACCGCTCAAACATAATCTTACCAGAAAGAGTATCATGCAAACCTGTAAAATACCGGAACCCGTCGCGGCTTCCGGCAGTGCCGCCATCACCCTGAAACGGCTGGGCCGTCGCCATAGCAAAAAACTGATCATTACTCTTTTGCTGGTGGTGGCGGAAAATATCACCTATCTGCTTTATCCACTGCTGGCGGGGTTTGCAATTAACGCCACGCTGAATGCAAAGCCTGCGCATGCGCTGCTGTATGCGCTAATGGTGCTGGTGATGTGGGCGATCGGCGCGGCGCGGCGCAGCGTGGATACGCGAACCTTTGCGCGTATTTATGCGGAGCTGGCGGTGCCGGTGATACTCCAGCAGCGTGAAGATAAACACTCACACTCTACCATTGCGGCACGCGTGGCGCTGTCACGCGAGTTTGTTGATTTCTTTGAAAAGCATCTGCCGGTGCTGATCACCACCCTGGCATCTATCAGCGGGGCAGCGGTGATGCTGTTGCTGATTGAGTTCTGGACCGGGATCGCCTGTCTGGGAATACTGCTGTTTTTCTCTCTGTTCCTGCGTCGCTACACGCATAAAAATGAGCTGCTGTTTGGCAGGTTAAATAACCGGCTGGAGCGCGAAGTGCGCTTTGTCAGTCATGCCAATACTTCGTCGCTGGTTCGGCACTATCGGGTGCTGGCGGGGCTGCGTATTCGTCTGTCAGATCGTGAAGCGCTGGGCTATCTCTCGATTGGCGCAATGGTGGCGCTGCTGTTTGCTTTTACCATTGTCAGTATGGCCAACAGCGGCGGCAGCGATGCCGGTCATATCTACTCGGTAATGACCTATATGTGGATGTTTGCCATGAGCCTTGATGATGGTCCGCAGCTGCTGGAGAAATATTCGCAGCTGAAAGATATCGGCAAACGGGTCAACACCGGGCAGCTGTAACAGGGGATCAGGCGGACTCTCTGAGAACCAGCTCACCCGAGACCACAATGCGCTGAGGAGGCAAATCACTTTGCTGAATTTTGCGCAGAATTAGCGCCGCTGCCTGTCTGCCGGTCTCATCGCTGGCGGAAGAAACATAGGTGAAAGAGGGGGAGCTGAGGTTAATCTGCAACATATCTTCAAAGCCAAGCAGCGATACCTGCTGGGTAAGAAACACGTCTTTACCGACGGTGCGCCCCACCTGATGGATACCGTTCAGGCAGCCAATAATGGCATGGGAGGAGTGGCAGAGCAGGGCGGTGATCTTATTGTTACTCTCCAGCAGGCGGCGGGTGGCCAGCCGTGCGGCATTGGTCTCTTCCTGGCAGGGGGGCGTAAACTCCTCTTTATAAGGTAAGCCGTAATGCTGAAGCGCCATACGGTAACCAGCCAGCCGCTGTGCGCGGATCTGACAGCTGGCCTCGCCACCGACATAGGCAATATTGCGATGCCCGCGCTCGATCAGATAGCGGGTTGCCTGAGCGGCAGCCTGGCGATTATCGCGCATCACCAGATCGTACTGGCCCTCGATCATCGCCTGAGAAACGGTAACCAGCGGCAGCGAACTGAGGCGGACAGGTTCAGGCAGCGTCAGCCTGGTGGCATTAGCCGTGAGGTAGATCACTCCCGCCACGCCCTGGCGGCTGAATGAAAGCAGGCACTGCACCAGACGCTCCTCATCATCCTGTGGATGAGCAAGAAACACCATATAACCCTGCTGCTCCAGCGTCTGCACGATGCTGGTGATCACCTTCAGATTAAAAGTATCGCTGAAGTCGCGCACAATCAGGCCAATCAGGTTAGAGGTATTCGCGCGCAGATTGGCAGCGGCAACGTTATGCACGTAGCCCAGTTCCGTAATGGCCTCTTTGACCTTTTCTATGGTTTGCGCCGAGATCTTCCCTTTTTGACGCAGAACCAGCGACACCGTAGAGACTGAAACGCCCGCCAGTTTCGCCACATCAATGATGCTGACCTTCTTCATTGTATTCCTTGTAAAAAACGCGTCTCCCGTAGCATACAGGAGACGACGATTTGTGCCAGTTACCGCCCGGTAAGCAGGCTCATTTCCCTGGCAATAAACTGCGCACGAGCGCCGAAGATCACCTGAATACCGTTATCTCCGACAAATACCACCCCGCGGGCACCAAGGTGATACAGCCCGTCTTTATCGATCAGCTCGCTGTTTTCCACTTCGAGGCGCAGTCGGGTAATACAGGCACCGACGCTGCCGATGTTTTTACTGCCGCCCAGCAGCCCGACAATTTCCGTCGCCAGCTCGACATCGCTTTTATCCCCGGCGTTGGCGGTAATGTCGGCACGGCCTGGGGTTTTCACATCAAAGCGGCGGATAACAAAGCGGAACACCACATAGTAGATGGCCGCCATCGGCACCCCAACAATCACCGCGCTGATGTAGTTGGTCTGGAAGCCGTTAAAGGAAGGCAGAATACCAAAGGAGATATAGTCAATCATCCCGGCGGAGAATGATTTGGCAATATGCGCGTGCAGCAGGTACATACACATATAGGAGAGGCCCGCCATAATAGCGTTAAACACATAGAGCAGCGGGGCAACAAAGATAAAGGTGAACTCCACCGGCTCGGTGATCCCGGTCAGGAAGCAGGTGAGCGCCGCTGAGAACAGAATACCGAAGGCGATTTTTTTGTTTTTGGTATTGGCTTCATGGTACATCGCCAGACAGGCAGCAGGCAGTGCAAACAGCATCAGCGGGAATTCGCCCTGCATAAACTTACCGGCATTCTGGTAGCTGTCGCTGCTAAAGGATTTAGTGCCTTCTTCCAGCATTTTGAACCAGATGGTCTGGTCACCGTGAATTACCTGGCCTGCCTGGGTGGTGTAGTCACCGAAGGAGTACCAGAAGGATGGGTACCAGATATGATGCAGACCCAGCGGGATCAGCGCACGCTCTACCAGACCAAAAATAAAGGTCGATAGCGCCTGATTATCGCCGTTCACCACCACAGACAGCGCATCAATGCCCGCCTGAATATGCTGCCAGACGTATGGCAGCGCCAGCCCGAGCAGGAAAGAGAGAAAGGCGGTGGCGATGGCAACAAAACGCTTGCCGGAGAAGAAACCAAGAAACTCAGGCAGCTGCAAAGTATGAAAACGATTGAAACACCAGGCCGCCAGCACCCCGCAGATCAGGCCGCCAAACACCCCCATCTGCAATGTCGGAATACCAATCACCATCGCATACTTGCCGCCGCTGGCTGCCATTTCAGGCGTGATATGCATTACGGTACCAATGGTCATATTGGTAATCAGTACGGAAACCGTCGCGGCCAGCGCAGCAATCCCCGATTCTGAGGCGAGACCTACGGCGGAGCCTACCGCAAACAGCAACGGCAGGTTATCGAAGATCACTCCACCGGCATTCATCATCAGCGGCAGGTGGAATTTATCCCCGAAGGCCAGCAGCAGACCCGCCGCGGGTAGCAGGGAAATGGGTAACATCAGCGCACGGCCGATCATCGACAGCTTTGAAAGCGATTTTAAGAACCCGGAAAAAAAACGCATAGTGTCTCCTGCTGGGACATAGTTTTAAATAATTATGGGTGTGTCTGAGTTGAGTAGAACGTTTTAGTAGAACGTTCTACCTATAGTTGAGCACTCTGTTTTTTTCCGCAACGAAAATGTTACATCGGGTCAGATCAAATTGTTATTTTATGACGCAGCTCTGAAAAGGGCGGCGTCAGGGGAGGATAAACGCGGTTATTACGCGAGATTGGCGGGCAGGGCGTTAGCGTTTGGTCATCTGCACGGTGACAGCTATTGAGCTGAGAGCAACCACCACCAGAAAACCGCCTACGGCAATCATCGAACTGAAGCCAAACGCCTCAAACAGCAACAGCCCGGCAATACCGCCGCTGAGAAACGAGAGGATGGTAATCAGATGGGTAATAAACTGTTTACGCTGCACGTTTACCTGCTTAGACGGATCGTGACGGCTGAGGGTGGCCATCAGAGAGCCAAGCGCAATACCTGCATCGGTCAGCGTGCCGGTAATATGGGTTGAGCGTACGCGACCATTCGAGAGCTGCGTCGAGGTGGCGTTATGGATCCCCATTAAAAAGCCAAGGAACACAATCACCTCACGGTTATTAGCGGTCGAGTAGAACAGCAGTTCAAACGCCGACATCATTATCAGCAGCACACCTTCAGTGAGAAGGATCAGGCTGAAGATAGTACGAATATTATTTCTGATACCGGCAATTACCATCAGACGGGCGGTCACGCAGCCGATAACAAACGCCGCCAGGATTGACAGTAAAAACACCAGGTCTTTAATATCCACCCGTGAAACTTCGGTGGAGAGCTGAGAAGCATTACCGGACATATGTGACGGGAAAACACCAAACGCCCCGAGCGCCATCGCATTCAGCAGCCCGGCGCTGGTGGCCAGTACCAGTGCCAGATAGCGATCTTCCGTATGCCTGCGCTCGCCCTTTCTTTTGATCATCATATTGAACATTATCGCCCCTTAGTCTGGATGCTGGCGCTTCAGTGGTACTGATGGCCGGTTGTTTAACGCAATGTAGCGCATTGCGACAGAATGTGCGGGCGGGATCGCGGACAGGCTTGATATTCCAGACGGATCTGAATCTCCCTGTGTATTTTCCTCCAGTTAGTTAAAGTCCTGTCAATAAAAGCCCCGTGTGGCGGTAATTTCTCTTTTTAATCTTGCCCGGCCCGGCCCGGCCCGGCCTGGGTGCAGCGTGAGCAGGAACACATTTGACGAAAATAACGCGTCATGCGCTGGCGGTTTCGTGAAAAGACCCGCAGGTTTTTTGTTCAGGTGCCGATAGTAATGAGGGAATGGAAAGCACATTGTTGTGGGGGAGGCCGGATGATCATAAGTATTGCGGTGACTGAACTGCAAACGGGGATGTATCTGCACAAGCTGGATGTGTTCTGGCTAAAGCATCCGCTGGTTCACAATGAAATGCTGCTGTGTAATGTCGTCCATATTAAAGCTATCCAGGAAAGTGGCGTCCGTGAAGTGTGGATCGATCTCTCCCGTGGTCGTGCTCCTGATGTAAAAATATGCCCGGAACTGCCGCTTCTACAGGCCGTTACTGAAGCTGCTGACGTCTATATTTCGCCGCAGGCTGTAGCGCAAGATGGTGTGGTAACGATGCAGAGTGAGATGGCTCAGGCGCAGAAAATCTGTCTGGCAGCCAAAGGCCCGGTGATGCATATGTTCAACAATGCGCGGATGGGCAAAACCTTTAATTCAGAGAGTACGGTGCCGCTGGTAAATGATATTGCCGGTTCGCTTAATCGCCATCCGGCCGCAATACTCAGCGTGGTACGCCTGAAATCTCATGATGATTACACCTATCTTCATTCCGTGGCAGTCTGCGCTTTAATGCTGTCGCTGGCGGCACAGCTGGGGCTGGATGAAGAGCAGACTAAGCGAGCGGGCATGGCAGGGCTGCTGCATGACGTAGGGAAGGCGGCGATACCGCTGACGATCCTGAACAAACCGGGCAAGCTGACGGATGAAGAATTTGAAATTATGAAGCATCACCCGGTAGCGGGTGCTGAGATCCTGCGACTGAGCGGGGCCAATGAAGATCTCCAGGATGTTGCATTACATCACCACGAAAAGGTTAACGGCTCCGGCTATCCGGACGGGCTGCGTGCCAGTGGAATCTCTCTGCTGGCAAGGATGGCGGCTATCTGTGACGTTTACGATGCGGTCACCTCCGATCGTCCCTACAAAGCAGGCTGGAATCCTGCCAGTGCAATGAACCAGATGGCGAACTGGGACGGGCACTTTGACCGCAAGCTGCTGTACGCGTTTGTCAAAGCGGTTGGCATCTATCCCGTTGGCTCGCTGGTGCGTCTCTCCTCCGGGCGTTTAGGGGTGGTAACCGAACCGGGGGAAACCTCGCTGCTGCAACCAAAAATCTGTGTTTTCTTCTCGCTTAACAGCGGGAAACGGCTGACGCCGCATACTATCGATCTTGCCAGTCTGCACTGTGAAGACAATATTGTCGGGCCGGAAGAAGCAAACCGCTGGCCGGGTATTGATGTGAATTCACTGTGGCAGCAGCCAGTTAGCGCCTGATTTCTGGCAGGATCTGGAAACCCCGCTATACTTTAGCCTGATGTTGTCTGCACTGAGGGCTACCCCCTGGCATTACGCCCTCGACTTCGTCTGACGACAGGTTTGATTTAGCGCCGTTCGTCAGACCACGCTGTCCCCCCTCATTGTCAGCAGCATCTTCCTAATCCATTACTCAGGAGGAATGTGTGACAACTCAGACAGATTTCGTTCCCCCGCTGCATGCAGAAACGCGATACGCCTTTTTCTTCGATGTGGACGGTACCCTGGCAGCGATTAAGCCGCGCCCCGATGAGGTCTCCATTCCTGTGCAGGTGCTGGATGATCTTAAGCGGCTGGCACAGCAGTGCGAAGGAGCCGTGGCACTGGTTTCTGGTCGCCCGATTGATCAACTTGATGCGCTGGCGTCGCCGCTGGTATTGCCGATGGCCGGCGTACACGGTGCCGAACGGCGTAATAGCGAAGGACAAATTACCCGCATTGCGCTTGCGCCCGCTACCGTCACCGCCATCAGCCGTGAACTGGATGCGGCAATAGCAGCGCTGCCGGGGACTTCGCTGGAAAATAAAGGTATGGCGTTTGCTCTGCACTATCGCCAGGCCCCGCAGTATCAGCAGGCGATTGAGCAGCTGGCGGCGTCGCTGGTGGCACGCTTCCCTGAGCTGGTACAGCAGCCGGGAAAATGTGTGGTCGAGCTGAAGCCACAGGGCGTTAACAAAGGCGCTGCGATTAAAGATTTTATGCAATACCCTCCTTTTGCCGGGCGTGTCCCGGTATTTCTCGGAGACGATCTGACCGATGAAGCAGGGTTTATCGCGGTCAATGCCCTGGATGGCATATCCATTAAAGTCGGTGCCGGCACCAGCAACGCGCAGGGACGTCTCAGTGATGTTACCGCCGTTTATCGCTGGCTGGCGCAGACACGAATAAAAACAGATGAAGACGTATCAACGTCAGTAAGGAGTTAAGGCTTATGAGTCGCTTAGTTGTTGTATCTAACCGTATTGCTATCCCGGATGGCAGTAAGGCCAGTGCAGGGGGGCTTACCGTCGGCATTGTCGATGCGTTGAAAACCACAGGTGGAGTCTGGTACGGCTGGAATGGTGAAATTAATGAAATTGGTGAGGATGATGAAGAGCTTAATATGCTCGAGCAGGATGGTATCACCTACGCCTCTTTCGGACTGAACCAGAACGATTATGACCTCTACTATCTGCAATTCTCCAATGGAGTGCTCTGGCCCGCCTTCCATTATCGCCTCGATCTGGTGAATTTCCAGCGTGAGGCCTGGGATGGCTATCGTCACGTTAACAAGCTGCTGGCAGAGCGCTTGCTGCCGCTGCTGAAAGAAGATGATGTGTTATGGATCCACGATTATCATCTGCTGCCTTTTGCTGCCGAACTGCGCAAACTGGGCGTAAATAACCGTATTGGCTTCTTCCTGCATATTCCGTTCCCGACGCCGGAGATCTTTAACGCACTACCGCCGCATGCAGACCTGCTGGAGATGATGTGCGAGTACGATCTGCTGGGCTTCCAGACGGAAAGCGATCGCGTTGCCTTCCTGGAGTGCGTATCGCTGCAAACCACCTTATCGGGTGAAGGCAAACAGCACCGGGCTTTCGGCAATCGCTTTACCACTGAGGTCTATCCGATTGGTATTGAGCCGGACAGCATTAAAGAAATGGCTGAAGGCCCGCTGCCGCCAAAAATGGTGGCGATGAAGAAAGATCTTGGTGACGCACAAAATATTATTGCCTGCGAGCGCCTGGACTATTCGAAAGGATTGCCGGAACGTTTCCTCGCCTATGAGGCGCTGCTGGAGAACTACCCGCAGCATCACGGCAAGATCCGTTACTCGCAGATTGCGCCAACTTCACGCGGTGACGTCCAGGCTTACCAGGATATTCGCCACCAGCTGGAGACCGAAGCAGGGCGCATCAATGGTAAATACGGTACGCTGGGCTGGACGCCTCTTTACTATCTCAACCAGCATTTTGATCGTCGCCTGCTGATGAAAATCTTCCGTCTGACGGATATCGGTCTGGTAACCCCGCTGCGTGATGGCATGAATCTGGTGGCAAAAGAGTATGTAGCCGCACAGGATCCGGATGATCCGGGGGTGCTGGTGCTGTCGCGCTTTGCCGGAGCGGCAAACGAACTGACCTCAGCGCTGATTGTGAATCCTTATGACCGTGATGAAGTCGCAGCCGCACTGAATCAGGCGCTGACCATGTCACGTACTGAACGTATCTCTCGCTATAACGATATGATGGCGGTGCTGCGTAAAAATGATATCGCTCACTGGCGTGAGAGTTATCTGCAAGATTTACAGGCCTTACCCCAGCAGGGAAGGGCCGACGAAAAGAAGAGTAATGTCGCCTCCTTTCCGAAACTTGCCTGATAAAAAGTCCATTCTTAATAAGAAGTGCTGATAACAGGGGGCACGTTCCCCCTGATTTTTACCCTCCTCGTTTCACCATTCCTGCCAGGTTCGTCACAATTTATGCGGTTAATTGTGGAAAAAATAACCACATAGCCCACAGAAAGTAAAAAAAATCCACTTTTTGCTAAAGAAATTTTGCTGTGTGTCGATACTCATAAGGTAATTCCTATAAACCTCGCCAAAAACATTCACGTCACTTATGTAACGCTTATTTACATCTACTATCATGCGTTGAACATAAGACGCTGCCTGCTTACAAAACGCTGTCACTTCCTTTAAAAAACCTGCGTTACGTCACATTTTTAATATTATTTAGTGGTCATATATTCACCGTAAGTAACTAACTATACTCGCCTGTAAATCCTCCTTAAGTAAGATAAAAGACTACAAAAGCTTAATTTAGCATTGTTTTATTCTGGTTTTTGCCGATTCGCTGTGGCCGCTTCGCTTTAATGCACCAGATACCCTCTCGCCCTCACTGTAATGGTTACTTACAGGGTGAAATTTACAAAAAATGACCTAAATGGTTAGTTAGTAAGCTAATCAACAGCGTTACTGATGGGTTTTTGGGAAATATTTGCCTTAAAAGTGTGATCTGCGTCACACTTTATCTAAAATTTAGCCTGGCTCTCGTTGTATGTCGCGAATAGAGGGGATAGAGTTGCCTTGTTTTCGGAATAGTCCTAAAAGAATGTAACAAGAAGTCATGGACAGGTTCAGGGAAGAGATGGCTCAGGAATGGCAACTGGCAAAATGAGTTCATGATTATTTCCTGGCTTGGTTTCCAGAAAACAAGACAGCTTATTTATACGTTTGGCTTCTGCCACTAAATTTTTTGCCATCTTTAGATTTACCAACCAGCAACCATGGTAGCGGCGTTAAGCCGCACACGTTAAAAGTAGTGTCAGTCAGGATGGAAAAAAAATGGGTACATCAGAATTACTCAAACATATTTACGACATCAATTTGTCATATTTATTACTCGCACAACGTTTAATTAACCAGGAAAAAGCTTCAGCGATGTTCCGCTTGGGTATCGATGAGCCAATGGCCGATGCTCTTGCCGGTCTGACATTGCCTGAAATGGTAAAACTGGCAGAAACCAATCAATTGGTATGTCAGTTTCGTTTCAATGACCATAAGTCTATTAACCGTCTGACTCAGGAATCACGTGTGGACGACTTACAGCAGATCCATACCGGTATCTTGTTATCGAGTCGTTTATTACGTGACGTCTCGAAAGATGATGAGACCCCGAAGAAAAGGGCGGCGAGCTGATGAGTGAAAAAAGCATAGTTCAGGAAGCGCGCGATATTCAGCTGGCGATGGAACTCATCACCCTGGGCGCACGTTTACAAATGTTAGAAAGCGAAACGCAGCTCAGTCGCGGTCGCTTAATTAAGTTGTATAAAGAGTTGCGCGGTAGTCCGCCCCCAAAAGGGATGCTGCCGTTCTCTACCGATTGGTTTATGACGTGGGAGCAGAATATTCATGCTTCTATGTTCTGTAACGCCTGGCAGTTTATGGTAAAAACCGGGTTATGTACTGGTGTTGAAGCGGTGATCAAAGCTTACCGTCTCTACCTGGAACAGTGCCCGCAACAGGACGAGGGCCCGCTGTTGGCGCTAACGCGCGCATGGACCCTGGTCCGGTTTGTTGAAAGTGGAATGCTGGAACTGACCGGCTGTAAATGCTGTGGTGGAAGCTTTATTAACCATGCGCACCAGCCTGTTGGCAGCTTCACTTGCAGCCTTTGCCAGCCTCCATCGCGTGCGGTAAAAAGACGTAAACTTATCGCAGAAACTGCCGATAACAATTCACAACTGCTGGATGAACAGGTTAAACAAGCCGTTTAATAGTGTTCGCCACGTGGAGTGAATCCAGCAGCGGTCTTTTGACCGCTGCTTTTTTTTTGCCCCGCGCCTGGTGTTCCGCCTGCTTATTCTGGCTCCCTTCCACCCACACGTTTGCAGCGTAAGGATTATTCGTGCTGATTATATTGGGTTACATCCTTGTCCTCGGGTCGGTGTTAGGCGGCTTCGCAATGGTCGGTGGCCATCTTGGCGCGTTATACCAACCCTCTGAGGTTCTGATTATTGCCGGTGCCGGTATCGGCGCATTTATCGTGGGTAATAACGGTAAGGCGATTAAAGCGACGCTGAAGTCGCTGCCATTGCTGATGCGCGGCTCAAAATATAATAAAAGCGTGTATATGGATTTAATGGCGCTGCTGTATCGCCTGATGGCCAAATCACGTCAACAGGGGATGCTCTCTCTGGAGCGTGATATCGAAAATCCGCAGGAAAGTGAGATTTTTGCTAATTACCCGCGCATTCTTGCCGATAAAAGATTAGTGGACTTTATTACCGACTATTTACGCCTGATGGTCAGCGGCAACATGAATGCCTTTGAGATTGAAGCGTTGATGGACGAAGAGATTGAAACCTACGAGCACGAGTGTGATGTTCCTGCAACGGCACTGGCAACCATGGGTGATTCACTTCCGGCATTCGGTATCGTTGCAGCGGTAATGGGGGTGATTCACACCCTGGCCTCTGCCGACCGACCGGCTGCGGAACTGGGTGCGCTGATCGCCAACGCGATGGTGGGAACCTTCCTCGGTATTTTACTGGCGTACGGTTTTATCTCTCCTCTGGCGGGTGTATTACGCCAGAAGTGTGCCGAGAACACCAAAATGATGCAGTGCATTAAGGTCACGCTGCTTTCCAGCCTTAACGGTTATGCCCCGCAGATTGCGGTGGAGTTTGGTCGCAAGACGTTGTACTCAACCGACCGACCGTCGTTTACCGAGCTGGAAGAGCATGTCCGTAATGCGAAATCTAATAAGCAGACTTCGGATCAAGACGCATGAAGCATAACAATCACCCCATTGTGCTGGTAAAGCGGAAAAAGTCGAACAAGCATGCCGGCTCGCACGGTTCATGGAAAATCGCCTACGCCGACTTTATGACAGCAATGATGGCCTTTTTTATGGTGATGTGGCTTATTTCGATCTCAAGTCCTCAACAATTGATTCAGATTGCCGATTACTTTAAGACGCCGCTGAAAGTGGCTTTAACCGGCGGGCAGCGTAGCAGTGACAGCTCAAGCCCGATTCCTGGCGGTGGCAAGGATCCGGTAGAGAAGATTGGCGAAGTGCATAAAGTTGTCGATATGGATGCACAGAAGCGCAAGCTGGAAGAGATTCGTCTTAACCGCCTGCGTGAGAAGCTGGATCAGCTGATTGAAGCAGACCCGCGCCTGCGAGCGCTGCGTCCGCACCTGATTATTAATATGGTGGAAGAGGGGCTGCGTATTCAGATTATCGACAGCCAGAACCGCCCGATGTTCAAGACCGGTAGCGCTGAAGTTGAACCCTATATGCGCGATATTTTGCGCGCCATTGCGCCGATTCTGAATGATATTCCGAACCGGATTAGCCTGGCGGGCCATACCGATGATATCCAGTATGCCGGGGGCGACCGCGGCTACAGTAACTGGGAACTCTCAGCAGATCGTGCCAACGCTTCACGACGTGAGCTGGTACTGGGAGGACTGGATGGTGGCAAGATGCTGCGCGTGGTGGGCATGTCTGACACCATGAAATTAAAGAATCGCGGCGGAGACGATGCGGTGAACCGGCGTATCAGTCTGCTGGTGTTGAACCATGACACCCAGGCGCAGATTGAGCGTGAAAACTCTGAAAGTGATGCGGTGCAGATAAAAGATGGAAGTAGCCTTAAAGAGATAGCGGCGCCGGAAGTTCCTTCCACAGCCACAAAAAACCAAGACCCTCAACACTCACAGGCTGAGTCTGTCAGTTCCAGCGCGCCGGTAACCTCGTTACCAGCTGCACCGGCACCGGCGGCCCAGACCGATCGCGACTCACAGCCGAGGTGATACCGTGAGCATGGATATCAGCGACTTTTACCAGACGTTCTTTGATGAAGCCGACGAATTGTTGGCGGACATGGAACAACACCTGTTGGGTCTTGACCCGCAGGAACCAGATTCGGAACAGCTTAATGCTATCTTCCGGGCTGCCCATTCGATTAAAGGCGGGGCGGGTACTTTCGGTTTCACTGTGTTACAGGAAACCACGCATATTCTGGAAAATATTCTCGACGGTGCGCGCCGCGGCGAAATGCAGCTCAGTACCGATATCATCAACCTGTTTTTGGAAACTAAAGATATTATGCAGGAACAGCTAGATGCGTATAAAACCGCTTCGGTACCCGATGCCGCGACCTTTGCATACATTTGTCAGGCCCTGCGCCAGCTCGCGCTGGAAGCTAAAGGTGAAGCACCGGTAGCGGAAGTTGCTGCTGCCCCTGCTGCCGGCGTGGCTGCTGTAGCCGCTAACGGACTGCGCATCAAGTTAACAGGTCTGAAGACCAACGAAGCCGAACTGATGCTGGAAGAGCTCGGTAACCTGGGGACAGTTTCAGAAGCGGTCAAAGGTGAGGATTCACTGGAAGCCACGCTGGACTCATCCGTCGGTAAAGACGATATCGTTGCCGTGCTCTGCTTCGTTATCGATGAGTCGCAGATTCATTTCCCGCAGGCAGATGTAGTGGATATCGCCACGGTTATGCCGGAAGCACCGGTGGTGCAGGCGGAGGCTGCGGAAGATGAAGCCGCAGAACCTGAACTGGCAACGGTCAGCGATATTGTGCAGCTGAAACGCGAACCCGCGAAGAAAGCCGCTAATCCTAAAGCTAACGAATCTACCAGTATTCGCGTAGCGGTAGAGAAGGTCGATCAGCTGATCAACCTGGTCGGCGAACTGGTGATTACACAGTCGATGCTGGCCCAGCGTTCCGGTGAGCTTGATCCGGTTAATCACGGTGAACTGCTTAACAGCATGGGGCAGCTGGAACGTAACGCCCGTGACTTGCAGGAATCGGTGATGTCGATTCGTATGATGCCGATGGAATACGTTTTCAGCCGCTTCCCGCGCCTGGTGCGTGACCTGGCAAGCAAGCTGGGTAAAGAAGTTGAACTGACCCTGATGGGCAGCTCGACCGAACTGGATAAAAGCCTGATTGAGCGCATCATCGACCCGTTAACGCACCTGGTGCGTAACAGTCTTGACCACGGTATTGAAACCCCGGATAAACGCCAGGCGGCGGGCAAACATGCAGTGGGCAATCTGACCCTGTCTGCGGAACACCAGGGCGGCAATATCTGCATCGAAGTGACCGATGACGGTGCCGGTCTGAACCGTGAACGTATTCTGGCAAAAGCGCTCTCTTCCGGCCTGCCTGTCAGCGAGTCCATGAGCGATGAAGATGTCGGCATGCTGATCTTTGCGCCGGGCTTCTCTACTGCCGAGCAGGTGACGGATGTTTCCGGCCGTGGCGTAGGAATGGACGTGGTAAAACGTAACATCCAGGAGATGGGCGGCCACGTTGAGATCTCTTCGAAGCAGGGCAAGGGCACCACGATCCGTATCCTGCTGCCGCTGACGCTGGCTATCCTTGACGGTATGTCAGTCCGCGTGGCGAATGAAGTATTTATTCTGCCGCTCAATGCGGTGATGGAATCACTGCAACCGCTGTCGGATGACCTGAAAGCACTGGCAGGCGGTGAGCGCGTGCTGGAAGTGCGCGGTGAGTATCTGCCGCTGGTTGAGCTGTGGAACGTCTTTGAAGTCCAGGGCGCTAAAACCGAAGCTACGCAGGGGATTGTCGTTATCCTGCAAAGCGCCGGCAAACGCTATGCACTGCTGGTGGATCAGCTGATTGGTCAGCACCAGGTCGTGGTGAAAAACCTGGAAAGCAACTATCGCAAAGTGCCGGGCATCTCAGCCGCCACCATTCTTGGCGATGGCAGCGTAGCGCTGATTGTTGATGTCTCAGCACTGCAATCTCTGAACCGTGAAAAGCGTGTGGCGGGAGCCGCAGCCTGACAATAACTGATTAAGGGTAGAATTATGACTGGAATGGCCACTGTCACTAAACTCGCCGGCGAAACCGTGGGTCAGGAGTTCCTGGTGTTTACGCTGGGTAATGAAGAGTACGGGATTGATATCCTGAAAGTTCAGGAAATCCGCGGGTATGATCAGGTAACTCGTATTGCCAATACCCCGGCGTTTATCAAAGGTGTGACCAACCTGCGTGGTGTTATTGTTCCGATTATCGATCTGCGCATTAAGTTTGCCCAGCCCGATGTTGAGTACAACGACAACACGGTGGTGATTGTTCTCAATCTGGAGCAGCGCGTGGTGGGTATCGTTGTGGATGGCGTGTCTGACGTGCTGTCTCTGACGCAGGATCAAATCCGTCCTTCCCCGGAGTTCGCAGTAACCATGTCTACTGAATATCTGACAGGTCTGGGTGCACTGGGTGAGCGTATGCTGATTCTGGTCGACATCGAGAAACTGTTGAGCAGTGAAGAGATGGCGCTGATGGATTCACTGCGTAGCGCATAATCTCAAGTCACAGCTGCACCGGCGCTTCCTTGCCACAGCGGGAAGTATTAAGGTGAATAAAGAGGGCGGATAATCATCCGCCCTTTTTTTTGTCATTTATTTATTATGCATTACGATGCCCACTAAATAATTAATCCATTTTTAATCCCCCTTCAGTATTATTTGATCTGCCTCCGTTATTTTATTTTCTGATTGAGTATGGTTCCCTTTTTGCTAAAGGGAATGGAGTAAGAAAATGGCTATACCTGTATATTTAACCCTTGAGGATGAGGGTGGGAAGCTGATTAAAGGTGGGGTTGATGTCAGTGGCCGTGAAGGTTCTATAGAAATACTGGAGCTGATGCACAACGTTGAATTACCAACGGATGACATGAGCGGGAAGATTACCGGAACCCGTATTCATACCCCTTATGCGGTTATGAAAGAGATAGACTGTAGTTCCTCTATTCTCAACCGTTATGTAACATCAGGACGCCGTCTTGCCCGGGCAACGCTTGATTTTTATGCCATCAACTATAACGGCCAGGAAGAGAACTATTTTAAAACAGTACTTGAAGGCGTCAGGGTACGTTCCGTTGAACGATTTTTTCAGGACTTTAAAGATTCGAACTATGCTCAATATGGCCATCTGGAATACGTGGAACTCGCCTATGAGAAGATCAGCTGGCATTTTATAGATGGAAATATTATTCACAGTGATAGCTGGAATGAACGTAGCTAAGGAGAGGCAATGAGTTGGGAATATGATGTACGGACTAAGCAGTTTTCGCTGAAAGGGGAAAACAGATTTTCGGCGATGTATGCAGGTGCTGATGGGTATAAGGACGATCCTGCCTTTGAGTGTGTTATTAATAGCGGTCCTTTACCAAGGGGGACTTATACTATTGGTGAACCTGAAAATAACAAGACTACCGGATATTTTTCATTGAGATTGACACCGGATGCAGGCAATTCAATGTGTGGGCGTAGTCGTTTTCTGATTCATGGTGACAGTGCCAGCAATCCGGGTAAAGCATCGCAAGGCTGTATTGTTGCCAGCATCCATGTGCGTAAAGAGATCTCGAAGAGTGGTGTAAAAAAACTGGTGGTGAAATGAAATTTCTTATCTTACTAATTCTCTTTCCCCTTGTGTCATACGCGGATAAATACAATACATCTTGCACCGGTACGCAAAATGTCCCGGCTGTTACTGCCTATAATTATATGACGGACAAACTGGGTATTCCGGTTAAAGAAATTGATGAAAGTAAAACCAAAGTAAGATTTATCGATCGTCAGACAATCACACCTCTCAAAGGCAAAATGATTGTTGAGACCATGATGAAGGGACCACATGTAGTATCAGATCAAATGGCCAGGGAGATCCTGACTGATATTTATATCAAAATGAGAGTGTATGTATTAACTATTAAAGTAGATTTTGAGAGTTTTTCTGGTAAAAAAAATTCTTTTATCGTCTCAAGTTATATCAACGATGATGAGTGTTCGGTAGGTGATGGCGGTTTAATCATGCTCAATCGCGGTTTTTGACTTTTACTCTCGCTAAAGCCCCTGCATTCCTCAGGGGCTTTTATAGTTTGCCGCGTAAATTGATTTACCGCAGGTCTGCCTCTTTTAGTTACTTAACTCCCCGCAACATAAAGTTCCCGGTGTTGTAACCGATACCCCCCACTGTTGTTTCATTTCTTACACCAAGGGTTACTTATGTTAACGCGAATTAAAGTCGTCACCAGCCTGATTTTGGTGCTGTTTATTTTCGGCATTTTACAGCTGGCGGCAGGCGGTTTGTTTATCAATGCGCTTACCCATGACAAAAACAGTTTTGCGGTTTCTCAGACGGCGAATGATAACGTCTCACTGTTTACGGATGCCTGGGTCACGCTCAACCAAACGCGTATTACGCTGAACCGCGGAATGCTGCGTATTCAGAGCGAAGCGGCTAACAGCGGCAGCAGCGCCTCTCTGGAAGGGCTAAGTGCTCAGGCAAAGCAGCAGCTTGTTCAAGCCAAAAAATCTTATGATGCCTATCTGGCCACGCCGGACACGCCGGGTCTCGACGCGCGGGTGACGGATCGTCTTGAGCAGAACTATCAGCTGTATGTACGTGCGCTGGAAGTGATGACGCAGCAGATGGAAAATAAGCAGCTGGATGCGATGTTCAAACAGAATATCGAGCAGAAGCAGATTGCCATGCAGGGTGCATATGCCGAGTGGCGTAAGCTGCAAAACCAGCTGAGTGCGAAAGGTGCAGAGCAGAATCAGGAAGCATACGTGCATATGCTGTGGACGATTGCTGCGGTAATGGCGCTGGTCATCGCGCTGATTGTGCTGTGCTGGTTTGGACTGCGCAATATTCTGATCCGTCCGTTACAGGCGACAATTGCGCATATCCGCAGTATCGCCGGGGGCGATCTGACGCAGAAAATTGAGACAGAAGGGCGCAATGAGATGGCCCAGCTGGCCTCCAGTCTGCACGATATGCAGCAGGCGCTGGTGAAGACCGTTAGCGTGGTGCGCGATGGTTCTGATGCTATTTATACCGGTGCCAGTGAAATTGCCGCAGGCAATAACGATCTTTCTGCACGTACTGAAGAGCAGGCTGCTTCACTTGAGCAGACCGCTGCCAGTATGGAGCAGCTTACTGCCACCGTGAAACAGAATGCTGAAAACGCCCGTCAGGCGTCGCAGCTGGCGCTTAATGCGTCCGTGACTGCCCGTAAAGGCGGCCAGGTAGTGGATGGCGTGGTGAAAACCATGAATGATATTGCCGGAAGCTCGAAGAAGATCGCAGATATTACCAGCGTAATTGATGGTATTGCCTTCCAGACCAATATTCTGGCGCTGAATGCCGCAGTTGAAGCAGCGCGTGCCGGTGAGCAGGGGCGTGGCTTTGCCGTGGTAGCCGGTGAAGTACGCAACCTCGCCCAGCGCAGCGCTCAGGCAGCCAAAGAGATTAAAGGGCTGATCGAGGATTCTGTTGCCCGCGTTGACAGTGGTTCAGCGCTGGTGGGAACCGCAGGTGAAACCATGACGGATATCGTCAATGCGGTCAGCCGCGTGACCGATATCATGGGTGAGATTGCTTCAGCCAGCGATGAGCAGAGCCGCGGCATCGATCAGGTGGGTACCGCTGTTACTGAGATGGATCGCGTGACCCAGCAGAACGCTTCTCTGGTGGAGGAGTCTGCTTCGGCGGCGGCCTCGCTGGAAGATCAGGCCAGCCGTCTGACCCAGGCCGTGGCGGTGTTCCGTATTGCCCGTCAGGGGAGTGTGGTCGCGGCACCGTTAAAGCGTCCGGTGTTGAAAGCTGGCGCACTGAGTCAGTCGAAAGGAGTGACATCACCAGCTGCTGATTCTCACTGGGAGACATTTTAACCTGCACGTTTAGGTGAATAACCGGATAAAGGCCACGTCAAAGTCGTTTCGCTCTCCCCTGCGTGGCCAGGCAATCCGGGGCTGGGGGGGGGAGGGAGGCGAATCCCCCGTAGTTCCCAGGCGGTAAACCGGTATTCACCGTTTACGCGGGCCAGCATGACTTCCCTTATCAGTGTTTTGATGATTGCACTTTGTTAATCGTTTGCGTCCCTAATGCTAATAAGTCGTTTCATAGTGATTAATAACCAACCAACCGCATAACCCTCTGGCTAACTCGCTGCGCAACCGCATAAAGATCCGCCTCTGACTGCCGATAACAGCAGCGTCAACTGGCTAATAAGGAACATTATGTTTAAGCGTATGAAGGTCGTCACCAGCCTGATTCTGGTTCTGGTGTTTTTTGGTTCATTACAGTTAATCACCGGTGGCCTGTTTTTCCAGGCCCTTAAAGGCGATAAAGACAACTTCGCCGTCTCCCAACAGCTTCGTCTACAGCAGTCAGCACTTAACCAATCCTGGATAGCACTGATTCAGGCGCGTAATACTCTTAACCGATCCGGGATCCGCTACACGCTGGATGCCAGCCCTACAGGAATCAGCGACGCGGTGAAACAGCTGTTGGGCGCAGCCCAGGAACAGTTGACCATTGCGGAGCAGAACTATGCGCTGTGGAACTCTCGTCTGTCAGAAGAGGGAAAAAGCGCCGACAACGTACAGGCTATTCAAAAAAACTATGAGATCCTGCATGGTGCGCTGAGTGAATTGATTCAGCTGATGAAGGCCGGGAAAATTAATGAGTTCTTCGACCAGCCAACCCAGGGCTATCAGGATGGTTTCGCGCATGCCTATGATGCATGGCTGGCGAAAAACGATGCCCAGGCAGCTGCCGGTGCTGAAGAAAACCAGCGTGCATTCACTCAGGCAATTTGGATCCTCGCCTGTGTTCTGGTGCTGTCGCTGCTGGTGATTTCGGGCGTCTGGACAGGTATCCGTCATATTCTTCTGCGTCCATTGCAGACCAGCATCGACCATATCCGTCGTATCGCCAGCGGCGATCTGACATGTCCGATTGATGTTGAAGGACGTAACGAAATGGCGCAGCTGGCATCCAGCCTGCAACATATGCAGCAGGAGCTGATCAAAACCGTCAGCGATGTCCGCGACGGTTCTGATGCCATCTACACCGGGGCCAGCGAGATTGCCGCCGGGAATAACGATCTCTCCTCGCGTACCGAACAGCAGGCTTCCGCACTACAGGAAACCGCTGCCAGTATGGAACAGCTCACCGCTACGGTGAAACAGAACGCCGAAAACGCCCGTCAGGCTTCTCAGCTGGCTCTGAGCGCCTCAGAAACCGCGCGTAAAGGCGGCAAAGTGGTGGATGGCGTGGTGAAAACCATGAATGATATTGCCGGGAGTTCGAAGAAGATTGCCGATATTATCAGCGTAATTGACGGTATTGCCTTCCAGACCAATATTCTGGCGCTGAATGCCGCAGTAGAGGCAGCACGTGCCGGTGAGCAGGGTCGTGGTTTTGCCGTGGTAGCCGGTGAAGTGCGCAACCTCGCCCAGCGCAGCGCTCAGGCAGCCAAAGAGATTAAAGGGCTGATTGAAGACTCGGTATCGCGTGTGGATACCGGCTCTGTGCTGGTGGAAAGCGCCGGAGAGACGATGGATGACATCGTCAGCGCAGTCACCCGCGTCACCGATATTATGGGCGAAATCGCCTCTGCCAGCGATGAGCAGAGCCGCGGCATCGACCAGGTGGGCACCGCTGTCACCGAAATGGATCGCGTGACTCAGCAGAACGCCGCGCTGGTAGAAGAGTCTGCTTCTGCCGCTGCATCGCTGGAAGACCAGGCCAGCCGTCTGACTCAGGCCGTGGCGGTGTTCCGTCTTAGCCAGCAGAACAGCGCATCTTCTGCGATGCTGAAACGTCCGGCCCTTTCCGCCGCCAAACAGCCGCAGCTGGCTGCACCAGCTAACAGCGATGGCAACTGGGAAACGTTCTAAATTGTAGTGACGCCAGCGGGGCGGTTTTCCCTTCAACCGCCCCGTCGGCAGGCGCAGTTTCAATCTGACCCGTTACCATCCTCTTACACTCTGTTTATGCATAACCCGGTAAAGATCCCCGCGTGATTGCCGATAAATCACATCAGTAGCTATCCAACTGGGGAAAGGTATGTTTAAGCGTATGAAAGTGGTGACCAGCCTGGTGCTGGTTTTGGTAATTTTTGGCTCGTTGCAGTTAATTTCTGGTGGCCTGTTTTTCCAGTCTCTGAAAGGGGATAAAGAAAATTTCAGCCTGACACAACAGATTCGCCGGGAGCAGGCAAATCTCACCTCTGCATGGATAGCATTGGTACAAACCCGTAACACTCTTAACCGCACAGCAACGCGTTATTTGCTGGATGAAAAAGGTCAGGGCACCGGTTCAACGGTGGCGGATCTGGTCGCGCTGGCAAAAACCCAGCTGGCTACCGCAGAACAGCAGTTCGACGAATATAACAAAGAGCTGCCGCCGGATGTTCTCAGCCTGCCGCATGTGCAGGGCGTGAATGAAAACTACAAGATCTTGCACGGTGCCTTAACCGAGCTGATTCAGATGCTGACCAGCGGCGACTTTAAAGGTTTCGTTGACCAGCCGACTACCGGTTTCCAGAACGGTTTTGAAAAAGCTTATGACACCTGGCTGCAAAATACCGATTCGCTGCTGGCGGCCGGTTCAGCGCAGAACGAGAGCGCCTATCAGCGTGCTATCTGGGTGTTGATGATTATCCTGCTGGTGTCAGTGGCGATTATTGCGACGGTCTGGACGGGTATCCATCAGATCCTGCTGCGTCCGCTTAAATCCAGCATCGATCATATCCGTCACATTGCCAGCGGCGATCTGACGCAGAAGATTGATGTGGAAGGGCGCAATGAGATGGCGCAGCTGGCGTCCAGTTTGCAGCATATGCAACAGGAGCTGATTAAAACCGTCAGCGACGTTCGCGACGGCTCAGATGCCATCTATACCGGGGCCAGCGAAATCGCTGCCGGGAATAACGATCTCTCCTCGCGAACCGAAGAGCAGGCCTCTGCGTTGCAGGAAACCGCTGCCAGTATGGAGCAGCTGACCGCAACGGTGAAACAGAACGCCGAGAACGCCCGTCAGGCTTCTCAGCTGGCACTCAGCGCCTCGGAAACTGCACAGAAGGGCGGAAAAGTGGTGGATGGCGTGGTGAAAACCATGAACGATATCGCCGGAAGTTCGAAGAAGATTGCCGATATTATCAGCGTGATCGACGGTATTGCCTTCCAGACCAATATCCTGGCGCTGAATGCCGCAGTTGAGGCAGCGCGCGCCGGTGAACAGGGGCGTGGTTTTGCCGTGGTAGCCGGTGAAGTACGTAACCTCGCCCAGCGCAGTGCTCAGGCAGCCAAAGAGATTAAAGGGCTGATTGAAGACTCGGTATCGCGTGTGGATACCGGCTCGGCACTGGTAGAAAGCGCCGGAGAGACGATGAATGACATCGTCAGCGCGGTTACCCGCGTCACCGATATTATGGGCGAAATCGCCTCTGCCAGCGATGAGCAGAGCCGCGGTATCGACCAGGTGGGCACCGCTGTCACCGAGATGGATCGCGTTACCCAGCAGAACGCCGCGCTGGTAGAAGAGTCTGCTTCTGCCGCTGCATCGCTGGAAGATCAGGCCAGCCGTCTCACTCAGGCCGTCGCAGTGTTTCGAATTCGTAAAGAAAATGTCATCGCGGCCGTTAATAACAACAGGGGCCAGGTTTCTGCTCTGCTGACGCCACCAACAGCATCGCGTAAAGCCCTGCCGTCAGCCAGTTCAGATGATAACTGGGAAAAGTTTTAAGCAGGTTTAGTGGTCGTAAAGTGAAAAAGGGTCAGCCCGTTGAACGGGCGGCCCGATAAAAAAGAAAATATTTTTGTTGCCTGCTTCAGGTGACTTTATCGGGGAAAGCGCCATGTTAAGTCGTTTACGTATATCTGGCACGATTATCGCGCTACTCGGTCTGTTCTGCCTGATGCAGATCATCGCCAGTGGATTGTCATTCAACTCGTTTCGCCTGGATGCCAGCAACATTCATCAGGTTGAAATTAGCGGTGACCAGCGTAATGCGCTGGGTGAAAGCTGGGCCGCGTTGCTCAGTGCCCGCGTGACGTTGAGCCGGGCGGGAACCCGTGCCGCACTCAATGTGCCGCGCGAAAAAGTGACCAGCCTGATGGCTAAAGCGCAGAACGACCTCGATCAGGCCGATAAAGCGTTTAAAACATTCCAGGCCATCCCGAACGTAACACCGGAAGGGCTGGCTTTAGAAAAAGATATCACTGCCGCCTACGACGTGTATCACAGCGAGCTGGCGCAGCTGATCGCTTACCTGCAAAACAATCAGTTGCAGGCGTTCCTTGACTCACCCACTCAGGGTAAGCAGGACAATTTCCAGGTGCAGTACGCCCGCTGGATGAAACATATTGATGGGCTGCGTGCCCATGCCGGAGCGGCAAGTTCAGGCTTCTACTTCCAGTCTAAGGTGATTTTCACCGTGGCGGTGGCGCTCTCTCTGCTGGTTACCCTGGCGGGGCTGTGGTGGGCGAAGCAGGCGCTGATTGCGCCGCTGGCCCGGATGCGCGGCCATTTTGAACGCATTGCTTCCGGCGACCTGAATGGAAAAGTGGAAGAGGGCGGCAGCAATGAGCTGGGACAGCTGTTTATCAGCCTCCAGCATATGCAGCATGCGCTCTCCTCAACGGTACGCGATGTGCGTGACGGGAGCCGGGCGATGCAGACCGGTATTCAGGAGATCGCCGCCGGAAATAACGATCTCTCAGCGCGTACTGAAGAGCAGGCGGCCTCGCTGGCGCAGACTGCGGCCAGTATGGAGCAGCTGACGGCGACGGTGTCTGCGAATGCCGATAACGCCCGTCAGGCATCAGATCTGGCACGGGAAGCTTCGGGTACGGCTCATAAAGGCGGCGCGCTGACCGGAAATGTGGTCACCACCATGAATGCCATTGCGGGCAGTTCGAAGAAAATTTCTGATATCACCAGCGTGATCGACGGTATTGCTTTCCAGACCAATATCCTGGCGCTCAATGCGGCGGTTGAAGCCGCCCGAGCCGGGGAACAGGGGCGCGGATTTGCCGTAGTAGCAGGTGAAGTACGTAACCTTGCCCAGCGCAGTGCGCAGGCAGCCAAAGAGATTAAATCACTGATTGAAGAGTCGGTGAGTCGCGTCAACCAGGGTGCACAGCAGGTGGCATCCGCCGGGGAGACCATGGATGAGATTGTCCAGTCGGTTAATCGGGTGAACGGCATCATGGGTGAAATTGCCGCCGCCAGCGATGAGCAGCGACGGGGTATTGAACAGGTTGCACTGGCCGTTGGCCAGATGGATCAGGTGACCCAGCAGAACGCCGCGCTGGTTGAAGAGGGCGCGGCAGCCACGGGAGCACTTGAAGCCCAGGCAGAATATCTGACGGCAGCAGTGAGCCGTTTCGCGCTGGATGAGCGTGAAGAGTAAATAGCGTTCCACAGGCCGTAAGGCGGGCGGGAACGAGACACATAAATAATACCATTATCCGCGCTTCGCAGGATGGCTACATGAAGAAATCAACGTTGTTAGCTCCACAGGAAAACGCAACGCTGCTGTCGCAGATGGTACAGCGCCTGCCGTTATCCGATACGCATTTTAAGCGTATCAGCCAGCTGATTTACCAGCGCGCTGGCATTGTGCTCGCCGATCACAAGCGGGAAATGGTTTATAACCGCCTGGTTCGCCGCCTGCGTATGCTGAATATCGACGATTTTGGTCGCTATATGGCGCTGCTGGAAAATGATCCTAATAGCGCTGAATGGCAGGCGTTTGTTAATGCTCTGACCACTAACCTGACGGCCTTTTTCCGCGAAGCGCACCACTTCCCGATTCTGGCAGAACATGCGAAACGCCGTACCGGTAACTACAGCGTGTGGTGTGCCGCCGCCTCCACCGGTGAAGAGCCTTACTCTATTGCCATGACGCTGGCGGAAACGCTGGGAACCGGCCCGGGGAAGTTCCAGATCCACGCCACGGATATTGATACCCAGGTGCTGGAAAAGGCGCTGGCGGGTGTGTATCGCCAGGAAGAGCTGCGTACGATTTCACCGCAGCAGCTGCAACGCTTCTTCCTGCGCGGCACCGGCCCCCACGATGGCATGGTACGTGCGCGTCCGGAGCTGGCCAATATGGTCACCTTTGCTCAGTTGAACCTGCTGGCAAACGACTGGGCGCTGCCAGGGCAGTTTGATGTGATTTTCTGCCGTAACGTGATGATTTATTTCGATAAAGAGACCCAGGAAAAGATTTTACGGCGTTTTGTTCCGTTACTGAAACCAGGCGGCTTGCTGTTTGCCGGTCACTCAGAGAATTTCAGCCAGATCAGCAAAGAATTTTATCTGCGTGGCCAGACGGTCTATGGACTGACTAAGGAAAGATAATGAGTAAAATCAGAGTTTTATGCGTTGATGATTCGGCGTTAATGCGCCAGTTGATGACCGAAATTATCAACAGTCATTCCGATATGGAAATGGTCGCTTCGGCACCGGATCCGTTGGTAGCACGCGATTTGATTAAGCAGTTCAATCCGGATGTGTTGACGCTGGATGTGGAGATGCCGCGCATGGACGGCCTCGATTTTCTGGAAAAGCTGATGCGTCTGCGTCCGATGCCGGTGGTGATGGTCTCCTCACTGACGGGTAAGGGCTCTGAAATTACCCTGCGGGCGCTGGAGCTGGGGGCCGTCGACTTTGTTACCAAACCGTCGCTGGGTATTCGCGAAGGGATGCTGGCCTACAGCCAGATGATTGCTGATAAAGTGCGCGCCGCTTCCCGGGCCCGTCTGCATGCTCGCGGGCCGCAGCCTGCACCGGTGATGCTGAAAGCCGGTCCACTGTTGAGTAGTGAAAAGCTGATTGCTATTGGTGCTTCCACCGGGGGCACAGAAGCGATTCGTCATGTGCTGCAACCGTTACCGGCCACCAGTCCGGCACTGTTAATCACCCAGCATATGCCCCCGGGCTTCACCAAGTCTTTTGCCGAACGTCTGAACAAGCTGTGCCAGATTACGGTGAAAGAGGCTGAAGACGGTGAGCGTATCCTTCCCGGACACGCCTATATCGCACCGGGAGCGATGCATATGGAGCTGACGCGCAGTGGCGCGAACTATCAGGTCAAACTGAATGATGCACCGCCGGTAAATCGTCATAAGCCGTCGGTCGATGTGTTGTTTAATTCAGTGGCGCAGTTTGCCGGTCGTAACGCCGTTGGCGTGATTCTGACCGGCATGGGCAACGATGGTGCTGCCGGGCTGCTGGCAATGAATAAAGCCGGTGCCTGGACTATCGCCCAGAACGAAGCGAGCTGCGTAGTATTTGGCATGCCACGAGAGGCTATTGCCCTCGGGGGAGCCAGTGAGGTGGTGGATCTTCACCAAATCAGCCAGCACATGCTGGCAAAAATTAGCGCCGGACAGGCGTTGCGTATCTGACGCGGTCCTCGCGAGTGAGAAAAAACGGGAGTAGGTATGGTTGACAAAAATATGCGGTTTCTGGTGGTAGACGACTTCAACACGATGCGTCGTATCGTCCGTAACCTGCTGAAAGAATTAGGCTTTAACAACGTTGAAGAAGCAGAAGATGGTGTGGACGCGCTGAACAAGCTGCGTGCCGGCGGTTTCGACTTCGTGGTTTCTGACTGGAACATGCCGAATATGGATGGTCTGCAACTGCTGCAAACCATTCGTGCTGACGGTGCGCTGAATAAGCTGCCGGTGCTGATGGTGACAGCAGAAGCGAAGAAAGAGAACATTATTGCGGCTGCGCAGGCAGGTGCCAGCGGCTATGTGGTTAAACCATTCACAGCGGCTACCCTGGAAGAGAAGTTAGGTAAGATCTTCGAAAAACTGGGTATGTAAGGAGCTGAGATGAACACTATTCCGAAACCAAATGTTGATGCTGCTTCGGCACAGGACATTATCTCTAAAATTGGTTCACTGACGCGGATGCTGCGCGACAGTCTGCGTGAGTTGGGTCTTGACCAGGCCATCGCAGAAGCGGCGGAGGCGATTCCGGATGCCCGCGATCGTCTTGATTATGTGATTCAAATGACCGGCCAGGCAGCAGAGCGTGCATTAAACTGTGTCGAGGCTGCGCAGCCCCGTCAGGCAGTGATGGAGAATGGGGCGAAAGCGTTGAAAGTTCGCTGGGATGAATGGTTCGAAAATCCTATCGAACTGTCGGATGCCCGCTCTCTGGTTTCGGATACTCGTGGTTATCTCGACGCGGTACCGGAGCATACTGGATTTACCAATGCCCAGCTGATGGAAATCATGATGGCGCAGGACTTCCAGGATCTGACCGGACAGGTGATCAAGCGGATGATGGATGTGATCCAGGAAATTGAACGTCAATTATTGACCGTTCTGATGGAGAACATTCCTGACCAAAGCTCCCGCGCCAAGAAAGATACCGACAGCCTGCTGAATGGCCCGCAGATTAACGCCGCTGCGCCAAATGTGGTGGCAAGCCAGGATCAGGTTGACGATTTGCTGGACAGTCTCGGTTTCTGATATCCGGGGCAGAGCCTTTCTGCCCCTGCTTTACAGGGTGTCCCGCTCGGATGGGCGGACACCTGTTTTTCCCATTCCGTAAATAACCCCCTATTTACACGTTTACTCGTGGCATTACCCTTGCGCGAATTTGGCATTCTACTCTCAATCATTCCGCACTGAAGGTTTGCTACCGTGTCTCAGGATAGCGATGAGGAAAAAACAGAGTCCCCCACGGCCCATCGACTTGAAAAAGCGCGAGAAGAGGGGCAAATACCGCGTTCGCGTGAGCTGACATCTATTTTGATGCTGGTCACCGGCCTGAGTATTTTATGGATGGGCGGTGAGTGGATGGGGCGCAAGCTGGGCGCATTGGTTGCGGACGGCCTGATGTTTAATCATTCCGTAGTCAGCGACACCAGCCAGATGTTGCATCAGATTGGTAACCTTCTGCTCCAGGCGGTGCTGGCGGTACTACCGATGATGTTCGGTCTGGTGGTTATGGCCATTGCCGCTCCGATGCTGCTGGGAGGACTTGTCCTTAGCGGAAAGTCTATCAAGTTTGACCTGGGGAAAATGAACCCGATTAAAGGTCTGGCGAAGTTGATCTCCGCCCAGTCCGCAGCCGAACTGTTGAAGGCGGTGTTGAAAGCGACGCTGGTTGGCGTTGTGGCCGGGCTGTATATCTGGCATCACTGGTCCGAAATGCTGCATCTGGTCAGTGAGTCACCGATTACTGCTCTGGCCGGGTCACTGAATATGATCGCCATGTGCAGCGTCCTTGTCGTGCTGGGGCTTTCTCCGATGGTGGGCTTCGACGTCTTCTTTCAGCTCTACAGCTATTTTAAAAATTTACGTATGTCCCGTCAGGACATTATGGACGAACACAAGCAGCAGGAGGGTGACCCGCATGTTAAGGGGCGCATTCGCCAGCAGATGCGCGCCGCCGCACGTCGCCGCATGATGTCTGATGTTCCGAAAGCTGACGTGATTGTGACCAACCCGACTCACTATTCGGTCGCGTTGCAGTACGACGAAAAGAAAATGAGTGCACCAAAAGTGCTGGCAAAAGGCGCGGGGGAAATTGCCCTGCGTATTCGTGAACTGGGTAAAGAGCACCGCATCCCGATTCTTGAAGCACCGCCGCTGGCGCGTGCGCTCTATCGCCACAGTGAAATTGGTCAGCATATTCCCGGGACATTGTACGCAGCGGTTGCTGAAGTACTGGCCTGGGTCTGGCAACTCCGCCGCTGGAAAGTGGAAGGGGGGCTGATCCCGAAGAGACCTGTTAAATTGCCGGTGCCGGAAGCGCTGGACTTTGCTGGAGAACAAAAATCTGATGGCTAATCTGGCTGCTTTACTTCGCCTGCCTGGCAACATGAAAGACACACAGTGGAAAGTCCTTGCCGGACCGATACTGATCTTGCTGATTCTGTCGATGATGGTGCTGCCGCTGCCGCCGTTTATCCTCGATCTGCTGTTTACCTTTAATATTGCCCTGTCGATTATGGTGCTGCTGGTGGCGATGTTTACCCAGCGCACGCTGGATTTCGCCGCTTTCCCGACCATCCTGCTGTTTTCCACGTTGTTACGTCTGGCGCTGAACGTCGCCTCAACGCGTGTTATTTTGATGGATGGCCATACCGGCGCCGCCGCCGCAGGGCAGGTGGTTGAAGCCTTTGGTCACTTCCTCGTTGGCGGTAACTTCGCCATCGGTATTGTGGTGTTTGTTATCCTGGTGATTATCAACTTTATGGTTATCACTAAGGGTGCCGGGCGTATTGCTGAAGTGGGCGCGCGTTTTGTCCTCGACGGGATGCCGGGTAAACAGATGGCGATTGACGCCGACCTGAACGCCGGTCTGATTGGTGAAGAGGAAGCGAAAAAACGCCGTTCTGACGTGACGCAGGAAGCGGATTTCTACGGTTCGATGGATGGTGCCAGTAAATTCGTTCGCGGTGATGCCGTCGCCGGTATCATGATCATGATTATCAACGTCATCGGCGGTCTGATGGTGGGCGTGGTGCAGCATGGCATGGACGCGGGCCATGCGGCGGAAACCTACACCCTGCTGACCATCGGTGACGGTCTGGTTGCTCAGATCCCGGCGCTGGTTATCTCCACTGCTGCCGGTGTTATCGTGACCCGCGTGGGTACCGATCAGGATGTTGGCGAGCAGATGGTTAGCCAGCTGTTTAACAATCCACGGGTGATGATGCTGAGTGCCGGTGTTCTCGGGCTGCTGGGCCTGGTACCGGGGATGCCAAACCTTGTATTCCTGCTGTTTACCGCCGCATTGCTGGGCCTGGCCTGGTGGGTGCGCGGTAAAGAGATGAAGCCACAAAATACCGCTGTGCCGCAGACAACCCTGACAAAGCAGCCGGAAAGTGCTGCCAGCGTTGAAGCGACCTGGGGTGATGTGCAGCTGGAAGATTCACTGGGGATGGAAGTGGGTTACCGCCTGATCCCGATGGTGGACAGTGCCCAAGACGGGGAGCTGCTTGGCCGGATCCGCAGTATTCGTAAGAAATTTGCCCAGGAGATGGGGTTCCTGCCGCCGGTGGTACATATTCGTGACAATATGGATCTGACCCCGGCGCGCTACCGTATCCTGATGAAAGGCGTTGAAATTGGCAGCGGTGATGCTTACCCAGGTCGCTGGATGGCAATTAATCCGGGTACCGCAGCAGGCTCGCTGCCGGGTGAAGTGACCGTGGATCCGGCCTTTGGTCTGGAGGCCATCTGGATCGATAGCGCCCTGAAAGAGCAGGCGCAGATTCAGGGCTTCACCGTGGTGGAAGCCAGTACCGTGGTTGCCACACATCTTAATCACCTGATTGGGCAGTACGCCAGCGAGCTGTTTGGTCGTCAGGAAGCGCAGCAGCTGTTGGATCGCGTTACCCAGGAGATGCCGAAGCTGACCGAAGATCTGATTCCGGGGGTGATTACGCTCACCACGCTACATAAAGTGTTGCAGAATCTGCTGGCGGAGCGCGTCTCTATCCGCGATATGCGCACTATTATTGAAACCCTGGCGGAGCACGCTGCGGTTCAGACCGATCCGCAGGAGCTGACCTCTGTGGTGCGCGTGGCGTTAGGCCGTGCCATCACTCAGCAGTGGTTCCCGGGCAACGGTGAAGTGCAGGTTATCGGGCTGGATTCTACCCTTGAGCGCCTGCTGTTGCAGGCATTGCAGGGCGGTGGTGGTCTGGAGCCTGGCCTGGCGGATCGTCTGCTGGCGCAGGCGCAAACCGCATTGCAGCATCAGGAAGGGCTGGGAGCACCGCCAGTGCTGCTGGTCAATCATCCGCTGCGTGCGCTGCTGGCGCGCTTCCTGCGCCGTTCACTGCCGCAGCTGATGGTGATTTCTAATATGGAACTGACCGACAACCGTAACATTCGTATGACGTCAACCATCGGGGGCCACTGATGAAAAAGCTGATATGGCTGCTGCTGGCACTGCCTGGTCTGAGCCTGGCTGCCGACGGCGGCTGGCACTCCAGCGCCACCGGGCCTGCGCTCTCTAACCGGGGTGTACAGGCCTCATCGCGGCCATTAAGCGCGCCGGAAACGGTAGCCGGAACCATCACCGAGGTGGTCTGGCGCTATACGCTGAGTACGCCAGCGCCCGCCGGGCTTCAGGTGCGCCTCTGTTCAGAAAGTCGTTGTGTGCCGATCGAAGGTGCCAGTGGCTCTACGCGTGGCCTGACCAACGTGGCCGCTGGCGAGACATTGCGTTTTATCTATCAGGTTGAGGGTAAAGGGCGGGTGTTTCCGGTGATGCAGGTGGTGAGCAACGAGGTGATGGTTAATTATCAGTAAATATGTGGGGCTGGCCATGCCTGCCCCCTGCGGTTTAGCCGATATGTTCCAGAGGGCGAGGCATACCTCGCCCTGCAACAAATTACATCCGCTCTACGGTTTCAATTCCCAGCGTATCCAGACCCTGCTTCAGCGTTTTAGCCGTTAACAATGCCAGACGCAGACGGCTCTGTTTGGTTGCGTCATCGTCCGCAGTTAGAATTGGACAATGCTCATAGAAACCAGAGAACAGACCCGCCAGATCGTACAGATATGCACACATTACGTGTGGCATACCGTCGCGCGCAACCTGAGTAATTGTCTCTTCAAACTGTAACAGACGAACTGCCAGTGCAGCTTCGCGATCTTCACTGATGGCAGTCGCACCGGTGATGCCATGCTCATCAATACCGGCTTTACGGAATACAGACAGGACACGGGTGTAGGCATACTGCATATACGGTGCAGTGTTACCCTCAAACGCCAGCATATTGTCCCAGTCAAAGATGTAGTCGGTGGTGCGGCTTTTAGACAGGTCAGCGTATTTCACCGCGCCAATACCGACGATATTAGCAAGCTGCTTTAACTCTTCGGCAGGCATATCCGGGTTTTTACCGGAAACCAGCGCGGTGGCGCGTTCAATCGCTTCATCCAGCAGGTCGGAGAGCTTGATAGTGCCGCCCGCACGGGTTTTAAACGGCTTACCGTCTTTACCCAGCATCATGCCGAACATATGGTGTTCCAACGGAACAGACTCCGGCACGTAACCCGCTTTCCGCACAATCGTCCAGGCCTGCATCAGGTGCTGATGCTGACGTGAGTCGATGTAGTAAAGTACGCGATCTGCTTTCAGGGTTTCATAACGGTATTTGGCGCAGGCGATATCGGTCGTGGTGTAGAGATAGCCGCCATCCTTTTTCTGGATGATCACGCCCATCGGTTCGCCTTCCTTGTTTTTATACTCATCAAGGAATACCACCGTGGCACCTTCGCTCTCAACCGCCAGCCCTTTGGCCTTCAGGTCTGCTACGATGCCGGGCAGCATATCGTTATACAGACTTTCACCCATTACATCGTTGCGCGTCAGGGTGACATTCATGCGGTCATAGATCAGCTGGTTTTGAGACATGGTAATGTCGACCAGACGCTTCCACATTTTGCGGCAATATTCGTCGCCACCCTGTAATTTCACTACGTATCCGCGAGCGCGCTCGGCAAACGCCGGATCTTCGTCATAGGTACGCTTGGCTTCGCGATAGAAGACTTCGAGGTCGGCCAGTGCAATCTCTTCATGCTTTTCGTTCTGCTGCTTCTCCAGGAAGGCAATCAGCATCCCGAACTGTGTGCCCCAGTCGCCAACATGGTTAGCGCGGATCACGTTATGGCCGAGAAACTCCAGCGTGCGTACCGCGGCATCACCAATAATGGTTGAACGCACATGACCAACGTGCATCTCTTTTGCCACGTTCGGGGCAGAGTAATCGATGACCACGGTCTGCGGGATAACCGGTGCGACGCCAAGCTTAGGCGCTGCCAGCACGCTGTCGATCTGCGTGGAAAGCCACTCTGGTGCCAGGAAAATATTGATAAAGCCTGGTCCGGCAATTTCGATTTTTTTGGCAATGCCGGTCAGATCCAGCTGCTCCAGCACTTTTTCGGCCAGTTGTCGCGGCGGCATACCCAGGCTTTTTGCCACGGCCATCATTCCGTTGGCCTGGTAATCACCAAACTGTGCTTTTGCCGACTGACGCACCTGAGGCTCACAATCTGCCGGAGCACCCACTGCGATCATCGCCTGACTGACTTTTTCTGAGAGAAGGGCCTGAATATTCACCGAGTTACCTTAATTTTTTTGAAAACCCGCGCGCTGCGGCGCAGGCCGTTGTCACGTCGCCTTGCATCTCAGGAGATAATCCGCAGCGGCAGCGCTTAAAAAAGAAGGGGAAAAGTATACTGCATTTGGGGGCAAGTTATCCAGGAACCTGCGCTCCCGGATAACTTGTATATCATGTGCGGGAAAACAGTGGGGTAAGGCTGTTTTCCGCTGAAGGGGGTTTAGCGGCGACGCGGATGCCGGTGGGGGCTGGTCACCGTTGTTTTTTCGTTTCGCACCCTCCAGTGGCGTACAAAAGCAAACCCCATCATCGCGATCAGCACGGCGACAAGCAATAACATAAGCATATAGCTTTCCTTGTGTTGATGGTCGGGACAAATCTATAAGAAAGCAGAATAGCCTACAATCGACCCATGATGATTTAGGAATTGTCGCATTGTATAAATTTAACTAAACTAAAACAGAAAGTTAAAGACCGTTTCCTAAAAAATAAACTGGCACTGAACCAGCAGAAGCTGGATGTAATGCTATCTAAGCAGTCAATTTATATGAATAATTCCGATGGAATGATAACTTTCTATTCAATTATCTGGTCTGTAAAATGATATGCGTTAAGTAGTATGTATAAGAGAAATTACTCTAAATGAAGGTTTTTGAGATGCTATCCATTAAAAATGCAGAAGAACTGAGCGATTTGGCTAATGATTTGCCGCGTTTTTTACACAGCCTTTACCATCTGGCCCAGCGCTTAGGTCTGGAACTGGAGTCTCTTGAGGTTGATCACATTGCGGTAAGATGCCATCAGAACACCACCGCAGAACGCTGGAAGCAGGGTTTTCTGCGCTGCGCCACGCTGTTCTCTGAGAAAGAAATTGCCGGGCGTCCGGTTGCACTGTTCGAATTAGCGACGCCGCTGGATGTCGGGCCGTGGAAAATAAGTGTGATTGAACTGCCATGGCCGGGGCAGCGGCTCTATCGCCATGAGGGCTGGGAGCATGTGGAAGTGGTGCTGCGCGGCGATGAGGAGACGTTAGGATCCCGTGCACTGGCGCTGATGGCCGATGAAGGTCTGACACAGCAGGGTATTTCGATTAAAACCAGCGCCCCAAAAGGTGAGGGTGAACGCCTGCCTAACCCTACGCTGGCGGTGACTGACGGGCAGGTAACCATCAAGTTCCATCCGTGGAGCCTGAAGGAGATCGTGGCAAGTGAGGCTGAACGCTAAAACTAACGCCCGATAGCCAGGGCCAGCGTCATCCGTCGCAGGGCTTCGTTGAGCAGGGCGCGCTGGCAGCCAAAGTTGACGCGGATAAACTTATCATCACCAAAGTCACGCCCCGGTGAGAAGCCCAGCCCGTGTTTTTCAAAGAACAGCGCCGGGCTGGCGACCTTCAGCTTGCCGGCATCAATCCATCCCAGATAGCTGCCCTCAGGTGCCACCATACTCAGGCCCGGCAGCTTATTTACGTGCTGCGTTAGCACGTCACGGTTGCTGCGCAGATATTCCAGCTGCGCATCGAGCCAGGGCTGTCCATGCTGCCATGCGGCGGTGGCGGCAACAAAAGCCAGTATATCGACATCCGGCACTATGCCTTTTCTTTCACGGTTAAAGCGTTCCCGCAGTTCGCGGTTTGGAATAATCGCTACAGAAGCACCCAGTCCGGCTATGTTGAAACTTTTCGATGGCGATAGCAGGGTAATCGAGCGCTGTGCAGCATCTTCGCTCAGGCTGGCAAACGGGATATGTTTTACACCGGGTTCGAGTATCAGATCGCAGTGAATCTCGTCGGAGCACACCACCAGTTCGTGGCGTTGGGCAAAGCGCAGCTGGGCCTCCAGCTCCTCACGGCGATAGACGGTGCCGCCAGGATTCTGCGGATTGCACAGCAGCAGCAGCTTTTCTTTACCCGTAAGTTCGTGCTCCACTGCATCAAGATCGACTACCCAGCGCTGGTGCTGAAGTTGCAATGGTGCACTAATCTGCGTACGACCAGCCAGTTTTGCCGCCTGGCGGAAAGGGGGATAAATGGGCGTTGGCGCAATGGTGCCCTCATCAGAGCCGGTAAAAGCACGTACGCACAGGTTCAGTCCGGTGACGACGCCGGGGAGAAACACCAGCCATTCAGGTTGAATCTGCCAGTTGAAATGCGAACTCATGCGCTCAATTACGGCCTCCGTAAATGCCTGAGGCGGAACGCCATAACCAAATATTCCGTGTGAGACGCGCGTCTGTAATGCTTCGGTAATACAATCTGCTACGTGAAAATCTGTGTCCGCAATCCATAACGGAAGGATATCGCGATCACCATATTTTCTCCATTTGAGGCTATCGCTGTGACGGCGGTCTATCCGTTGGTCAAAATTGAATGCCATGATTCTGAATCCCGTTAAGATAAATACCTGCAATGTCGTTCAGACTAATCATCGGCATTGAAATAAACAACCAGTCAGCAGTGATAAACCGGAGGATGGGATGCGAAAACTGGAAATATGCTGCTACGGAGTGGAATGTGCAGTAACGGCAGAACGATCGGGAGCTGACCGCGTGGAGTTATGTGCGGCACCTACAGAAGGGGGGCTGACACCGTCGGCGGGGACATTGATGTCCGCACGCCGTCGTGTGACGATCCCTGTTCACCCTATTGTGCGTCCAAGAGGGGGCGATTTTTGCTACAGCGAAACAGAATTTGAAATAATGAAATCCGATATTGCCTTTATCCGCGAGCAGGGTTTTCCCGGGCTGGTAATTGGTTTGCTGGACGTTGACGGCTATATCGATCTGCCGCGTATGCAGCAGGTGATGCGCCAGTGCCGGGGCATGGAGGTGACCTTTCATCGCGCTTTTGATTTGTGCCACAGTCCTTTGATGGCGTTACAGCAGCTAACGGATTTAGGAGTGGCGCGCATCCTCACATCCGGACAGCAGCAGAGTGCTGAAAGTGGTTTACCACTATTAAGGGAACTTAATCGCATGGCGCAAGGTCTATCAATTATGGCCGGCGCAGGCGTGCGCCTCAGCAATGTGCAAAAATTTATCGATGCGGGCCTGGTCGAGCTGCACAGCTCTGCCAGCCAGCGAATTGCATCACCTATGCGTTACCGTAAAGCGGGCGTTTCGATGTGTTCTGATGTGGATAATGATGAGTTTACCCGCACCTGTGTTGACGGTGACGTGGTGGCTGCGATGAAGAGCGTCATGTCGCTCGGTGCGCCGGTAAAAGTCGCCTGAGAGGCTAAGAGATGACCGTTATCTCAAGGATTAATAGGGTTGCCGTTACAGGGTAACTTACCGATTTTGCCGCGCAGCACGCCGCCCTATGACGTGATGCTTGCAAGTACCAGACCCCAGCTACTTTTGTTGGGGTTTTTTTTGCCCATGATGTGGGTTTGTGATGCATGCTGGAGCGGAAAAACTCTACACTGCATAAGTCCCCTTAATTTGTCATGAGAGTTGTGATGAAGATTCTGTTTCCTGGTTGTACTCTGATGGCTCTGATGGCGTTCGCGCTGGTTCCGGTGGCACAGGCAGCGCCCGGGTGTGCGCCTGACCATCAGCAGGTGAATAGTAATAACAGTATTGTAATGCTCGGGGGAACGGCGCGCGGGCCGCTTAAACAGTTTGTGCTTGGGGAGTTTGGCAAGGATGTAAACCAGCAAAAACGCATGATTGGCGAATTTGACCGCTGTGGGGTGCTGAAACGCGCCGATATTCGTTTTGATAAACAGGAAGGCGCTATCCAGCTCTCGCTGATCCAGAGCATTGAGCATGTCAGGGATGGCTGGCTTTCAAGTTACGCAATGACGGTTAATGATCTGAGCAGCGGCCAGGCGCGGGTGGTTAATGATAAACATGGAACCACACACTACCGTATTAATCGCCGGGGCGATATTGTCAGCTCAAGCGATACCTTTATTCTTAACGATGAAAAAGGCTTTACCGAAACGACCCATCATTTTGATCGTCAGCAGCGATTGATTCGTAGTGTTGCCCGGGGATCGGATAATAACAGTAATGGTGATTTACTTTACCGTTGGAATAAGAAAAATCAGCTGGTTGCTTCAGAGTCTGAAAGTGAGAAAACGACGTGGGATTACGATAAGGATGGCCGCGAACTGCGTTTAAATATTCGTTCAGACACGCCGATAAGCAGTATGACAACCGTGGACGAGTGTCAGCTGTGGGATGAACGTGGCAACTGTACGTTGAGCTATTCCCATGAAATGGAGGTTTTTCCCAGCGGGATTGTCCGGCGCAATATTACGGCCGCCTACCGATTCGAATATTGGGAATAAAGGAGAGCTGGCTTGACAGGGCCGGCCATTATGGCCGGCCTGAGTAATACGCAGTTATTTAACTGACTTGCTAAAAGTATCAACGGCCAGAATAGCGTGCGCCACATCTTCAGGGGTCAGGCCCGGGTTCAGGTTTTTCAACGTATCCCCCTCGCTGTTAGCTAGCGCGCCGACTTTCACCAGATTTTCCCAGCTCTCATTTTCCAGATGCAACTCTTTAAGCGTGGTTGGCATTTTAATGGCGCGGTAGAAGCGCACGTAGCGGGCGATCTCCTCATCAGGACGCTGTTCCAGCACCATTTGGGTCAGGGTGCCGTAGGCGACTTTTTCACCGTGCGTCAGATGGTGAATATCGCCATGGATGGCGGTGAAACCATTGTGAATGGCGTGGGCACCAGCCAGACCGGCATTTTCGAAACCGAGACCTGAAAGCAGGGTGTTAGCTTCCACCACCGCCTCTACTGCCGGGGTAACCAGCTGTTTTTCCACCGCCTGATAGGCACTGAGACCCCAG